>NZ_JAVQKJ010000010.1:0-180581 GCF_031823395.1 Halobellus ordinarius
TCCCGCCGTCGTCGACCTCGCGGCACTCCGCTCGGCGGTTGAGCGCAAGGGCGAGGATCCAACCCTCGTCGAACCGGAGATCCCGTGCGATCTCGTCATCGACCACAGCGTTCAGGTCGACTACTTCGGCTCTGAGGACGCATACGAGAAGAACGTCGAACTGGAGTATGAGCGCAACGGCGAACGCTATCGAGCGCTCAAGTGGGCCCAACAGGCCTTCGACGACTTCCGCGTCGTACCGCCGGGAACCGGGATCGTCCACCAGGTGAACCTTGAATACCTCGGCCAGGTCGTCCACGCCCGAGAGCGTGATGGCGAGCAGTGGCTGCTCCCCGACACCCTCGTCGGAACTGATAGCCACACGCCGATGATCGGTGGTATCGGCGTCGTCGGGTGGGGCGTTGGCGGCATCGAGGCGGAAGCCGCGATGCTTGGCCAGCCCATCACGATGAAGCTCCCCGAGGTCGTCGGCGTCCGACTCACCGGCGAACTACCCGAAGGTGCGACAGCGACCGACCTCGTCCTCCACGTCACCGAGCAACTCCGCGAGGTCGGGGTTGTCGACCGCTTCGTCGAGTTCTTCGGACCGGGCGTGTCGAACCTCACTGTTCCGGACCGGGCGACCATCGCGAACATGGCACCCGAACAGGGTTCGACCATCTCGATGTTCGGGGTGGACGAGGCGACTCTCGATTATCTCGAGCTTACGGGACGCGACGAGGAGCACATCGAACTGGTCCGTGAATATCTCGACGCCCAGGGGCTGTTCGGCGAGCAGAACCCCGAGTACACCGAAACAGTCGAGCTCGATCTCTCGACGATAACTCCCAGTCTCGCCGGGCCGAAGCGGCCTCAGGACCGCGTCCCGATGGACGACATGAAGACGCACTTCCGTGGATTGGTCCACGGTGAATTCGAAGACGAATTGGACGAAATCGACGAGGACGCGCTCACCCGATGGCTTGGCGAAAGCAGCGCTTCCGATGACCGACCGGACCCCGATCTTCCGGAGCTGGACGTCGGCGACCTCGACAAACGGGTCGAAGTCGACGTACACGGCGAAACGACTGAAATCGGCCACGGGAGCGTCGTAGTTAGCGCCATCACCAGCTGTACGAACACGTCGAACCCTTCGGTGATGCTCGCGGCAGGACTCCTCGCTCGCAACGCTGTCGAGCGTGGGCTTGACGTCCCCGCGTACGTCAAGACGAGTCTCGCTCCGGGAAGTCGTGTTGTCACCCAATATCTCGAGGAATCGGGCCTCCTTCCGTATCTCGAAGACCTCGGCTACAACGTGGTCGGCTACGGCTGTACGACCTGTATCGGGAATGCCGGACCACTGCCCGAGCCGATCGAACGCGCGATCGACGCCGAAGACCTCTGGACGACGAGTGTCCTCTCGGGCAATCGCAACTTCGAGGCACGCATCCATCCGAAGATCCGGGCGAACTACCTCGCCAGTCCGCCACTCGTGGTCGCCTACGGCCTCGCCGGCCGCATGGACATCGACCTCGAACACGACCCGCTCGGAACGGACGCTGAGGGCGACCCAGTCTACCTCGCAGACATCTGGCCCGACCCCGACGAGATTCATACGGCGGTTCACGATAGCGTCGACTCGGCGATGTTCGAGGAGAAGTACGCCGAGGTGTTCGAGGGGGACGAGCACTGGGATGCGCTCGATGCGCCGAGCGGTGACGTCTACGAGTGGGACGAGTCTTCGACGTATATCCGAGAGCCGCCGTTTTTCAAGGACTTCCCGCTGGAGAAACCCGGCGTGGCGGACGTTGAAGACGCCCGCACACTCCTGTTGCTCGGGGACACGGTCACCACGGACCACATCAGTCCCGCCGGACCGTTCAGTCGCGAGCAACCGGCTGGGGAATGGCTCGTGGAGCGCGGTGTCGAACCGCACGAGTTCAACACGTACGGTGCTCGGCGAGGGAATCACGAGGTGATGATGCGCGGGACGTTTGCGAACGTCCGCATCGAGAATCAGATGCTCGACGACGTCGAAGGTGGCTACACGATTCACAACCCCACGGACGAACAGACGACGGTCTTCGAGGCCAGTCGTCGCTACCGCGAGAACGACACGCCGCTTGTCGTGTTCGCTGGCGAGGAACTCGGAACGGGATCGAGTCGTGACTGGGCTGCGAAGGGGACGGATCTGTTGGGAGTCCGTGCTACCATCGCCGAAAGCTACGAACGAATCTTCCGTGACAATCTCGTCGGTATGGGTGTCCTCCCGCTGCAGTTCCAAGAGGGAGACTCGTGGGAGTCGCTCGGCCTCGACGGCTCGGAGATCGTCGCGATCCGTGGCCTTGATGACGGGTTAGACGTGAACGACGAGCTGACCGTCCTCGCAGAACGGGCTAATGGATCGACCGTCGAATTCCCGGTTACTGCCCAGGTCGGTACGCCTGCAGCCGTTCGATACGTCGAAAACGGAGGCATCCTTCATCTCGTCCTCCGACGGCTACTCTCCCAAAAATAGGGACACTTCCCCGTTTCTCCGCTCGAACTCGAGACAGCTTGAAGATTGCCGGATGTGATACACTACGGAGCCGGCTCCTTCTCGAAAAACAGTGGCACCTCCTCACGTGAATCGGAGGGGAGACGCATCTTTATATAATTCCTACGAATCAGTCTACGGTATGTCATCACAAGAAATCCAACTACAAAGCTCAATTGGCGGATTTACGGCGAGCGGGAAGCTTCACACCCTGAGCGTCTGGTTCATCCTTGCACTACGACTGATGATGGGGATCGCGTTCTTCCAGAGCGGTGTAGATAAGGTCCTTTCCGGCAGTTTCAACGCGGCCGGCTACCTCCAGAATGCGCCGCCCGCGAACGGCAGTCCGCTCGCCGATCTCTTCGTCTCGATGGGCCAGACGGGTTGGTTCGTCGACTTCGTCAACATCGCCGTCCCGTGGGGCGAGGTTCTCATCGGCCTCGGCCTGATCGTGGGTTTCCTCACCCGACTGGCCGCGTTCTGGGGCGCGTTCCTGATGCTACTGTTCTACTTCGGGAACTGGGACACCGCACACGGCTACATCAACGGGGACTTCGCGTACATGCTCGTTTTCCTCTCTGTCGCCGCTTTCGGCGCAGGACGTATCCTCGGTCTTGATGCGTATATTGAACAGTACAAGGTTGATGGTGTACCACTCGTGGAACGGTATCCCTGGACCCGATACATTCTAGGATGAGTTATTTACTCTGGTAGAGAATCGACCCATAGAATGTCTCTGAACGTCTTGATGGTTTCAGCAATCGATTTTTCCGTTACTAACCCCGCAGCCTGGGGACTCGCACTAATCGTTATCGTCGTGGTTTCCTGGTTCTTCTATCGGTATTTTGCTCCAGATAGCTGGCGCGAGTGGGTCGGGGCAGGTGTGGTGCAGGCGTTTATCATCGCGTTGTATGCAGAGATGTACGGATTTCCGCTCACGATCTATCTGCTAGTCAGATTTTTCGGGTTAGATCGGGAGTATGTCAGCACAAACCTCTGGTCGACGCTGATTGGTTTCGGCGAGGCCGGGATGCTTGTATCAATGCTGCTCGGCTACACGGTGGCATTCGTCGGCATCGGATTGTTTGCTCAAGGCTGGCGACAGGTCTACCGTGCACGGCAGGACGATCGACTTGTTACTGATGGACTTTACAGGTACGTCCGCCACCCACAATACACCGGTCTGTTCATTGCAATGTTTGGTGAAGGAATTATTCACTGGCCCACGATCTTTTCGGTCGCTCTGTTCCCCATCGTGCTCGTGGTATTCACGTGGCTTGCAAGGAAGGAAGAGCGCAATATGGTTGCTGCGTTCGGTGAGGAGTATCGAACGTATCAGGACAAGGTACCGATGTTTCTTCCCCGGGTGACTCAGTGGCGCGATCTTGTGGCCGAGTCTCGCACCCGCGGAAACGATTCGGAGAATCCCTGAGTTCAGTCAGTGATCGTCACGGTCTCGTTCTGTACTCTCTTCATACGGCTGGGCCTCTATCTGTAGAATATCTTGTTTTAGATTCCTCTAATCCTCTTGTCACTTTTTAATGGAAGCTAGAATTTAGGGGTGCGACATTTTCGATGCGGAGTAATGAACTTATAGCTGGCTGGTGAGAACAGCCATATGTTCACGTCCCCCAGCGAACTTCTCTTGACGAGTATCATCCTCGCGAGCACCGCGTACACGGCGAGCAAAACGCCCGCGATCTGGTCTCAGTACAAGGGACGATACGGCCACTTACTCGTTGGAGTGCCGCTCGTCACCCTCTTGTTCGGGATTGCCCATCTTGGGATGGTTACGCCGCTTTCGCACGGCCTGATCGCTGCCGTGGAAACAGGTGCTCTTCTCGGTGTTACTGCCGTAATCGGCGTACTCGGATACGTTCATCCGCGACTTGGATATTCTGGGGGAGAACTTCGATGACAGCGCTACTGCTTTCGCTCCTCTCGGCACTCGTCGCTGGTGGGCTTGCGTTCCTTTGCTACATCCTGCTCTATGGGGACACCGTGCTAGTGATTCAGCGTCCGTTCTTTTTCAGAATCGGTGTTGGTGCGCTCTGTGCTGCAGTCCTCGGGGTGAGCGCAGTAGCGGTCGACTGGGTTCCGACACACCTCGTTCACGCCGTCTTCGCCGTATCAGTCGCTGCGGCGGTCCAGGCAGTTCATACCGGTCTTCATCCAGACACTGAAGCGTGGTTCTACTCGCTCTTTCGAACCTGACCGTCGACGCAGCCGATTTCCGATTCAGGACTCGGCTGGTTTGGATTCGTAACGACAACTGGCCTAAACGGGGCACCCCAAGGGAGACACGATGAGCGAGAAGCTGGGCCTTCTCGGTGCAGTCTCGATTGCGCTAGGTGGCATGATTGGGGGTGGGATCTTTGCGGTGCTTGGCGTCGTTGCGGAAATGGCGGGGCCCGCGGCGTGGCTCGCCTTTACCGGCGGTGGTATCGTCGCTTTCTGCGCTGGCTACTCGTACGTTCGCCTCCAGCGGCTTGGGGACGTGACCGGCGGATCGGTCAGTTTCTTGGAGGAGTTCGTTGAGTCGACAACGGTCGCTGGGATAGTCGGTTGGACGCTTCTGTTCGGCTATATCGGGTCGATGGGTATGTACGCGTTCGCGTTCGGCAGTTTCGCGACGAAACTTCTTGGCGTCGAAACCGCTCTCGGCATTCCACTTCGCCCCGTCGTATCGGTGCTCAGCGTCCTTGGATTCGTGGTACTGAACGTCCTCGGTGCTCGGGCAAGTGGCGTGACCGAGGTGCTCCTCGTCGCCGCGAAGGTTGGGATTCTCCTCATTTTCGGTGTATGGGGCTTCTATTTTGGAGCACGGACAGGGCAGCTGACGACCGGACTCTCTTCCGTTGCTACCGGCGGATTGCTCATGTCCGCCGCCCTGTCGTTCGTCGCCTTTCAGGGTTGGCAGCTACTCTTCTACGACGAGGGAAGTCTTCGGAACGCTCGGACGACCATTCCACGGGCGATCTATCTCTCGATTCCTGTGTCCCTCGGGCTATACGTCCTGGTTACAGTCGTCACGACGGGCCTACTTCAGCCAGAAACGATCGCCGCGAATCCCGAGGTGTCGCTCGCTATCGCGGCCGAACCGTTCATGGGTCGGACGGGGTTCATCCTCATCTCTCTGGCGGCGCTGTTCTCGACTGGGAGCGCGATCAACGCGACGCTGTTCTCGGCGGCCCACTTTGCGTCGGGTATGCTTGAAGACGATCTCCTCCCCGATCGGATTGGAGACGCCAACGCTGACGGTATTCCTACGCGAACACTCCTCGTATTGGGCCTGATCACGGCTGTGTTCACCGCCTACGGGAGTCTTCAGGGGATCACGTCGTTCGCGTCGCTTGCCTTCATCACGGTCTTCGGGTCGATGAGTCTCCTCGCGTTCAGACATCGGGAGGGGTTCTCCACAGGTATTTTTCCTGTGGTCGGCGTGGTGGGTGCAGTACTGTTCTTTCCCTCGTTAGTGTACCACCTCGCAGTTATGGAGCCTGCCGTCTTTAGTGTGGTACTAGTTGTGACGGTCGTTCTTCTTGGACTGGAGGTCCTCTATTTCGAGCGCGAGACTATTCGCTCAGGAACCGACGGCATCCAACGATGACGGGATCGTGATCTCTCGTGGTGTTTGAATTATTATATAGTTCGAATCGTATTGTCGGGTGTGCTCTTTTGGGTCCACGCTGCAGTCGCGTATCTCGTTTACCGAACGAGTCTCTCTATTTCTGGACGTGGTGACATCGATAGAGGGGTGATGATTGCCCTCATGGCCGGTGCGTTGCTTCCTGATCTCATTGACAAACCGGTGTCATTCGTATTCTCGTCTGCCCCGAGCAGGTCGCTCGCCCACTCAATTTTCACAACAATTTTCCTCATCGCGGTTGTCGTCTACATTAGCCGTCGTCTCGGCCGCTCAAAGGACGCATTAGCCTATATTCTCGGTCACTTCTCCCATCTCGGTGCAGACCTCGTTGATTCTCTTTTTATTCCAGAGGAGACGTTCGTGTTCTTGTTCTGGCCGCTGATAACTGACTACCATCATATCGACACCGTTCAGGAGCTACTTTCCCTTGTCACACCCACGCCGTACGTACTTGCACAGACCGGAATAACGATTCTCGCAGTTGCTCTCTGGCTCTACGATGGGAAACCAGGGTATGGAAGTTTTGGTTCAACGAGATACTGACTATGATGGCTTTCAAGATAGCTATTGGATCGTACCCAAGGCAACCACCGCTATACAAAACAGCAATTGAAGACCACGGAAACTACGCTTCCCGTTCGACATGCGATACGACGCGTAATTTCTTCAGGGATCGTTCAGTATGGGTCTTCACCACTGCCCCCGCTGTCGCCACCGAGTGAACTTTCGATTGTGGCGTCGCCGACACCGACTTTCATGCCCATCCCCGATAGGTCAGATCCGCCGCGGATCGTACAATATACATCGTACACGCCATTGTTCTCGAACGTGTGTGTCGTTTGACCCTCACCAGAGACATTCGTGTCTTTGTCCCAGTTATCCGAAGCACTTGTGACAGTATGATCGAAGTCGTCGTCGTTCGACCACGTGACTGTCGTCCCAGCGTCGACGTGGATGTTCCGGGGTTGGAACTGGTTGCCCGTCATTGAGACATCCGATGTCTCTTCAACAGTAGCACCATCTCTCCCGCTTCCCCCGTTGTTTGCTCCCGTACACCCAGCTACGAGAGGGACTGTACTCGCGGCTGTAACTGTCAGGAAACGCCTCCTCCGAATCATATTTCTAGTTAACAAACTACATTGTTGCAGTCATTAGTTGTTTTGATGAGGACACCACATCCAGTTCAAACAGCGTCTCACTCCACGATGACGGTGCCGATCATCCCGTTCTCCTCGTGTGGAAGGCAGAAATACTGGTACGTCCCGGTAACCTCAAACGCATATTGATACGTTTCGCCGCGTTCGAGAAAGCCGCGTGCCGACGTGCTCTGTCGGACAGCCTGTTCGGATTCGTACCCACCGCTGGCAAAATACGCTGCTCCCTCTGGAAGCGACTCCTCGTACGCTGACGCCGTGTGAGGGGCCCCACTCTCGTTTTCCCACGTCACAGTCTCTCCAGATTCGATGGTGACCTCGGCTGGGTCGAACCGAAGGTCGTCAGTCATAGTCACGGTCGGGCCCGAAGAGCCACTGAGCCCACCGAGACACCCCGAGACGACGGACATTCCGGCCGCTACACCGATTCCACCTTGGCGAAGCACCGACCGTCGTGAGTGTGTGTTCGATGGCATCTGGGCATCTTACAATGCAGTACCCTGTGTAACCGTATAGTATGCAAGGCCGAACTGGGCTGCATTGTATGCGCCGTGGATAAGTGCGGGCACAGCGAGATTATCGGTGAGTTCGTACGTCACCCCGAGCACGAGGGCGAGCGTAAAGACCACGCCAATATATACGAGTTTCCCACTCCCCTGGAGTGAAAAGACGTGGACCATCGCAAAGATGAGGCTCGCCAAGACGACCGCTCGCATCGGATGGAACGATTCTCGCAATGTCCCCTGAATGAGCCCTCGAAACAGAAGTTCCTCGCCGGGGCCCACCAGCAGAAACGAGAGCGGGATCAGCACCAGAAAGACGGTTGGCTCTTCCCGCCCGACTTCGATGATCTGGTTGCTGGCGTGGTCGAATCCGAGATACGCGATGATCGCCGAGAGTGCCCGGACGGCAACCAGTAACATAATGAATCCCCCTGTGACCCAAGCGATATCACGGCGTGTTGGAACGCGAACCCGGATAAATTCCAAGCCAATATCGCGGGCCTGTAGATAGAAGAGGGCAACACCGCCAAACGTCACTCCCTGGAGTAACACTGTGCTCACTCCCAGACGGAGCGCCGGACGATCCGAGAGAGAAATCCCGACGGCACTGAGCGCCTGTGAAACGAGCATCAAGAGAATCGCCCCCACGACAAAGCTCCCGAGCGCGATCCCGAGAGTAATCCCCACGGCACGGATTTGCTGCCGACCGTTCGTCACGGCTCGACACCCCCTCCATTCGAATCAGTTGCCGATCCTCTCTGTTCTGGGGCAGGTGATCGTTGAAGCTCGATCTTTTTGACCCGTGTTGCCAGTGCGAGGAACGTTGCGACAAGCGTGAGCGTCACCGCGGCGGCCGCTGCGAGGTCGTGAGCCCGGAGCGCATGGTTGAGCGTGCCGTCGACGAGTTCGGCCCGCAGGAACGTGTGATGGAATTCCCCGACGAGTGGCACGAAGTAGTCAACGATATCGTTGAACCCGTACCAGACGGTTGCGACGGCGACCGCTCCGACCGAGAATTCGGCATAGCGATAGATCAGGAACGACTGGAGGCTCATCGCGAGATGGCTCACGATGAGGAACCAGTAGAGCCAGGGTTCGATACCCCCCGGACCGTTGAGAAACAGCTGGACGAACGGCGTCCAGAGTCCGAGTTTGATGTTGCCGAAGAAGGCGAGCATGTGGAGCCACTCAATGTCGAGGTCCAGTTTCCACGCCGCGAGACTGAGCGCGACGAGCAGCGTCGCGGCGGGGCTGTCAGGGACAAACGGCCACATGACCAGCGGAGTTTGGGCGAGCTGGAAGCGGTAGTACCAGAACCCGAACGCGGTCCCCGCGAGGTTTATTATGACAATGAGCCACGCATATCGGAGTGCAAGATTCTCCAGTTGCCGGGGGAGTGGGGCAAGGTAGTTAGGCAGACAATCTGTGGTCGCTGTAGGTGTGGAAGGCATTCGTCTCGCTGAATTACATCCCGGAACTGTCGGTTCGCCGGTTCGTCATAATAACCCCACTGAGAAGCATCAGCACTGCGAGCGCGACCATGCCGAGATCCCAGCCCATTCCGGCAGTCATCGACGAGCCCATTCCACTGCCCATCCCGCCGTTCATACCGCTGCCCATTCCGGAACCCATACCCCAGTCCATACTCCCGGTAACGCCGACGAGTGCCTGATTGAGCAACATTAGGAGCGAGTAGCCGATCATCAGCGGCCCACTCGCGTTCCCGAGCCAGCTCGCGTAGGGTGTCAGAAGAACGACTCCATGGACGAGCACGATGACACCAAGGAGCGCCATGAGGAGCCCGCTGTTCGAACTCATCATTCCACTGCCGGTTGTCACCGAGAGCAGCGAGTACAGTCCCGAGACGAGTGCGATTGCCGCGCCATACTGTCGTGTCGTATCATCTGTGTTCATCGTATCCATTGTCAGACACCGAGCATCATCCGGAGTGACCCACGGACTCCCATCGGGAGTCCGATCGCCCCGATGAAGAACGTCATGAGCCACCACCAGGTGTGGTTCATCTCGTCTTTCGCGTCCGCAAGGTACCAGACGATTCCGCCGGTCACGAGGAGTTTGAGGACGAACGTCGATCCGGAGAAGCCAGTCGCTTGATACACGAAGTTCGTGATGACCAGCTTCGGCGAGTAGCCGAGGAACGTGACGCCGATGAGGTTCTGTGCGGCGTCCCACGTCTGTCCGAAGACGGCCAGCAGGAAGAGTGGATGCCGGAGGTGTGCGACGTCGACGAAGCTCGTCCCCCAGTAGTAGAGAGCAGTCACGGTGAGGGCGATTCCCGTCGTCGCGACGGGGACCCACAGGCGAAGCGGGGTCGCCGTCGAGAGTCCGTACCAGAGTGCCCATCCGACGGCGCTGACGGCCCAGACTGTCCCGACGACTCCGACCGTTGCCGGGATGGATCCGATGCCTCTGTCGCGCACGAGTGTGCCAAGGCCGAGCGCGAAGACTGTGACGCCTGTGACGACGAAATAGATCGACGGGGTGATGAACCACACCGCGTAGTCACCGAGCAGTCCGATGTCCTCGAGTGCACGCATCGCCCCGCCGGCGACGATTATCGGCGCGAACCCGTATGCGAGTCGCGCGTCGAGCGTGACACCGAGGTGGTTGAGATACGCTCGGAGGCCGGGAAGGCTGTACACGACTGCACCGAGATAGGTCACCGTGTTCACGGCATTATACCCCCGGACGGCCCGTATCCCCTCGTGGGTGACCGGCTGGCTGGCGGCGTCTGCGACGACCGGCCCCCAGAGATACTGCCAGACGAATCGATCGTAGACGAGCGTTGGGAATGCGAGGAGCGCTGCACCGATGAGGACGACCGGGGCAAGCAGATACAGCGCCCACCACTCGCGAGTCCCCGTGTCGGGGAGGACGGTTTCGACGCGCTGTGTGACAGTGCTCACGACTCGTCCACCTCGACTCGCCACGTTGTGCTCTTCGACCGACCCCACTGTTCGAGCGAGACGTCGGCGAGGTCGTCCTGAAGCTGGCTCAGATACTGTGCGACGGCTTTCGGCGATCCGTTGAGGTCGCTGGCGATGTCACGCGCCCGGAGGTAGGTGGGCTCGGTATCGGCCGTCTCGACGAGGTATGCGTGTACCGCACGACGTGAAATATTGGACATGATGGACTGGAACGACGCGTGATTACCGGAGCTTCCCCAACAGTTCGTAATCGTGGTCGGGCGTGTACCGACGGAACAGCAGGCTGTTCGACAGCACCGAGATGCTGGAGAACGCCATCGCCGCCGCAGCCAGAACCGGTTGGAGCAGTCCGAGGGATGCCAGCGGGATCATCGAGGTGTTGTAGCCCAGTGCCCAGACGAGGTTCTGCTTGATCTTCTGCAGCGTCGCGTCGGAGATGCGGATCGCCTTCACCACGTCCAGCGGATCGTCCCGCATCAGCGTCACGTCAGCCGCCTCGATGGCGACGTCCGTCCCGCTCCCAATCGCCGTACCCACGTGTGCGACGGCGAGTGCGGGGGCGTCGTTGACGCCGTCACCGACCATCATCGCCTGCCGCTCCTCGGCCTGAATGGACTCGACGGCATCGGATTTGTCCTCTGGGAGCACCTCCGCACGCACGTTGGTCGGGTCGATACCGACCTGCTTCGCGACCGCACGAGCGGTCCGTTCGTTGTCGCCCGTGATCATCATCACGTCGACATTGCGCTCCTGGAGCGCGCTAACCGCGTCCTTCGCGGTTTCTTTGACCGTGTCGGCGTCGGCGACGACGCCCACCAGCTCACCGTCGACGGCGATCAGCATCGCAGTCTTGCCCTCGTTCTCGAGGCGCTCCATCGTTTCCGCTGCGGGCGCGGGGTCGATGTCGTTGTCGCGGAGGAGTTTGCGGTTGCCGACCAACACCTCGCTCCCGCCGACCGTGGCACGGATCCCGTGACCGGGGACGTTTTCGAAGTCCTCCGGGCCGGTGACGTCTAACCCGCGCTCCTCGGCACCCTCGACGATGGCGCGGGCGAGCGGGTGTTCGCTGCCGCTTTCGGCGCTGGCCGCGAGCCGCAACACGTCGTCCTTACTGAGTCGGTCACGAGCTGTCAGCTGGCCCCCATCGGCAGCAGGATCCCCACCGTCGGTGACAGGCTGGCCATCTCCGTCGAAGACGACGACATCAGTCAGCTCCATTTCACCCTCGGTGAGCGTGCCGGTTTTGTCGAAGACGACGGTGTCGACGTCCTTGGCGCGCTCGAGAATGTCACCACCCTTGAACAGGACACCGTTCTGTGCGCCGATTGTGGTCCCAACCATCGTCGCGGCGGGCGTCGCCAGCCCCAGCGCGCAGGGACACGCGATGAGGACTGCCGAGGCGAACACGATTATAGCGAACTCGAACACCGTGACGGTTCCGCCCACGGGCCCCCCGGCGACCTGCCCCCACAGCGGGAGCCAGTCGACGAAGCCAGCTAGTGCCTCCGGGAACAGGAACCAGACGACGCTCCACAGCACGGCATTCGCGATGACCGCCGGCACGAAGTATGCGGAGATGCGGTCCGCGAGATTCTGAATGTCGGGCTGACGGGACTGGGCCTCTTTGACCGTCTGGACGATCTGCTGGAGGGCGGTGTCCCCCCCAACTTTCGTGGCCTCGACGACGAGCACGCCGTTCTCGTTGATCGTCGAGCCGACAACCTCATCGCCCTCGCCTTTCTCGACGGGCACGGACTCGCCGGTCACCATCGATTCATCGACGGCCGACTGCCCGTCGACGACGACACCGTCGGTCGGGATCTGCTCGCCGGGCCGGACTTTCATCCGGTCACCGACTTTGACGTCTTCGAGCGGAATCTCCTCTTCGTTGCCGTCTTCGTCGACGACTGTCGCCGTCTCCGCCTCCATCTCTAGCAGCTTGCGGAGTGCTTCACCGGCCTGTCCCTTCGAACGGGCTTCGAGGTAGTTGCCCAGCGTGATGAACACGAGGATAAGCGCCGCCGTGTCGAAGTACAGACCGCCGGCGATCACCTCGAGTAGCACAGTAACGGAGTAGACGTAGGCGGTGGTCGATCCCAGCGCGATCAGCACGTCCATGTTGGCACGCTTGTTGTTCACCAGCGCATTGTACGAGTTCTTGTAGAACGGCCAGCCGAGAAGCGCCTGTACCGGTGTCGCGAGCAGGAACTCGACCCAACCGAGTTCCACGCCGAAGACGGTCTCGGGGACGAAGGCGCCGCCGAGAAGATAGTTGTCGATGAGGAAGAACAGCAACGGCGCAGAGAGGACTGCCCCGAACAGTGTCAGTCGGAGCTGTTTTCGTATTTCGGCCTGCCGCGCGGCGTCGCGCGCGTCCTCACCGGAGTCGCCGTCGTCGCCGTCCTCTCGGACGGGCGAGTAGCCCGCGCTCTCGATGGCATCGTAGAGCGCATCCAGCGACGTGTCCGCGGGATTGTACCGGACTTGGGCTTCGTCGGTGGCGAAGTTCGCCTCGGCTGCGATGACACCTGGCGTGTTCTCAAGGGCAGTCTCATTGGTCTGTACACAGTTGGCACAGGTCATATCGGAGATGCCGATAGTCACCGTGTCAGACACTGCCCCGTACCCGGCATCTTCGATCGCCTCGTATATCTCTTCGAGCGTTACCTCGTCAGGATCGTACTCGACGGAGCCCTCATCCGTGGCGAAGTTCGCGTTCGCCTCGCTGACGCCGTCGAGGGACTCTAGCGCGTCGCCAACTGTCGCCGAGCAGTTGGCACAGGTCATCCCTGTGATATCGAGATGTGTAGTTCGGCTTGTCATACTCATTCTACTATAGGGGGTCCATATTTAGACGGTTTTCTGTTACGAGAAAGCTGGTTTAGGCCCTGTCAAAATTAAGATTTCAAAGTCGGTTATACGCCTTCTTCTAATCGCTGATATCGGTCTTCGAACCGTGACAGACAGGACGAACAGCAGAAGTGATAGATCTCGCCGTCGATCCTCGTCGTCTCACCCTCATTATCGACGGTATTGTTACACTCGGTACACGTAAGAGCGAAACCAACCCCATCGACGGATGGTGTCCACTCGACGTCGTCAACGAGTGTGACTGTATACTCCGTTATCTCGATCTCGTCGAAGAGTCCATTCACCCACCGACGAATGTTCTGTGCTTCGACGCGAGCGTAGAACCAAAGTTCTCCCTCAGATGTCGTAAAGACGTGTTCGACGCCGTCTGACTCGCGAACCTGGGTACGGGCTGCCTCCAGCGATCCCGGACTGATCTCGGCTTGGATAAACACTGGAACACCGGCCCGGAGGTGGGCCCTATTGACATCGATCGTGAAATTTTTGATGATGTCCGCTTCCTGTAACCGTTTCACTCGATCAGAAACCGCTGGCCCCGACAGGTCGACTTCCTCGCCGATATCGCTAAACGGGCGGCGAGCGTTTTCAGCCAGTAACGAGAGAATTTCAAGATCGGTTTCATCCAAGTTGCGCATACTGATGCCTCGTCTCGCGGATTACATTATTGTTGTCCACAAGACGCCTTCGACACTACTGATCTACGACATAATTTACTTTGGAATCTAAGCAGAAAACCACATAGCATATCCTCCCCTATTCATTAGTGGATATGAGCCAGACCATCACCGTCGAAGGGATGAGTTGTGGGCACTGTGAACAGACTGTCGAAGATGCGCTTCAGGAGGTTAGCGGCGTAACTGATGCGAGCGCCGATCGCGAGTCCGGACAGGCAAACGTTGACGGCGACGCTGACGTCACGGCACTCGTCCAGGCCATCGAAGACGCTGGATATACGGCACACGCCTGAGAACCACCGAACCGTCGTCACCGGAGGCCCAGCCGTTCCTTCGACTCCGGATCTTCTTGACCTCCTTCGCGATGTCGGGGGCAGGACTAAATCATGGGGGACGGCACCAATACACAATAAATGAGCAACAATCCAAATCACGAGAAATCCGATACATCCGCATCGGATTCTCAGACATCTCCCCAGACCGACGGCCCCGTCTACTGCTGCCGAGTCTGCCAGTTACACGCAGACGAAGAAGCGCGTCCAACGGCTCGTGCGACATCCGAGCAGCACTCACATTCCCCAGAACACGATGCTCACGCGACAGGGGACGAGGCTCGTACTGAATCCGACTCCACGGAGGAACACGCACAGCACGATCACGACGCCGAACACGGTCACCATCACGCCGACACTGAATCGCCACCTTCTGCAGAGACAGAGCCTATTCACGACGGGCACGATCACGGTGCAGACGTCGACGAGGACGGACACGACGATCATAGCGGACACACGGATCACACTGGTCACGAGCAGATGTTTCGGCGGCGGTTCTGGGTGTCGCTCGTACTCTCACTACCAGTCATCTTCTTCAGCGAGTTCATCCAGGATGTCTTCGGGTACACTGCGCCGTCGTTCCCCGGCAGCGTCTGGATCACGCCGGTTCTCGCGGTGATCGTCTTCGCGTACGGTGGCGTGCCGTTCCTCTCGATGGCACGTACCGAACTGAAGACTCGCGAGCCAGGGATGATGATGCTCATCTCGCTGGCGATTACCGTCGCGTTCGTCTATTCGGTTGCGAGTCTGTTCCTCGAGGGGACGACGCCGTTCTTCTGGGAACTCGTGACGCTGATTGACATCATGCTGTTGGGCCACTGGGTGGAGATGCGGTCGGTCCGGGCAGCCTCCGGCGCGCTCGACGAGCTCGCGAAGCTTATGCCCGATACTGCAGAACTCGTCACTGAAAGCGGGGATACGGAAGAGGTCCCCGTCTCCACACTTGGCGAAGGCGACGTTGTTCTCGTTCGGCCGGGCGCGTCAGTTCCTGCAGACGGTGAGGTCGTCGAGGGCGAGTCCTCGGTCGACGAGTCGATGATCACTGGCGAGTCCCGCCCTGTGGGCAAGGAACCCGAATCTGAAGTCGTCGCTGGCACGGTCAATCAGGACGGGAGCCTCCGGGTCCGCATCACGAAGACCGGCGACGAAACAGCGCTAGCGGGTATCATGCGGTTGGTCGAGGAAGCCCAACAGTCGAAATCACGGACGCAACTCTTGGCCGACCGGGCCGCAGGCTGGCTGTTCTACGTTGCACTCGCTGTCGCTGCTATCACGGCCGTCGCGTGGGTCGTCGCGGTCGGATTCAACATTGCAGTCCTCGAACGCGTCGTGACGGTCCTCGTCATCGCATGCCCCCATGCGCTCGGGCTCGCTGTTCCCCTCGTCGTCGCGATCAACACCTCCACAGCTGCGCAGAACGGGATGCTCATCCGCGACCGCATTGCCATGGAAGAATCCCGTAATCTGGACACGGTGATGTTCGACAAGACCGGGACACTCACGAAGGGCGAACAGGGCGTCGTCGGTGTCGAGACGGCAAGTGACTGGAGTGAAGAGAGAGCGTTCGAAGTCGCCGCTGGTGTCGAGGGTGACTCCGAGCACATGATCGCTCGCGCCATCCGGGACGCCGCCCAGGAACGGGACATCCAGCGAGCGAGCGTTTCGAACTTCGAGAATTTCCGCGGTCTCGGCGTCAGAGCCACTGTGGACGGCGAGACGGTTCATATCGGTGGCCCGAACCTAATTGAGAAATTCGGTATCGAACGATCCGACGGCATCGCTGCCTTCGCGGAGGAAGCTGGCTCGAACGCAGAGACGGTTATCTACCTGGTTCACGACGAATCCGAAGTTGTCGCAGCATTCGCCCTCGCGGACGTCATCCGCGAAGAGAGCCGGCAGGCTATCGAGGCGCTACACGGGATGGATATCGAGGTGGCGATGTTGACTGGTGACTCCGAGGACGTCGCGAAGGCTGTCTCGGAGGAACTCGGCATCGACCAGTACTTCGCGGAGGTCCTCCCCGACGAGAAGGACACGAAAGTCGAACAGCTCCAGGCCGAGGGTAAACTGGTCGCGATGGTCGGCGACGGCGTCAACGACGCCCCGGCGCTCACGAGAGCCGACGTCGGGATCGCCATCGGCTCCGGGACCGACGTGGCCATCGAGTCGGGCGACATCATCCTCGTCGACAACAATCCCCTGGATGTCGTCCGTCTCATCAAGCTCTCGAAGGCAAGCTACCGGAAGATGCAGGAGAACCTCGTCTGGGCGACCGGCTACAACGTGTTCGCGCTCCCGCTCGCGGCGGGGATTCTCGCGCCCATCGGTATCCTCCTGTCGCCGGCGATCGGCGCCGTGTTTATGTCGCTGTCGACGATCATCGTCGCGATTAACGCCCGCCGACTCGGGGGAATCGACCTCTCGGTATGACAACGCTGATCATCGGTGGCTACGGGTCCGTGGGCCGGACGATAGCAAAAGAACTGGCCACGGCGTCCGATGGACCGAGCTCAGTGGTCGTCGCTGGCCGCGACGGGACGAAGGCGGCCACTGTCGCAGCTGAACTCGGTGAGAACGTCTCTGGCATCGCGTTCGACCTCCAGAGAACTGACTCGTACGCTCGTTTGCTCGAAGATATCGACCAAGTAGTGATGTGCGTGGACCAGTCCGGAACAGCGTTCGTCGAGGCGTGCCTCGAACGGGGAATCGACTACCTCGATGTGACGGCCTCCGACGAGTTCTTCCGCCAAGTCGAAAAGCTCGGTGCTGACGCGCAAGACAACGGTGCGACTGCGGTACTGAGCGTGGGACTCGCGCCCGGCGTCACGAATCTGCTCGCGAAACGCATGACCGACCAGCTATCGACGGTCTCGGAAATCCGGATCGGCGTGCTCCTTGGTCTCGGCGAGGCGTTCGGTCCTGCGGCGAGTCGGTGGACGCTCGAGCGAATCGGTCGAGAGTTCACGGTTCCCGACGCGGGACGCTCCCGGCCGGTCCGTGGCTTTGTGACGCCAGAATCGATAGAGTTCCCCGGGTACGGTCGTCGTCGGGCCTACAGCTTCGACTTCGCGGACCAACACGTCCTCCACCGGACACTCGACGTGCCAGCAAAGACGTATCTGTGCTTCGACTCCCGGGCCGTCACCACGGCAGTCTATGGGCTCTCACGATTCGAAGTGTACCGCCCTGCCGTCGAGGCAATCGGACTTGACCGGCTGACGGAACTCGTCTCGACACTCTCAGTTGGCGGGGACGACTTTGCCGTGACGGTTGAGGTCGATGGGGAGCAAGATTCGACCCCGAAGATGCTGCTGACGGCAATCGATGGGGAAGAACAGAGTCGGGTGACGGGACTCGTGGCGGCAACCGTATCGATGACTATCCGCGATACGACGGTCCCTGACGGCGTCCACCACGTTCACGAGATTCTCGATTCCGAACCGATACTTGACGTCCTGCGGGAACGGGGGTACCGTCTCACGAATAGCGAACGGATTCGCGGAACAAGCGATCCGGCCACCCCAACACCATGAAGAGGCAATGATGACGACACATTCAATCACCGTCGGTGGGCGTACAATCGACTCAGGCGAAAAGCGGACCTTCCGCTATGCGTGCAGCGAGACGTATCATGGGGATGCACTCGAAATTCCAGTCACAGTTGTCAACGGCACCTCGGAGGGACCGTGTGTCTTCCTGACCGCGGCAGTCCACGGTGATGAACTCAACGGCGTCAAAATCATTCAGGAAGTCGCGGATCGCTACGATCCCGAGGACATCCACGGGGCGCTCGTCTGCCTGCACGTGCTGAACGTGCCGGGATTCCTCGCCCAGCAGCGCTACATCCCGATCTATGATGAAGACCTCAACCGGTCGTTCCCCGGTAACGCCCGGAGTACGATGGCCAAACGGCTCTCGAACACGATTTACGAGGAGTTCATCTCGAAGTGCGATCTTGGCCTCGACTTCCACACGTCGACGCGCAACCGCACGACGATGTACCACGTCCGCGCCGACATGCGGGACCCGACCGTCGAACGGCTCGCTCGAGCGTTCGGAACGAGCGTCATCCTCGACGGCGAGGGGTCACGAGGGACACTCCGACGCGTGGCCTGTCGGGACGGTATTCCAACGGTCACGGTCGAGATGGGGCGGGCCCACCGATTCCAGACGGCGCACCTCGATCGGGCGCTCCACTGCGTCGCGAGCGTCCTCGCCGAACACGAGGTCCTGCCAGATCGACCGGTCTCCTGGCCCGGCTGGACGCGCGTCATCGCCCGTGATGGTGAGAAGACGTGGCTCCGCGCCGACACTGGTGGGCTCGTCGAGATGAAGTGGGGCCCACACCCCCTCGTTGAAGATGGCGAACCGCTGTTCACGATTTCTGATCACTTCAAAGACGAAGTCGAAGTCGTTCGTGCGCCGTCGACTGGCCTCGTCGTGGGGGTCCTTGAAAATGCAGTCGCATATCCGGGCCACCCGCTGTGTCACTTCGTGAGCGTCGACGAGACGACCGCTGACATCATACGAGACGACATCGAGCGGGGCGTTTTCGATGTCTACCGTGAAGGCGGTTTCCAGTGGCCCGAGTCGCAGTGGTACGCAACACATGGACATGGCACTAAGTCAAAACATGCAAGAAATATCTCAGAAACTGAACGGGAGGAAAACAGATGACTGACCCATCTCATCCGATATTCGCAAGACTGTACGATCCGGTGATGAAGCCGGCGGAGCTATCGGTACTTGCCGACCATCGACGCTACCTCGTGGACAAGCTCGCCGGAAGGGTTCTGGACCTCGGTACGGGGACGGGCGCGATGTTTCCGTACTTCACAGAAGCCGCTACTGATGGTGACGATCTCACGTTGTTCGCGATTGAGCCAGACCCCCACATGCGCCGGCAAGCAGTCGAACGAGCTCGCGAACTGGGACTCGATATCGAGATAGAGAGTGCCGGGGCGGAAACACTCCCGTTCGCGGACGACTCGTTCGATGTTGTCATCGCATCACTCGTGTTCTGCACCATCCCCGATTTCGATACTGCGCTCTCCGAGGTTGCACGGGTACTGAAGCCGGGCGGCGAGTTCCGGTTCCTCGAACACGTCCGCGGAGAGGGTGCTATCGGTGTCGCACACGACGTACTCGCTCCAGCGTGGCATACCGTCGCTGGCGGTTGTCACCTGAATCGCAACACCCACGAGATATTCCGGAACGACGAGCGATTCGAACTCGTCGATTACACGCGACTGGAGAACATCCCGCAGGTCGTTCCAACCGTCCGTGGAACGCTCAAACGCCGACGCGGAGGCTCGATTCTTTCTCGGTTCGTGTGAGGAGCGAAGGTCACCTCTTCGCAACAAGGATGACGTGCTGGAGGAACGGCAACGCGTGGTGCGCATTTCTCACCTGCTTGGTAATCGCCGCTCGATGTTGTACGGAACGAGGTCTAGTCCAGTGACGCTGAATCCGAATCGATCGGCGAGGTGGATCGCCGGACCACCCCGTCCACACCCCACACCGAGGAACCGAATGCCGTCCGTGGCGGGCAGGTACGACGCGACCCTCGATCCGACCTCCCCAACAAGGCGACGCTGACTCGACCCGACGACATGCGGTTGGTACCACTCCGAGTAGCCGAGATTAAGAAACTCGTCAGTGTCGAGCAGGAGGTCGAACGCCCGCCAGATGCCGGCCCGTTCACCGCGGTAGGAGAACTGGTCGGTGACACGCTTGCGGAGGGGGTTCTTATCCATAGAAGGCCTACTCGAGTCCGGAAACCTCCGAGTAACAGTACTCGGACTCGTCGCAGTAAGCGAGGTCGGCACACCCGCGGGGGCGCTGGTACTCTATTCCCTTGTGCCGGCGGAGATACGTCACGTATCCGTCGTCAACGCGGTCGAGAATGTCGTGACAAATCCACTTCTCACCAAACCAGTTGGCAGCCAAATTCCATTATGGACACAGGAAGATCGTCCGCTCAACTGAATCGACTTGCGGCGTCTCGACGATCCGGACGCCGACGATTCGGTACGCCACGCGGAGACGCTTGACGACCGATTCCGGTGTATTCGCGCCGACAAAGAGAACATATGCGATCACATATCCGATGTCGTAGAGGCAACGAGGATCCTCGAGTCATAATCGTTCCTTTCGAGCCCGTGGGTAACCGGGCAGTTGATCCGCGCGACACATCTGTACAAGGCGACCCAGCGAACGTCGGCGCATTGTTTGCTGTCACTATTGACCGAGATGATAAGCGCCGGGCGGCAACCGCCTTCGGTATCGCTTCTCACCCAACCCTGTCGGGGGCAAAAACAATCGAAAAGGTCAATAACGGTACTTCAGATGCTGAGCAGTTTCAGGCCGAGCTGATGACGTTCGGCCAAGATCAGAGCACAAAAGAGCCCGCAATGGTCGGAACCCGGACGACCAACCTTCCTATTCGAAACGCTCGCCGCCCGAATAGGGACCAGAGCGGTTCTGCTTCTGTGAACTCAGTGATGGGTGCCTCTGAGGCTTTCTCTACTGCTCAGGTCTCACAGAGTTCGCTGCTCTTCTGTTTCCAATGTACTACGCTGGTCGGTATCCTGTGTAAACTCGGGGGCGGCCGCCTCAGCCAAAGTACCTGTTTGGTTCGATGTCTACCCTTGATCACCACTATCGGAGGATATCTGATCTGTTCCGGGGCCTGTTTATTAGTCGTCGAGGCGATCTCACGTGATGGCTGTGGGCTTTCTTTGGGGTACGTCTGTATTGTCGCGGGCTATTGTAACTGAACGCTTATTTTTCCAGCGAATACAGCTAAGACATGACTCAGACAAACACAGATTCTGCGCGGTTTCGCACGGCTAAGATTGCCCTTTCTGTCATCGGTGTGGTGGCCGCCGCTGCCCTCGGTTACCTGCTTCGGGGCCCAGAGGTTGCACTCGCTATTGGCGCTGGCGTCCTCGTCTCGGAACTCTTTGTTCTGCTATATGGACACGTTCGATCAAAGTAACAGTTATTTGATCTAGCTCATATACTATTTATTTTTAGCCGTCCGGTTATATAGTACATTATCGATCTTACTACCTTTCCAAGCTAACGTATGGTCACTTCGAACGATTCATCCTCTACTGAAAATCCTCAAATGCGCTCCCTGTGTGAATCGTACCAGCTAGGAATCGCCATCCGGAACGAACTCAAAGAAACTGATCTCGTTACTGTGTTCGAGAACCTCGATCACGCGATAGACGCGATCGAAGACGGGTATCCAGCGTGGCATCCTGCGCCACTCTCCTTTCGCGCGATGATCCTCTCATTCGTGTTCATGGAGATCACTGGGGATTCGTACGCTGACTTCACTCGACGACTCACCCGGCAACCGGAAGTGGCGACTATCCTCGGTTTCAGCCGAGTGCCCGACGAATCGGCGTTCTCGCGGGCATGGCGGAACCGGTTCGACGACGAGACCCACGAATATGTCCACGCTGCTGCCCACTTTGTTATCAAAGAAGTTCACGATCGCGATATCTCAGCGTCTGAGGTTCGCCCCAAGAAAGAGATCGTCGAAGGTACTGAAGAAAACATAGACTCAGTCGAAGACGAATCATTCTCACAGAACGCAATCGTCCAGACAACGCGCCTCGCGCGTGATCACGCCTTCGGTCATTTCGACTCTGATCGGGCGTCAAACACTACCTACGAAGACACGCAATTTTTCGAGTTACAGACGTTCATGGGGATGGTTCGGTGCGGAACCGCGCAAGGAGCGACTCGCTTTCAGTACCGTCGTGGTGAAGAGTATGGACCCCACGGCGACACCCACCTCCGCGCTGTCAAACAGTTCGATCCTGAAGGCCTCGTGAGCGGATTTAACGAGACGACGGATCGCTTACTCTCCGTGATCGCCTCTGAAGCATCGTTCCGGCGTCCAGTCACGGCCGCGATCGATATTACAACTATTCCCTACTACGGAGAGGTCGAAGGAATGCCGATGGTCAGCGGGACGAAGGATAGAGACGGTCGAGCGTTCAAATTCGCAACCCTCTCGATCATCGGGCAGAACATTCCGCTCGTTCTCGCCGTAGAACCGGTCCGAGAGAGCTCTGAGTGGGATGAGAACTCGTCGAATCAGATTCATCGCACTGTGCGGCGACTGGTTCGACAAGCGAAAGAACACGTTCCGATTGAGACAGTGCTGTGTGATCGGGAGTTCGATTCGATACGCGTGTTTCAGACGCTCTCAAACCTCGATGTGAACTACCTCATTCCGAAGCGAGTCTCCAGCTCTGAACGGGATGTACTCGAACAAATGGAGGAAGACGACCAAGAGGTGGCCGTTGAGTCAGCTTCTGTCCATGTGGAATCTGGATCGCATCCAATGCGGCTCCTGTACGTGCCGTCGACGAGTGGTGAGGGGACGGCCGTCTTCGCGACGAATCTCCGAGTCGGTCCGGAGGAAGCCGAGTCGTTCTGTCAGCGCTACAGCCGCCGGTGGCAGATCGAGAGTGAGTACAAATCGATCAAAGGTGACTTTCTCGCCAAGACCTCCTCGAAAGACTACCGCGTTCGCCTGTTCTACTTCGTGTTTGCCGTACTCTTGTACAATATCTGGCGGCTCACCGACTTCCTGCTGAAAGCGGACGTTGACGGCGAGATGGACTACGCACCTGTGATTACTGCGGGTGAGTGTGTTGAGCTCGTTGCCTCAGCATTGGTTCCACACGACTAACCCGCTAAGATCTCGCTGAGTCTGCCGTTCGGGAGTGGCAACTCTATTCAGGAGCGCTAAAATCCATACAATTTCGTACGCTTGTCTGGTAGTTCAAACTCAGAGATTCAAAAACGGTCCGTGAGTGGTGAAAATAACCATGAATAGATGGCGATTCAACCCAAAACTAGCTCATCCTCCGAGACTGTGGTGCGGGCGAACCGGATTTTGGATATAGCAATATGCGGTTTATACCTATGGTGCATTAATCTGGCAATTTCTGTCCGGTTATCGTTTTCTCGTGTAGAAAACAGTAGAGGACAACCTATAAGTAAATCGAACGAAACACTCTATCCACCGAAACCACCAGACTTAGAATCGCTACCGCACGGAGTACGTCCGCTCCTGCTGGCGATTTCACTCACGCTCACACTCGAGTCTCTCACCGACCGCGACGACTACACGAACACTATGACCGAAACGACCGACACTCCACGCTACAGCACGATGGACCTCGAGGACGCCGAGGCCTTCTACCACGACGAGATCACGCCACAGATGCGCGCCGAGGGACTCGCTCCTGACCACGAAACCCCCACCTATTCGTGGCTCGAATCGCACTTTCCAGGGTTCATCAAACATCTCTCGCGGCGATTCGACCTCTCACCGGGTGACTTCTACGAGAAGATCGACGTTCCGGTTGAGTCCAAGCCGGAGGAGCGACCGTTTGACTTCGTCGACGACGACGAGACGCGTGCAGCCCTCGAGGACTACCTCGTCGAGCTGCGCGATCGGCAGGGGCGGGCGGAGTCGACGGTCGCTACGCGCCGCTCTGCGCTCCGTCTGTACGTCCGGACATACAAGGACGTCAATGCCACCGATGATCTGCTCAGACCGCTACACGACGACGCTGCGCGGGCCGACGAGATGGATCGCGTCGCGGATACGTTCGACGTCCTGCGTCGCCGCGAGGACACGCTGACAACGCACGCGTCGCGACGGAAGTACGTCCAGGAAGTTCGGCAGTTCTACACCCATCAGGTGACGTTCAAAGGCGCACGTCACAACCCGACCGACCAGCTGGAACGTCGCTTTGGGTGGGATTCGACGCCTGAGTGGGACAATCAGGCTCTTGAGGCTGATCAGATACGAACACTCTATCAGACAGCCACCGATCCGGTCGACCGTCTCATCGTGATTGGGGTCTGCGGATGGGGGCTTCGACCGAGCGAGGTTGCGTCGCTACGCGTTGATCAGCTGGTTCTCGACCCACCAGAAGACGACACGGAGGCCGGACCGTACATCGAATTCGGGAGTGAGCGGAAGAACGGACCCGGGACGGTCGCACTCCTCACGGGTGTTGAAGATGCAACCGCACGGATCGACACCGTCGTTGAGGAGGCGGGCGACGACTGGATGGGCGCTGTGTTCCCGTCTTCATCTGCGGAGAGCGGGCACCTATCGACGTCGACGGTTCGACGTCGATTCAAGAACCTTGCAGAACGCGCTGGAGTGACTGTCGATGGGGAGGTCCCGACGCCAAAGATGGGGCGACGATATTGGTACACGGCGTACGGAGAGGCGGTGCGTCGTGTGGCCGAGCGGTTTGCAGATGTCGCTGAGGAGCAGGGGTCGAAGTCAGCGGAGGTCGTGTTGGATAACTACCTCTCAGAAGCGGAGAAGCGCCGGCATCGCCGTGAGGAGATCCGAGAGGATCTTGAGGGCTTATTCAGAGAAGAACCCGGTGTCCAGTGACGTAGGGTTCGGATACGCTAAGACCTGAAACAGAGGAATACGAGCTCCTTCTCTCGAATTTTGGGGAATAGATCCGACGAGAGCAGTCAGTCGATCTCGAGTTCTTCTTTCAGCTGAGGGCTCTGAAGCCCAGCCCGAAAGACGGCGTTGAAGAAGTCCTTGTTCTTCGAGAGATCTTCACCGTGTGCGGCGAAATACTCGGTATCGAGTTCCTTGTACTTCACACGCATCTCCTGATAGACGCTCTCGTAGAGGTAGACGTTCACGTTGTGAAGGTCGCGAACAACAAGGCCCTTCGCGTCTGCGTCGAGTGCCATCTGCCGGACGGTCTCTCCGTCGGCTTCAACAGCGGTGTCGTCGATCTCATCTGACGTGTCTGATGTATCTGACGTATCTGCTGTGTCTTCGTCGCTACCGCTATCGGACGTAGTGGACGCGGGTTCGTCACCAGATATATCTGAGGTATCTCCCATTTCTGAGGTATCTGAGATATCTGCGGGTTCTGCGGTGTCGGACGTAGTGGATGCCGATTCTTCGTCGGCTGTATCTGAGGTATCTTCTGTGTCTTTCGTCTCTGTACCGCCGCCTCGAACTTCGTCCATACTCCAAACGTCGCTTTTCCGCTCCTCGAGGTCATCGTCGCCGTCGTTGCTGCTCATGCTTCCACCTCCGTAGTATGACGTTCGAGCATTTTCGCTATCTCGGTGTAGGCTTCGCGTGCGTCCTCAGTCTTCGCGTCGTCCTCGTGGAGGAAGATGGAGACGCCGTTGTTCCAAGCACGCCGGATGGCGACGCGCTCAGGCACCTGAAAGACGTCATATGGAGCGTCATTGAAGAACTCGATCATCTGCTTAGTATCGTTGTTCTGGACGCTCTCGACGGCGTTAATGACAATCCCGAGGATATCGATGGTGTCGATTTGGCCCGGGAAACTGTTTGAGAGGTAGGCAATCTCCTCGTTCATCTTCTCGATCGCACGGATGGAACGTCGGGTTGGCTCGACGGGGATGAGGACTTGTTCGGCGGTGAGGAGGGCATTATCAAGGATTTGGCTGAGATCAGGCGGGCAGTCAATGAGGATGAAATCATAGTCGTGGTCAAGCTCGTCGACGGCAATTTTAAGTCGCATTTCGCTGTTTGCGACCTGAGTGACGAGCATATCTTTGAGCCCGTCCATTGCTTTGTTGGACGGAATGACGTCGAATTCGTCGTGATGCTCGATAATCTCATTGATCTCCTCAGTGCGTGTTGGTTCGACCATCACTTGGTGGAGAGATGGGATCTTCTGATCGTAGAGGTCACGGAGGCCCGTGCCTTCGGTGAGGGTTCCCTGCGGGTCGGCATCGATGAGGAGGACATCGTGGCCTTGGTTCGCGAGCGCACCACCGAGGTTGATTGTGGTAGTGGTCTTTCCGACCCCACCTGCTTGATTTGAGATGGCGATTATCTGCGTCATATGACCTATGTATCTGAGGCGTCTGATATAATTGTTTGTCAGACGTACCTGCTGTATCTGACGTATCTGAGAAGACTGATTGAGGAATAAGACAGGTTGAGAAGTTCTCGGGAGAAACCTAGCTGGTGTATCTGAGACATCTGACGCATCTAATACTATTCCCGTAAACACGCCATCTCACTACGGTATCTGAGATAACTGATTGCTGGTCCGTAAGTAGTGTGACTGAGATAACTGATATATCTGGGGTATCTGAAAATGAGATAGATAGCTCAATGATGGCCGACTTCCCTTACTGATATATCTGCTATATCTGAGATTGCTGATGTTCCCAACGTGACGGCTCTGTGGTGACTGCGATATCTGATGTATCTGAGGAGGGAAGAATGGGGTGTGTGAATAGTAGTCGGATTAGCAATTCCAATTGATTGGATATTTCTACCGATGGAACAAATAGGTGCATCCCGAGTTAGCATCCACGTATGACTGAACGAGAAGAGCTGCTACAGCAGGGGAATACCGTAGATCAATGGCCCTATAAATGGATATAACGGCGTCTTCAGCTCGGAAACAGCGTTCAAGTCGATATCCTCAAAGAAGTCTATACAACTAACCAAAACAAAGAGGATACACAACTATGTCGAACAGCCGAATTGAGGTCGCTCTTCAAGCATTAGGCAGTGACCGGTTTGAGCGGTTGATGCATGATTTATTGGAGCGGGAAGGGTACACAGTTGATCCAACGGGGACAAGCGGTCCCGATGGCGGTCGCGACGCCTTCCTCCTAGATGGTGACCGAGACGGGATCCTTCATTGCTCTGTGCAGAAAGACAATTGGGTCAGGAAAGCCCACGACGACATCGAAACAGCTGTTGAGAACTTCGATCGTGACTTTGACTTCTACATTTTCGCCACAACACAAGACCCCAGTACGACCAAACGGGATCGGGTTGAAGAGGAGCTCCACGAGGAATGGGGAATCCCCACGACGGTTTGGGACTTCTCAAAAATCCGGAACAGCTTGGTGGGCAATCGTGAGAACAACGATCTGATCCGGGAACACCTCCGTGTCGACCCCAATCGACCGTTCGTAGATATTGAGTCAGAAGTAGATGATCTCTATGAGGATTTGCTGGATCGTGTGAAGCGCCGACAAGCTCCCGATGGGACAATTGTCGAGGACCCTGCCTTAGTTGTCGTCCATGTCATTCCTCAGGAGGCCGTCGACGACCATCACGACCGGTATGCAGGCGACCTCCCCCACCCACCTCAGTTCGAAAAACGTGATGCATACGCTGTAACACGACCGAAGGTGAAGATCACCGAAAATAATCGACGCTTCCATGATGGCACCGAGAGGGAGCGATACACTGCTATCCATCGGGACGGGTGGACTGAAGGTATCTTCACAGCTCTGTATCCCAGCAACAATCCCCAACTCCGGACATCTATTGATCGGCTCATAGCGAACTTCGTTCACACTGCTCTCGGGACGTTTGATGAAGCAGACATCTACCCGCCCTACTATGTGTACGTTAGCATACTGGGTGCCGAGGGGTACACACTTTCCCGACCAAGTGGATCAAACCGACCACCCAGCAATGTGCGACCTTTCACCGAGGACGAGATACGGTTGAATCGCGTCCAAATCGACAATCCAGATATCGATGTCCCGGATGTGATGCGGAAGACGTTCGATCAGCTCTGGCGACATGGTGGCTGGGACCACTCAGTCAATTATCAAGCCTCCGAGACAGATGATGGTGAAACTGTCTTCGAGTGGAATCCATACCGATAACAGTATCCACAGTAACAGAGCGAGTCGAGCATAATTGCTCTCCTGAATTGGTTTCTCGATCAGTCACGGCATGGTCCCCATCGGAATTACGCCACGATGAAACCTATTGAGGACAGCCGCTGATCCCTAGGAGTAGGACCTTGAACAGATCGATAAGCTAGCTGAAGACTCGCCTTCGTCCGTCAGGATGGTTGTTATTGATGATAGAGACGCCAGAGCCAGCCGGGTGTTGAGGCAGTGATTTCGTCGATAACTGATGTCCACGGGTGGTTGCCGTGGAACGCCCGGGCATAGGGAGCCGAGATGTCCGTTGCCTCACTCACAAGGAGCAATGAGCCGAAAAGGACGTATTCGGGGAGGAATGCAACATCACTCCACAAGTACCGCGGACGAAGATATCCGAGAGGCCGCCACAAACGGTGAGATCGAAGCGCAGCCAGCTCCTCGTCGGTAACACCGAGTTCACGAACAGCTGCCAGTGTGATCCCGCCTCGACGCGTTCCGTGGGCAAGGACGCCCTCCAAGAGCGTCTTCGTATGCTGTCTCTCCGCGAGATGAGTCAAGAAGTCGTACTGTAGCTCAGTGGCGAAATGTGCTTGCGTACGGACTGACACTGCCTGCTCGAAACCTTCCTGCAAGTATGGGTGTTTCCACGTTGGTGAGTCGAACTGGTGCTGATACGCGTGGCACAACTCCGACGCTAAATACGTGTACGCCGTCGTCTCGGGGAGCTGGCCTGGACTCACGCCGATTCTGCCCGTCCGCGCGGAATATCGCCCTTCGATGAACACGAGCGTCAATGAGGCCGGCAGATCGCTCGTGAGGAGTGCGAGACGCTCCCTACGCGAACAGTCGTAAACGAGATGCTTGCGCCACATCTCGCGGTACGGTGTGGAATCGACATCGAGGAGGTCGTCGTAAAATCGCGTGAGTTCATCGAAGCGTTCGTGGAGGTCAGCCTCGCTCGCGAGGGGGGCATCGGAATTCTGTTGGAGTGACTCGGTCAGGGGTGGTGCGTCCGGGTACTCCACCCGGTACGACTCAACAGCATCTGAACAGATTGACCGTAGCTGTTCGAAGAACGTCTTGTCGTCCATCTGAATGGATATAATGGTGGAGGGAAGTAAACTTCGTTCGATAGGTTGGATTGGCTGTTTGAGCGTATCTATGCAGGAGCTGACTCTGCGGGTTCGACGTACTGGTACTCCCACTCGCGTCGAGCCTCGATTTCACGACGCCCACGACGCGTAAGCGTATAGACATTCGTTCGCCGATCTTTCTCTCCTTTCTCGACAAGCCCTTTCTCAACAAGCGTGTCGAGGTTCGGGTAGAGTCGGCCGTGATGGATCTCTTTCTCGTAGTAGTTTTCGAGTTCTTCCTTGATGGCGAGGCCGTGGGGCTCATCAAGGCCAGCGATCACGTACAGGAGGTCCCGTTGGAATCCAGTCAGATCGTGCATCGTCCTACTACTTGATACGTAGTGCTATTGAATACGTCTGTTGCCCTGAAAGTGGCCGTGAACACTCCTAGAGGAACCGAGTCAGATATCTGTATGTTTATACAGAGGACGAGAGAACAACCCGAGCGTATGGCAGACCTGATTGTCAAATCGGCCGTGAAAGAAGCGCTCAATGACCACAACGTCTCGGCGGATTTCTACGAAGCACTGGACGACGAAGTAACTGAAGTGCTCGAAGATGCAGCCCGGCGTGCCGAGGCAAACGATCGGAAAACTGTCCAGCCCCGCGACCTCTAGCTCGGTCAGAAAGTACTACCCCCATCGCTCGAATTCACCCACCTGTTTTTAAGACACTCGTGACTGGTAGATATCTCTATGAGTATGACAACGGAGTCAATTCAAGTCGAGAACGTCGTTGCCTCGTCCGATATCGGTCAAGAACTCGACCTCGAAACGCTCTCTGGGGATTTAGGAGCGACCGACTACGATCCCGATAACTTCCCGGGACTCGTCTATCGGATGCACGATCCCAAAGCTGCAGCACTCATCTTCCGCTCGGGAAAAGTCGTCTGTACGGGAGCGAACAGCGTTGACGACGTGACGACTGCGCTTAACCACGTCTTCGACGAACTCCGCAAGTTAGGGGTCGATGTCGTAGCCTCGCCAGAGATTGAAATCCAGAATATTGTCTCAAGTGGGGATCTCGACCATACCCTCAATTTGAACGCCATCGCGATCGGTCTGGGCCTCGAAAGCGTCGAATACGAACCTGAACAGTTCCCGGGGCTTGTCTACCGACTCGATGACCCGGACGTGGTCGCACTCCTCTTTGGAAGTGGGAAACTCGTCATCACTGGTGGAACACAACTCGATGACGCTGAAAAAGCCCTCGTAAACATCGAAGATCGGCTCAACGATCTTGGGTTACTGAGCTAATCTGAGTTCTCGATAGAATTCATCAAAGCGGTTTGCCGGAGACAGATGAGAATGAAGGCGGTAGATAATAGTGTTCAGACGTCAGCAGGAGATTGGGAGACTTCACTACTACTTGTAGCGTCCCCGCTGTTGTCATCCTCAGTCGCTTCGAAGTCCGTTGTATCGTCGCCTTCTACTCCGAGTGCGTTGCGCGCTACGGTCGAGTCGGTATCCATTTGGATATGATCGAAGCGAAGGGATTCCTTCTCGCAGAGCCAGCAGTCGCACGTCTTGAAGGGAATGTCTTCTTTGCTCGTCGGGTAGCCCTCGTCGATAATTGTGGCGGCGATGTGCTTACCTTTCTCGAGAAGGTCCTGGACACGCCCCGGGTCGGGACCGAAGGCATCAATGCCGGCACTCGCCGGTGGCCACGTCCGAACCTCAAGATCGGACTTCGCGAGGTACACAATCTGACCCTGAGACGCGCCAAGCGCCTTCATATATAGATAGATCTGATCCAGATGGCGCTCGATGGGTGGATTGAACCGATACCAGTTGGCTCGCGACTTGTAGTCGTAGGCAGTGTTGGTGCCGGGCTCGTACAGGTCGGCATGGCCGATGATCGTAAGCCCGTCCACCTCCATCTCGATTGCGACTTCGCGCTGGGTTTCGACGTCGAGGTCTGGGATGACCTCGTTTTCCATAAACTCGTGGATAGTGGTTCCCGTGTGGAAGGTGCCAAGCGCGTCGGTATGGTCGAGAAGACCGAGTTTTGAGTTGTAGCATTGGCGGGGGCACTTCGCGAGCTGACTCGGGTGGAAAGTGTAGGGGTCGAGCTCGGTGTGGCTATGCTCGTCGTTGAGCTGGATGAGTGTTGACTGGATTGCGGACTCGAAGTCGATCATAGTGAATCTCCTCTTCGAACGGCGTCGCAGCGATGGATGCGAGGCCCGTTCGTCGGTATGCGGGCGAAAAACAAGACTAATTCAATATTTTGAACTAGGATTCAAAACAGTAATGGTGCTGGAGATCCGAATACGTGTATGAGCGACTCTGGAACCACGGATCACACGGCAAAGGTCGTCCGGATTCGGGAGGTTGCGATGACGGTTCGTGAACCAAAAAATGCGGGAGAGATAGCTGAGGCTGCTGATGTTGCCCGAAACACGGCTGAAAAGTATCTCACGCAACTGGTCGAAGCGGATAAACTCGCGACGATCCAGCGGGGCCGCGAGACCCGCTACTATCCAGATCCAGTCACCCAGTATTTCGATCAGATCCGTGACCTCGTCAACGACCATCGAAAAGACGAACTCACGGCTGAACTAGATGCAATCCGGGACGATATCGACGAGTGGAAAGAGGAGTACGATGTGGAGTCCGCTGACGAACTTCGGGCGACCGTCGGTGATGATCTTCCGGCATCCGAACGCCAGCAGCGGCGCCACGACGCGGAGGATTGGGACTACTATGAGCACCAAGCGATGCTCATTAAGCAGGCGATTCAGCTCTATGATACGATTGAGGCGACTCGTGAGAGTCGTATTGCCTCCGCCAACTGACTCGGTGACAGTAAAATGGGAAATCCACCGATTTCTGGAGACACGCATCTCCACCGATACGAGGTCCACAAACGAGTCACAAATCGACTTCAACGGGAAGCTGGCGTGACGACCGTAGAAGCCAAACCAAGTCCGATGCGGCCAGTCCGTCTCGTAGCGACCCTCGATCGCGCGGTCTTTTTTGACCAGAACACGGACGCTGGCGACGCGACACTTGAATTCGAGTGGCGCCCCAATTCCAAGCGCGATGAGTTCCGCATTCAGTATAATGAACCCGGGACCCCGTGGTCATGTGGCTGGCATCAGGACAAAACCCACGAAAAGCTCGGCCCAAGTCATTTCCAAGTTGACCACGATGCGTGGCCAGCACCGCACCGTGAGTCTGCATCCTTCACAGATTCGAATCCGATGGCAATCCTCGAAACCTGCCTCACTGAGCTTCGCGACCGTGTCCCGAGTCTCCCTGACAGCGTTCGCCCGAGTCCGTAGGTCGCTACGCGATGGGTTCGGCCACGACTATCTCGTGCTTGAGGCGGGGGATTTTACGTTGGCCGTCGGTATCGAACTCGATGATATCAGCCTCGATCAGTATCGCGTGTCGCGCGGTCGCCGCCCGCGAAGGCGACCCGGTGTCTTCCCTGGCGGCTTCGGCGGCGGCGTGTTACGATCGACATGACTGTCCCAGTGCTCGACCGCGTACCGACCGTCGTGTGTATCGTAGATGTAGCCTTTGTACGTCCGATAGGTCGGCGAGTAGAAAGTCTCTGTTCGCGTGAATCGGAACTTCGCGTCGGCGTTCGGCTTATCCTCTGGATCCTCGGTGATTCGCTTGTGCTTGTACGCGTAACTGTAGCTGTCTCGTTCGTGCTCGCGACACCACCCGTCGATGAACGCCTCGAGGGCGTCCTTTGGGGTATCGCCGATGAATCTGTCTCGTGGCATCTGTCTGTGTGTGGTTAGGCGGTGATTTGGTGGTCGTCGACGGTCGTCCAAGTGTCCTCCCTGGGCCCGCGGCGCTCGTGAACGACCTCGAAGCCGTCGCCGGGTTCGATAGGGCGAATAACGACCCGATGCTCGGTGTCGCTCCGGTAGCTCGCCATCGCGATCCCTCGGTCGTAGCGTGTTTTCACCCACGTACAGAGCGTAGTCGTGCTTCGGTGGACGAGTGGGTGAACTTCCTCGAGATCCGCTGTCTGCCAGTTGTCGCCTGCGCCAACGCGCTGTTCGTGGACGACGCCGACCTGGGGACGATCAGACCATTCGCAGATGACGACGCGATGGGACTGATCGTTCGAGTCGATGGCGACGTTGGTCGCAGTACCGACCATCGTCGATCAGTAGCAGAGGGTCCTCTTCGAGGGCTGTGTGCACATAGTTTCATCGCACCGGGCGATTCAGTGTGGACGAGGAGAAATCCGAGGAGAGGTGTGTTTTGGCCTACTCATTAATGCAGTTGTGGGGGAGAAACTCGACCATATATTCTCACAATCGGTATCGAGGACGGCCAGAAGTAGCGTCTTCGAGACGGTTGTCAACACGTAATGGATGGCCAGTAAGAGATAGCAACAAGACTCAACCATAATCTTCAGTCCTCTGGGTCTAGAATATAAGGAAGTATATAGTCGAAATCTATCTTCTTTTTGAAAGATTCGTCAATCAGATCCTCAAGCGTCATTCCCTCACTGAGTTCTGATTCAGCTTCCCACAGTTTGTTTCGAACGTGTTCTCCATTGATCATCTGATATTCGAAGAATACCCAATACGCAATTGTCTTGAAGTCTGATTCAACCATTTTGGCAGCAATCGAAGGGAAATCTGACGAGAGAATGTTGTTCGACTTGATTTCTCCGTGGAATAGTAGTTCGCCGGTGAATGGACGTGGTTCGCTATCCGATTGAAGTACACCGGTTTTGATGGCTCCGTTATTAGGGTTCTCTGGGCTCAACCGCACGCTCCCCTCGATAATTGGCTCCTCGGGTGGCCAATTCGCGTACATCACAATACGAGCAACTAGGTTCGTTGCCGGACCATTCCCCACATTTCGTAGATAGAAAGGCATCTCGTTGTCGCGCGCTTGCCATCGTTCGATGGTGACGTGAGGGCGGTAACCTGCTTCCATCCACTCTTCTTGCTGCTCCATTATCTCCGCCTGCTGCTCTTGAATATCTACAACATCTTCCTGGAGTCCTCTTTGGCTCTTCATTTCATTGAGTTGATCCTGCTGGATTCTACCGAGGCCTTGATAGACGACGATGAGAGCGAACGTCAGGATAAGCGATGCGAAGATACTGGTCGCAGTAAGCCTATTTCCACCAGACTGAATAGGAATAATAGCATAAAAACCTGAGACTGAGACAACCAACCCAAGGAAGCGTGATACAGTCCAATACTTCTGCCACCATCGATCCGGAACGAGTTTCTTTTCGATGCAAAACATAACGGTAGAATAGACACAGGCATCAGGATAGTAATAAAGTTGATTTAGATGCCGAGACATTTTCGCTGTATGACCTCTGAAGAAGGACAAAGCCGGTATATTTTCAACCTGGATCGCGGCGAGGAGTCGGAGATCAGGGCCATAAGAGCGGGAGTCAAGTGGCTTTTACAAGAAATCGAAAATGGTGAATCCGATACTGGGTTTATAGGAATAGACGCGAAAAAGTACATTCAGGATTCAGTAGGCAAGGCACTGGAAGGCATCGGAGATACATTAAGAGAAAACCACTTGGCTGAGATCGACGGTAACAAAGTGTACCTTATTACAGAGCACAAAAACTACTCCACGTCGTATGAGACTGGTCCAGCAGTCGTGATTCGACCATCGGATAATCTTTTAGCAGATATGGAGGCAGACGACCGAATCAATGATATTCTAGTGATCTCGTGGCAGACTGGTGCGTATGACGACTGCGAGGTGTGGCGAGAGAAGTACGAACCACTACATACAGAACTCGCCGGAGGTGAGGATACATAGAATGTATTAGATGCTCGGTTGTAGTGGGGCCCGTCATCTCCGCAGGACCCGCTGATCTCAGTACCGGTTAGATGTTATATTCGCAACTTGTATTCAGTACGTAGTTCTTGAGATCGATCGCTTTTTCATCATACTTGACTTGTCTCGAATAATGCGTAATTTCTCACTTCGGTGGCATAGGGATGGTTCTACTCCACCCTCTGTTCAGAGTAAGAGTGTTAAGCAAGGGGACAGCACTATCTGAATAAGGCTGATGAGTTATGCCACCGGACAGCACGCGGGGAGGGATAGAGTACGATGTCATTACACTGTTCGCGACTGCGGAGGTAGACTCAGAACAGCGACCGGGAATTGCCGAGGCGTTACGCGAATCGCGCACGCAACTATCGAGCCAGACCGGCTATCTGATGCGCTTCGGAGACGCTTCGCATCGTGAACTGACTGTCTTCGACGTCGTTTCGCTCCCGATCAAGAGCTACCCGGTGTCTGAGTCCGCATATGCATCTCTCCCAGATCGCGTTCGCGAGCAGCTCCAAGATGTCGGTGCCGTGCAGATCGTCGCCGATTATGACTCGGAGGCAAGCGTCTTCCGCGATGTCGTGTGGCCGGGTGCGGAGTCACCAGGAGACACCGCAGACTCAGTCGAGACGATAGACGGCTCGTCAAACGATGGTTCGACCGAACGGTCGGCAACGGCGGGCGATGGAGTGGGTACGGACACGATGGTTGAGGAGTACGACTCGGATGATTCGGCGCAGACGTATCGCCCGATCACACGTCGCGAGTTCGAGACGTTCCTTGAGGGTGTCAGCGTCGATTTTGAGCGGAAAACGTACGGCTGGACGGACGAATGGGTGTACGAATCGATTCTGGATGACGGGGAGAAGTGCCTGCGGGTATACTCGTCGATCGACCGCGAAGACAACGCGAGTCGTGAAGCTGGTTCAGACGCGATAAAGTCAGTCCTCCTGCTGAACGTGGCCGACGCCGGCGAGGAGCCGACGTGGCGGCCGCTGCGGAAACCGAAGCGGACGTATCGGATACAGACGTGGCCACAGAATCTCCGTGAGAAACTTGAGAACGCGGTGGCAACGCAGGACGAACTAAAGGTCTGCTCGGATTGTGGTCGGCCCATGGTGCTCCAATCTCCGAAAGGGGAGAACCGCCAGTTCTGGGGGTGCTCAGGGTACTATGAGAAGACGGCAGGTAGTGACCGGGCGTGTGAGAATACCGCGCCCGTTCAGTAGGTCAATGGTTGACCGCGGGGTCAAATGAGCGACAAGCCCAATGTCGCCCATATCTCGGAGAGAATACGATGTATCAGATTTCCACCCGATAAATAACCTAATAACGATGACTTGTAGATGATCGAGTCATTTGGCTACCAACAATCAGGTCTACGGTGATTTCAGCACTCCGTAAACCGATGACCGAGTTGATATGTAGAGGCCAAACCCAAGTACTACGTATCGGTCTAAAAGAAGAATGATGCGGCGGTAATGTTATACCTCAAACTCCGTTTTCTATCTACAATGAGACAAGGGATCGAGCTGGTGGATGAGGATATTTTATCATTTGAACCGAAGCAAGCAGTCAAATTCTTTCGTGATCTAATCTGGGCTTCTGCGCCCGATGCGGGAATTCAATCGGAGACCCACGTGAATCTAAATATCTACACGTCAGATGGAGGAATTGACGCTGAGGCAGAAAATGAATTTGAGGTAGAAGTGACCACTGCTGACAAAACAAATCTAATTCCGGAGGGAAGAACCGGATACCAAATAAAAACTGGCAGCAAGCCATCAACGTCAGATTGTCAAAATGAATTGTTGAATAGTGATGGTCAGATTAAATCATATGTGAAGGATGTCGTGTCTTCTGGTGGGAATTATGTATTCGTCACGTTCTCTCAACTGACCTCTGAAGAGAGGGATGAACGCATCTCGGCGATTGAAAACCAGCTCAGTGAGAAGGGCTATGACAAGGGGAATGTACAGCTTTTCGCCACCAACCAATTGGTCGAATTTGCCAATCAGTTCCCCGGCCTCATTTTCAAATACACTTCTATTGAGGGGGGCGGTATTGATATTGGGACTTGGTCTGAACGGAGATCTAATCGAGTTCCAGAAACCTTTGTCGAAACCGATGATCGAAGAGAAGCCAAGGAGAAGCTAAGATCCCTTCTCAAAAGAACGGATGAGTTTGAAGACATTGACAAGTGCCCAGTTTGCAGAGTCCGAGGAACCTCTGGGTTGGGGAAAACCCGCTTAGTATACGAGTCTGTAAATCACGAACAATTTTCGAATCGGGTTATCTACGAAGACGCAGATGACTTTGAAGGATGCGAGTTAGCGACGACCCTGGAGATGGATGAGAGTCGGCAAGCAATCATTATCCTCGATAACTGTTCAAGAGAACAGCACCGGGCCTTCAACAATAGGTACGGTTCCTACGATCGATTGGCATTGATCACAATCTCGACTGACCGAAGCAAGGTCGCTTCTGATCTTACTTTGACGATTGATCGGTTGCAAAAGGATGATTTGAGGGAGATTTTAGAAAATGAGTATCCAGAGGTACCAAGCCACACCGTGGACCGCTTCGCAACAATTGCGGACGGGTACCCTGAGATGGCATTGCTTTTAGCGGAGCGGTACACCAGAGATGATACGGAAGAGAGCGTCGTTGAAGTCTCTGATTCGACGATCTTTGACCGTCTACTGGTGGGGGACGAGCAAGATGCGCCTGAGCTCAGAGCTGTAAAGCGGATCTTGACGCCCTTTGCATTCTTTGACCGGATTAATTGGTCAGATAACGAGAGCCATCGAGAGTGGATTGTCCGAGCGTTTAATCTGAAATCTGATTACTCCGATGAGGTCATTTCTGAAGTTGTTCAGTATGAAAAGAATCGGGGTGTGCTAAGCGGTGACGACGTACTCTCGCTGCGAACGATTCCATTGGCAACCTACCTGATGAGATCTGCGCTTGAAAGGGATGCTTCGATTCTTGATTCAATATTCCATGAGAGTTGTCCGCCGAGGCTGTTGTGGAGCTTTGCTGAGAGAATTCCCTATGCCAACACCATAGACCAAGCGGTGGAGTGGTCCACAATAACACTCCTCAGAACAGAGTGGTTTGGGAGCTCTGGATTCAAAGCGAACATTGGGCCAGTCTTCCGAGGTCTTGCCGAAGTGACTCCGGGAGAAGCTTTAGAGATACTAGAAAGGTTCTTGGGACCGATGGAGCGTGAAGAATTGGAGAATATTGAGGGACGGAGACCTATCCTGGAAAGCCTGCGTCGAATTGCGGTTTGGGAGACGCATTTCTTTGGTGCAGCTCTACTCCTCAAGAAGTTGGCCGAGGCTGAGAATGATGACAAATATGTAAACAACTCTACAGGATTGTTCGCGGATTTATTTTCGCCACACTATGGCCCATACGCTCCAACCGAGGTTGCTCCAATGGATCGATACCAGCTTTTGGAGGATTTGCTAACTTCGAGGGACTCCGAAAAACACAGGGTGGGATTAGAGGCAGCCGAGCAAATATTGTCGATTAGAGGCAGTAGGGGTGGTGGAATACCCCACCGACAAGGTGCCAAGCCAGCACCAGACTTGTGGATACCCAAAAATAATGAACAGAGAATCGAATATTTTAGAGAAGTATGGAAGCTAGTAGAAAGGAACCTCGGACGGTTCCAAGAAAAGCACTTTGAGAAGGCACTAGCTATTCTCTTGAACAATTGCCGGAAGCTGGCTGAGAGCGAGGACCTCACCCCCATTATTCAGGATACGTTTCGTAATTTGCTGGACCACAAGGACGTGGACGCGAACGACGTGATCTCCGCCACAAGTGGGATTGTCCATTATGACGCAGATGAATATCCGATAGAGCTCCGCGAATCTTGGGAGGAGTTCGAAAAAGAGATCACAAACCGCGATTTCCACACGAAGCTTAAACGATACGTAGCAGGCTATAACTTGGTAGATCGTTCCGAAGAGCGTGAAGAAATAACCGAGAGGAGGATTGCCTCTCTTGCCGAGGAGATCACGGAAAATCCGGCCCTCATCACCGATGAGTTAGAATGGATGCACGAAGCCTCTTCTGAAAATGCTGGAGACCTTGGTCGGGAACTGGCAAAGCGAGACAACGATCTCGAACTTATTGATGTCCTCCTATCCGGTTTACATTCGGTCGAACCAGATGCCTCGTGTAGGCTATTTGGAAGCTACCTATACGAAGTGGTAGATTCCTGCGAGGAAGCCCCCAATAACGTTTTTGATCGAATGATAGATGATCAGCATCTCATCAACTTCTTCCCCTTCTTAGTTCGCAGAGCAGACCCATCGGACGAAGCAGCTGAAATGATTTTAGATACTGTCCAAAATGGTGATATTCCACTCCGTAAGATCAGCCAGATCGAGACTATTGCGCGAAGTGGAAAACTATCTGAGGAAATGTTCTTAGAGATCGGATCTTACTTGATCGATAAAGATTCAGGTGAAGCAATTGCGATATTGGTCAATTTGGCGGAAGACTTCTATAGGCGGGATGAGGCTCCGAGTATCAATGAAGATTTAATTATACAGGCACTCACTCACCCCAGTCTCGTCAATAAGAAATCTGAGGTGGCCGTGGGCGGGCACTGGATCGAGTGGGAACAATTAGCAGAAATGACAATTGAACAAGATATAACTAACGGATATGACATCGCTGGTCCAATCATTGGTTCATTGGGAACGAAGGGAAGCATCGCCGGAATCCGAGATATCCTTGACATCGTCTTACGACCATTGTTGGAAGAAGATCCGGAGAAGGCCTGGGAGCTAGTTGTGGATGGATTCGACACTGACTCCAGCCGAGTTAGAATAGAAGCTTGGTTAGCGGGAACTGGAATAGATTCAGATGATCCTGCTATTCTGTTAGTTCCTGGATCTGTCTTATGGGATTGGGTTGATGTGAACCCGGAAGAACGTGGTCCACAACTAGCACGTTGTATACCTCCAATGGAACACGACGGATGGTGGAATTTAGCTCACGAAATACTCATTCGTTATGGGGATATCGATGACGTTGTTGAGGATTTGAACGCCATAGAACAAGGTGGAAGGTGGGGGAATAACATATTCCGAAGTCGTCGAGATAAATTACAGCAGTTGCGTTCGAAATCTTCGGACCAAAACGTTCGCCGATGGATATCGCAGGAAATTCGTGAGGTTGAGCGATTTCTATAACCTTTCCGGGAGTCTTCTGTGATGCTAATCCAGCTCGATACCCGATGAAGGATATCCACGATGGATGAAGCGGTGTCGGTGCTCATCGTTAGAGGCCGTCGAACATCACGGCGAACTGGTCTAGGCGGCGGTCGAGGTCGTTGGTGTCGTGGACGCAGAGGTGGCGGTCGTAGAACTGCTCGACATCCTTCGCTCGCTCCGGAGCTTGTCCGTGGGGAGTGTCGAGAGCGAGCGTGAGTCCGCAAACAGGCGCGTACGTCTGCTGGAGCTCCTGCTGGTAGTCGTCTGCGGAGCCGGGTTTACCATCTGTGATGATGATGACGAGGGGGGAGTCGCGGCGCTGGTCAAGGAGGCGGCGGGCGAGTCCGAGAGCATCAGTGAGAGGTGTCCCGCCAGCCGTCTCGCCGCTCATCAGACTCGCTTGGACGTGATCGGTTTCGACGCTGAATGGTTTGATGAGGCGGGCGTCCCCGTGGACGAAGTCCATAATGGCGACGTTGATGCCGAGGTCCTCACAGGCGAGGGCGAACCGTGCAACAGCGTCTTCGGCAGTGTCGATGAGATTGCTCATCGAGCTGGAGCGGTCGAGGACGAGGACGAGGTCGTACTGTTTCTCGTCGCCCTGCTGGCGGACGCTGAAGGCGTCGACGTCGCCGCGGGCGAGGGCGCCAGCGCGGCGCCGGTCGAAGCTCCCGCTGGTGACACCGCTGCGGGTCTGGTCGCGGCGACTCTCTCGGAGCGCCATCCGGAGGGTGCCACCGACGGCGTCTGCACCCGCGGTCGCGGCTTGCCACCTCGCGGGAGGTGCCTGCTCACCGATCTGTGGGAGGATCGAGAGCGAGTCGAGACACCCCTTTCCTGCGCCGGCGCCGCCACGTCGCCGTGCGGTCGTTGTGTCGGGGCTCTCGTCGGTGTCGCCGTCGTTCGCGAGATCTTCGAGGGCGGCTACGGTTTCTTCGAGGTCGCGTTCGAGCGCGTCCTGATCAGGAGTGGCGCGGTCAGCTTCCTCGTGAGCGGCGTCGTGGTCCGTGCTGAGCGCGTCGGCTCGTTCGTCGAGGGAATCATCGTACGCTGGCTCGGCGAGCGGCGCTGCGGCTTCCTCGGCCAGCTTGCCGGTGTTGTCCATCTCGCCGTTTTGCACAGTGCCGTCATCGGTGGGGTCGTCGAGCGTGTCTGAGTCGATGTCCGCTTCATCCTCACCTGCCGTGCCGGTGCTTTCGTTCTCCGTGGCGTCTGTGTCGCCACCGTCCGGGCCGCCAGCCGCGTCTCCGGCCACTCCATCGTCTCCGAATGGAACGCCGTCAGCGCGGTCGTCGGGCGCTCCTGCGCCATCTGTGTCTCCACCGGTAGTGTCGGACGTATCTGAGGTATCTGAGCCATCTGGGGTCGCCTCCTCGTCGGTACTCGCGGCCTCATCGCTGTCGCGCCCGGCGCTGTCACCGCCGAGGAAGTCCGAAAGCGACGCCTGCCCGTTCGACGGGGCACTCGACGCATCGGACGCTCCGCTACTGTCTGCGGCGCCCTCGGTGGGCTCTCCGTCTCCCTGCTCCTCAATGCCGCTCTCTTCGGCCGCCGACCCTCCGATCTCGTCGGACGTGGATTCAAGATCTTTGGCGCTGGACTCTCCAACACCACTGTCACGTTCTCCTTCCACGGAGTTTGCACTACCAGCACCCGTCCCCGACTCGTCCGGCGAGGCGTCCGTCGACTCGGGCTGGGCGTTAGGCTCGGCATCGGACTCCACATCGGACTCGGACGAGGCTCCGTCGTCGTGTGCAGAGGCCCCGGCGTCGTCGGGAGCGAGCTCGTCAGCGGTGTCTGCCGTCCCGATGTCCGGGTAGGCGAGGACGTCTGTGGAGTGCCCGTCCTGAGTCTGCTCGAGAGAGACGTTCTCTGGGTCGAAGTCCGCCGGCGGCTCCGCGGAAGCGTCGTCACCCGATGCCTCCGAGGGGTCGCGGTCAGCTGGCGACTCACCCTGCTCGCCGTTAGGAGTATCTCCGGACGTCTCCGGACTGTCGCCGGTTGGCGACTCCGAGACGTCACTCGGGTCGGCGTCTGCGGCGCCGTCCCCACTGGGTGCATCCTCCGGCGACTCATCGATTGCCTCTGCGTCCGTGTCGGGGTCAGCGGACGGTTCGATCGACTCGCCCTGTTCGCACTCGTCGGGTATCGACGAGTCGGACTGAGAGGGCGATGAGGGCGTGTTCGGACTACTGCCACCCGTTGCGGCGGTGTTTTCGTCTTCTTGACCCTTCTGGTGGTAGTCCTCGTCCATCTGGTTGAGGAGCGGCTTGATAGTCTGTTCCCAGCAGTCGAGCACGGCATCCCCACGCTTCACGGAGTCGGGTTCACTGAGGACGGTCGCGAGGAGGTCATCGAGCGCGTCTTGTGTCTGCGCGAATGCCGCCGCATCATCCTGGGACTGGAAGGTGATCCGGAGGTCGTCCGGGTCAAGGAGGACGTCACTCTTCCCAGAGTCGTAGATGCCGTGGTCGTAGAGGTAGGACTGGATCGCGTCCCGGTAGGTGAAGGTGATGGTAGCGGTGTCGGGGAGATCGCTCGCCATCTGAGTGAGACTCCGGTTGACGAGTTCGAGGCGGTCGGCCGCGAGCTGACTTTGTGCCGCTCGGAGTTGGTGTTCGATCGCGGCATCCTCGGCGTAGTTGATGAGGCCATGGACGAACTCCTGGTACTCCTCGTCGACGCGCTCGTTAAGATGGTCGGCGACGACCGAGATGTTCGTGTAACGGATGTGGCCGAGTTCGTGTAGTGAGAGGCCGAACTGTTGGGCACGGTCGGCCGTGAGCTGGTCGTCGAGCGGGAGGTTATCGAGATTCGCCGGACTGGTGGAGATGAGAACGAGGTAGTCACCGTCGACGGCATCGACGAGCTGCTGAGCAGCCTGCTGGTCGAAGTCGGTCGCATCGGCGTCGATTAGGCGATCGGCGTCAGCCGGGAGAACGCACGCAGTCTGGACGTGTGATGTGAGGACGACTTCGATGTTTTCGCCGGTGTGAGCCTGGATGTACTCGGTCAACCGTCGAGTTCGCTTTTGGGAGCGGCGGGCTTGCGCTGGACGGTCGGGGAGAACGGACCGTGCGGTGTCGGCGCCGCTCGACGTGGCTGTGAGTGATGGCATAACTGGAATCACCTCTGATGAAGACGGGGGGACACGGCTACGTGCCGTCGCGCGAGAAACCCCTGCTGGCGACGGCAGGCCGGGGAGTCAGGTGTCTTCGAGTTTGTCGTAGGTATCGTCGGGGTTCTGGTGGGGTTCGGCGCTCGCCTTCACGACGTGCTTGAGGGCACCGCGAACGCTCGCCCCCATATCGTACCAGTCGATGGCGTCTTCGAGCTTCCGGGTGGACAGTGTCGGCCACGTTTCGTTGTCACGGGTGGCGTTTGCGAACTCGACCATCCGACGGAGGCTGTCTCGGTCGATGCGCTGGCGACTTGTGTTGTACTTTTGATCGAGAAAGTCGATCTCGTCCTGGGGGTCCATATATTCGAAGAAGATAGTTTGGAAGCGGTCACGAGTCGCGGCGTTCATCGGTTCGCTCCCTCGGTATTCGCGCGTTGGTGGGTTCATCGTGACGACAATCCGAGCGGCCGGGTGCGGGATGATCTCCTCGCCGGATTCTTTGACGGTGAGGACGTTCTGATTGAGGACCTTCTGGAGCGCCATCATCACGCCCGCCGGCGCGGCGTTCACCTCGTTGATGACGATCGTGTAGCCGTGCTTCATCGCTTTCGTGAGAATGCCGTCGCGGAAGACGACGATGCGGTCCTCGTTGACCGTAGAGATACCGAGGAGGTCCTGGGCGAGCATCGAGGCGTCGGCGTCGACGCTGACGAGGACGCGATTCGTCTTGTAGTGGAGATATTTGAGGAGGTAGTTCTTCCCGGCGCCGTGAGGCCCGACCAGTCGGAGACCGCGGTTGCCGCGGGCGAGCTTCATCGCAGTCGCCTCAAGCGTGTCGAGCTGGACATCCTCCATCGTCGTCGTCTTCGGCGCGATTACCTCACCGGCCCGCGTGGGCATATCGCGCTTCCGGACGATATGTGGGTGGTCGTTGTCCTCAAGAATGGGGAGCCCGTAGAAGGTCCCCTCTTCAACCGGCATCGAGGAGTCGACGATGGCAAGCGGGTCGCCGACGTCCTGATCGACGTCAGTGATGGAGTAGACGGTCGCCGAGCCGGAGGTGTCATCGCCGAGGCGTTCACGGTATCGAGTGAGGGCGTCTTCGGCGATCTTTGTCTCGACCTGGACGTGCTGGCCGGCCTGCTGGACGATGAGCTGGGCTTTGCTCCCTGTGAGGGTTGGGATATCTGTGAGGTCCTCAGGGTCTGCACGGTGGAGTTCGCCGAACGTGGTGTACCCCGCGTCGATGAGGTTCTGCTCGACGCTCTCGCCGACACCGTCCAGGATGGTGAAATCAATACTGTCGGCAGAGGCAGTGAGAGCGTCGACGTGTGCGGCGAGTTCGGTCGGGCAGTCGCCTTCTGGGGAAACGCTCGTGATGCGCTGACCGCCGTCGCTGTCGCGGTCAAGCGTGTAGATCCCGTTGCTAGCCCCCTCCTCGGCGAGCTGCGTGACGGTGTCGCCGTCGAGGTCGAGATAATCGCTGGCGCGGAGGTGAAGTGTCTCGATTGGGAGATCTCCGCCGGTTTCTTTGATGAGGCCGGCAGCGAGGTGGCTGAGGAACCGTTGCTGATCGTCGGTACTCATGGACTGTGGAGCTGCTTGTGACATAAGTGGTCAATCGCGTTCACGGACTGAGGTGCGGGAAAAACGGACTACAGTGAAGCCGTAGAAGGAAGTGGAGTTGAGAATTGAGCACTCACTAGTCGCAGATACCACCGCCATACGAGCGTAGGTAGGTAGGAGAGAACCGATTCAGGTGGTATACAAAACCAAACGTCAAATTCAGCAAGTAATCTATTTTCTCGAATACAGCATCTTAGAAAGGCTTACTGAATTTCTGCTTCATAAAAGATTGGCTCTAAATCATCTATAGAAACCGCCCGGAAGTCAGATATCTTTGCAGATTGAGCTTCATTCTCTACCAGATATGATTTTGCAAACAATTGGTTTGGAGATTTGAACGCCCCCCAGGCATTTTCAGGAACATTGTTTGAGGTGATGGGGTTTTCAATTGCTACGGTCTCAACACTTGAATCACTAATGGAAATGATAGGTCTCACAACCTCCGTAGCTCGTTCTGGAATCTCTGTCACTCTATATCGTTTTGTGTTCACTTCCTCAAGATAGGGAGGTTTCTTCACCGGGCTTGAATCGAAGATCTCGTCGTATCGGTCCACTCCAAACGGTACATCTGGATGGAATATTCGTAATTCAAATCGTTTTACTGAGTCAGTACTACGTCCATAATAATAGACGCCGGTATACAAGACAGAACCATCAGCAAGTCTGGAGTGTGCACGAATGAATGGACGATGGAGCGAGAAGTTCTCCCTGTCTCGGAATACTTCTTCAACCTTTGATGCTATTTCTGGAATGTTTTCTGTCCCATGCGTCAAGGATTCCACTCCTTCTCCAAAAACCTGGTACGTTGGATCCTCATCTACATCAGATGACCGGCCGAATTGGATAGTGAACATCGGGCTATCCGGACAAATATTGGAGGAGTATATGTCTGCTAGATCAACTTGATCAGACGAGAACGAACCCTTCCAAGATCGGGATTGGTATTTTGCCTCCTCTAAATCTAGAATGGCATTCGAGGGGATTGGAGATTCGTACCCCCCAGTGGTAACAGCATAAGACTCCCCATCGAGTTCTATTTGCATATCATTTTAGTTGAGAAAGGCATAATAAGTATCTTGTGTGGACCCAACCCGAAAGAGTGGTCTCGCAGCACCCTTTGTACACCATATCGGTCACGCCAATCTTAGCTCATCCAAGGTATGCTACGTAAGAAAACCATGAGAACTTGGGCTAATCTCGATTGGGAAGAGAGTATCTCGGGCTACTGATTGAAAGATTCTTGGATGGTGTTCTGGACGCGCTGGGCGTCAGTATCTGAGAGGTCGCGCTCAGAGGCGGCTTCGACGCCGGGAATAGCGAATGCCTCACCGAGAGCATCACTAAGCGTCTGCTGGTCGGGCGCGATGCTCGGTTCGGCGTCATCGGTCTGCAGGTCATGCTCGCGGGCGGCAAGCTGGATGGATTTGCCGGGTGAAAAGAGAATGTCGCGGGCAACCTCATTGTAAGCCTGGAAGGTGTCGGAGGCCCGGGCGCCCTCGAATTCACCGAGGGCGACAAGGAGCGACAACTGGAGATTCCAGAGTGTGGGACAGGAGTCAGGCATCGCGATGCGCGCAGCTCGAGTACTCGCGCTCTCGGCGTACGTGCTGGGGATACCGAGGTAGACGTAGAAGTCGTCGACGTCGAAGGGGAGTTCCTCGAAGTCGATCGCAACCGAGCGGGCGCGAATGAGGACGTCGTCAACGGTGGTCGTTCGCGCGTCGAGATCGTCGTAGATGTTCCCCCACCACTCCATAATGGGGACGCGGTCGTGAGCGCGTTCGTGCGCAGCGTTCGTGACATCGCCGACGTGTCGCCGCGAGTACCGCTGGCCGACACCGTACATAACCGTCCCCGATCCCGGGAAGAAGAGGAGGGGCTTCGCCCACATCGTCTGGGAGCCACGGAAGTCGTATCCGGTCTGGATACCACCGTAGACCGTCACAGTCGCTGTCTCGTCATCCTCGTCGCGACCATCGCTCATCGTGGGGTCGACATCGGCGAGCGCATCGTGTTCGCGAATAGCGGCCTTCGTCGAGCCATCCGACTGGCTCATATCGAGTTCGCGACGGAAGCCTGGGAGGATAACGGTGAGCTTCGCGACGCCACCCCAGTCCCGCATATCTGCCCAGCCAAACGCCTCGTCTGCGCCGTGTTTCTGGAGCGCCCCCATCAGTGGGAGGTAGACCTCCCCGGGGTTGACGATCGAGTACGTGGAGGTCGCGATTTGCCAGCGGAACTTGACGGGGTAACCGAGCGCTGCGAGGGCGAGGCGACGGCGGTCGATGATATCCTGATGATCGGTGACGTCAAGGAGACGGTCACTTGGCGCGTTCGCGGCGAGCTCCTCAATGGACTGGCCGGTCGCGGCTTCGAGGAGGTCAGCGTTGAGGCCGTCGACATCACGAATCTCTTCGGGGTCGACCGTCTCGTCCGCTGGATCAACGAATTCGTTGACCGCGTGGAGTTCGCCGCTGCTGGCCTGCGGGAGCGCCTTGATGACGGCCTTCAGGGATCGGGACTCGCTTGCGTCCGTGTTGAGAAAGCGGCGACCAGCGGGCTCGATACCGTCCGGATAGTCGGCTGTTGTCGCGTCCGCGGGGGTGAGCCCGAGGAAGGGTAGTGTCTGCTCCTTCGCGATGAGTGATCGGACGTCGATGCTCTCGTCGACTGCGAAGTCACGGTCGCTCCGTGGCGTCTCGCGGTGCTCTGAGCTGGGGTGAGTTTCAGCTGACATCATGGATGACCTCCTGGATTGGGGTCTGCGTGGGGTGGTGGCTGCCCGCCTGTGTGCGGACGGGCGTTTGCACCGCCCTCTGCCACCCGATCGGGGGGAAGAAAACTGCCTACGTCGTGCGGTGCTGTGCGGGGGCGGGGCGGTGGGGGTTCGGTCGGTCGTGGAGCGCCTACGTCCGTTCGGGGTGGTGCTCGACGACCTCGTCGCGCTCCGGAGACCGACGAAGCACGGTGCCGTCTTCGAGGACGGCCGCGTTCGGGTTGGTGACGTCCATAATTCGGTTCTCGAGTGACTTCCGGTTCGCGAGATTCGTCTTCCGGACACTTCCCTTTGAAGCGTCCCAGCCTCGGAAGTGCGGGTGGTCGGCTGCCAGCTCGCGGACCGCGGCTTCGCTCTCGCCTTCGATAAAGCACGCAAGCCGCGTCGCGCCTGCGCCGACGTCGGGAAATCGGACTCTATAGTACATTTTTGAATACGCCTCACCTCCCGTGGGGGGAAAGAAAACCGGAGGGAAGCGTCGAGATTAGTCAGTAGGCGGTTCGGTGTTTTGTAGTCAAGATGGCAAGCCAGTCACCCGATGCTTCGATGCTCGCCGCAGCTCGTGCAGCGTTGGTCAACCGAACCTGCTGGCCTCGACGAGGATGAGATTTCACCCCCGCAGTAGGGGAACTCAGCGTCGTCATCGGGCGTGCTGGGAAGGTCGTCACGACTGACGTTGTCGGCGATGGCCTGCCGGTAGAGTGTGAAGGCTTCAGCGAGGTTCCCTGCTCTCCACTCGTCCGTTGGGACGGCGAGGCCTTCGCCGAGAGCACCGTGCCAGAGGTAGATGCGACCATCAAAGCCGTAGAGATCGATGGTGAAGACACGCCATTCGGAAGTTTTCGCGAGCAGAGTGATGTAGTCCTCGTGGAGTGCATCGGCGTGGATGTCCGGGTCAAGCTGGGGATGGTTTTCGGCGAACGCCGCGACCTCGTTTTCGTCGAGTGGGAGCGGGTGCTCTGTCAGTACTGTGAAGGTCCGTGGTCTGGTGTTGGTCATACTGAGTTACCTCGCGGGTCACCTGTAATGGTTGGAGAGAAATCCGACGGAATGATGGAAAATTCTTGTCGTCGGGTTCGCTCTCGGAGTCACACACGGGGCCCGCCGAGTCACGAACGGACGTCACGGATTCGAGCGGCAAGTTCTCGACGAAGAGTGACGAGTTCGTCTCTGTGCTGGTTTCGCTCGATGGTTTTCTCTCTGAGTTCGCGGTGGAGGTCCCGCAGCGACCGGCCGGATGTCGGGGATGGGGAGGGGGCAGGTAGGTCGGACACCTCCTCGTGGTCGGAGTCGGCTTCGTACTCGGGGATGTCCGCGCCACGAGCGCGGAGTTCGTCGACGGCCTCCCAGAAGTCCTTCCCGGATGGATACTCGCCGGCGGTCGTGATGATGTCTTCCTCGAGAGCGACGACCTGGAGGGCGTCGAGAACGATGAGTCCGTCCCGATAGATCCAGCCGTCTTCCATCTCGGCGAGGCGGGTCCCGGAGTCCGAATTCGTCCAACAGGGGTTCCGTGATTTCGTGCCGTCACTACGAGTTTCCGTAATTGGCGAGTCAAGGCGGATTTCGGACGGTCGCGTCGTCTCGACCGCCCGGTAGACATCTTCGATATTGGTCGTGAATGTTGGCGGTGACCGTTGAGATAGAGACGGTGAGGGGGCCTCAGGCAATACGTCCGTGGGCGGCTCTGAGACCTCAGATGAGGTATCCGCCTGTGGCTGCGGGGTCGTGAACGCGTCGACAACGTCGTCAATGAACGTTTGCGCCAGCTGGGCTTCAGTGGGCATCCCGACGAGATGTTGACCGGACATCGCGACGAAGCGGGCGGAGTCGTAGACTTCGATAGAGGCGTCCGGAAAGGTGTCGTAAGTGGGAAGATAATCGGCAACGGTCGTAACGTCATCGGGGAGCTGACCTCGGCAAAGGATGTGGACGCCTGTTCCAGAGGGGGAGACGTCGGCGTACGAGTCTGCAGTCTGCAAGTGCTTATGGACGACGGGGTGGATAGCACCAGTTTCCGGATTACGAGCATCGTCGTAGTCGACGACGACGAGGTCTTCGTCGGGGTACTCGTCACGGTTGCGGATGACGTACGCAAGCGCGAAACCGGCGGAGAGCTTCTCGACCCAGTCTTGGGCGGTCTCGAAGTCCGTCCAGACCGTGGGGTTCTGAGCATCGACATACCGCTTGGGCCAGTCCGGATGAGCGTAGGGCGCTCGTGGGACCTTTCGGTCGTTGTCGGTTGGCTTCCAAGTCAACCACTGGTCGTGGTCACGACAGTCTGCCGGATAGGTGCCCGTCTCAAGCGCGGGGGTCGGGGGACTCGTGAATGGCATAGTGGAGAGTAAGGGTCGGCTCTGTCGGTTCGCAGGACCGTATTCGCCGTTCTCGGAGGCAAGGAGCGACGAGAGTGTCTGCGCGTCTGCTGCCAGTAGCGCAGGACAAACCAGCAGATGACCAGACCATGGTCTACGGGCGCAACACTACTGTCTAGATCGTATTCTCTAATCAGACGGGTACCTAGGTTTGAGCCTGTTCTCAACGACTCGCTCGACATTTTGACGCTTAGTCTTGTCCTCTTCAATATTGACCCAACTCCACTCGGTCCACTCCCACATTCGCCCCTGTTCCGTCTCACGTTCCAACTTTGAATCGTCTTCAACGAGTTCTCGGACAGTTTTGCTCTCTTGCTTCAATCGGCAGTGGTGATCATATAATCGCTGATACACGTTCTTGGTTTCCCCTACGTACAATGGTTCTCCGGATATGCCATCATAGAGGACATAGACTCCGGGATACACAGTGCTCTCTACTGGCTCATCCTGCAGCTTATCAGCATATTCAAGAACGTCATCCGGGTGGAAGTCTTCGAGACCCATAATCAAATGCCGTGGTTGTAACCAAATAAATACCATATATAGATCCATAGGCCAATAGATATCAGTGTAGTAGAATCTGCTACTGGTGGGCACGACATGTTGATGATCGGCATTGGAGTCGGAACGCAGTGGCTCCGGGGGCAAAACAGGGCATCAACAGCCGTGTGGAGTAACTCTAAGGTGCCGACAGGGAAGAGAGGCTGCCTAGGCTTGCCGGTCTTTGCTGGAGGTGTGAACGGCGCATTCGAGAGACAGGCTAGATTTCGACCATCGGGTGACAGGTTTCCTGGATGTCGTGGTAGCGGTTGCGGATCGTAACCACACTCACGTTCGCGGCCTCCGCAAGTTCGGATTGCGTACATGAGTCACTGGAAGGCAAATCTGAGTGGTGCGTGGCGACGTAGAGGGCCGCAGCGGCCATCCCGACGGGATGCTTCCCGGAGTGGATGCCTGCCTCCATAACGTCCTTGAGGAGTTCCGTCGTAAACCGCTTGGTCTCCTGGCTGAGATCGAGTTCCGAACAGAGGCGAGAGAGATAGTCCCGTGGATCGGGCGGCGGGACTTCGAGCTCGAGTTCACGGACGAGATACCGGTAGGTGCGCTTGATGCGGATTTTATCGTCGATTCGACTGACCTGCGTGAGGGCTTCGAGATCGTGTGGAAGGCCAGCTTGCCGGATTGCGGCGTAGACGGCTGCAGTCGCGACGCCTTCATAACTCCGACCGGGGAGGAGGTCCTGATTACTGGCCCGGCGGCAGATGACGGCGGCGATGTCGTAGTCATCGTCGGGGAGATCGAGAGCGGCGGCCATACGCTGGATTTCTGAAAGCATCGCCTTGAGGCCGCGTTCCTTCGAGTTCCCGGTCCGGGACCGTTGTTGCCACGTGCGAAGTCGGGTCAGCTGCGCTCGCCGTTGTGAGGAGATGGTGTTCCCGTGGGCATCCTTGTTGCGCCAGTCGATCTCGGTGCTGAGGCCAAAGTCGTGCTGGGTTGGCGTGAGTGGGCTCCCTGTGTGGGACTTCTGTTCGCGTTCGTCCGCAGAGAAGGCCTGCCAGTCGGGGCCGCGGTCGATAGCATTCTCCGTGACGACGAGTCCACAGTCAGCACACCGGGTTTCTCCATGAACGTGGTCGACGTGAAGATCTCCGTCGCACTCGGGACACGTAGCGGTCCTAGCAGCGACGGCGGCGTCAGTGGTCTCGGATGGTCCAGTCGTACGCTCCGAGTCGGGTATCTTGCGAGTCCGAATCCGGTTGCTATCGGGAGTGGATGAATCGTTCTCGGTCATAGTGAGGGACGGAGAGGGATCGGTGATGACTCCCGCCACCTCACGTCGGGGGTGAAAAACAGGAACCGAGAGGTAAGACGGTGGATATGGCTTTAGGATAGGGTGTACACCCCTGGTACCGAGTGAAAATCACCAGGTGCTCAGCGGGAAGTTGAGGACGAGGAGTCCGAGCGAAGCAAGGACTTGAGACGAGCGAGACGTCCACCTGAGTCGTCGGCTGTGGAGTGCTCGAGATTGCCATCGTCGTCAGCGTGGGTGTCGGCGACATATTCAACGATCGCGACGAGCGTTTGTTCATCCAAGATGTCGACGAGCGTGTCAGTGTCGAGGGCATGGACTTGGACTTCGGCGTCGTTCTTGAGGGCGTCTTCGAGTTGGGAGTTCCGGACGTGGATACGCCGAAGTTTCTTTGTTCGCTCATCGAGTTCGGCTTCGAGTTCGTCTATCCGCTCCTCTCGAGCTTCGAGTTCGGCTTCAAGGCGGTCGATTTCTGCCTTGTAGAGTGATTCTGCACCCTCGCCGCGTCGGGGAGAATCGCGGCCACGCGTCCGACCGCTGCTGTGGGATGACCCCGGGTCGGACGGTGATGAACTGCCCGTCGCCTGGGCGTCGGCGTCGCGGTCAGGGGTGTAGTCGGGGGCAGAGTCGGGAGCAGGCGACCAGTCGCTTGCCGATGGGGCGGCCTCCGACTTGTCCTCCTCGTACACGGGGATGTGCGCGCCGCGAGCACGAAGCTCGTCGACGGCCTCCCAGAAGTCCTCCCCAGAGGGGTAATCTTGTTCGTCGGTGATGATGCCATCCTCGAGGGCGACGACTTGGAGAGCGTCGAGGCCGATTAGTCCATCACGGTACACCCAGCCTTCATCGAGTTGGGCGAGGCGCGTGCCAGACGAAGAGTTCGCCCAGGATGGATCCAGTGACTGCGTACCGTCAGCGCGCTCCTCAGTGACAGTCGAGCGGAGGCTGATGTCTCTCGGTCGGACGTGCTGGATAGCGTCGAAGACGTCCTGAATGTCGCTCGTGGTCTCGACGTCTTCGATGTCCTCGCGAGTGGTATCCGGTTCAAAGGCGACTTCATCGGGGGTTGCTGCAGAGACAGTCGCATAGTCCTCGACGAGCCCATCGAGGAAGGCTCGGCAGTCGCGCGTCTCGGTGGGTGTACCGGCGATGTGTCTGCCGGTCATCGTGATGAAACGCGCGGATTCATAGACCTCGATCGACGCCTCGGGAAAGGCCTGGTGTTCGGAGAGGTCGTCAGAGATGGTCTTGACGCGCTCGGGGAGCTGACCGCGGCAGAGGATGTGAACGCCGGTTCCAGACGGAGAGACATCGGCGTAGGATTCGGCGTCAGCAAGATGATCGTGGACGAGGGGATGGATTTTACCCGTGTCGGGGTCGCGGGCGTCGTCGTAGTCGATGACGACGAGGTCGGTCTCGAAGTCGTTGCGGTCGGGAATGACGTACGCAGGTTGGTGATGGGGAAGTTTATCCGCCCACTCTGCTGCGGTCTCGAAGTCCGTCCAGATGGTTGGGTCCTGCGCGGAGACGTACCGATCTGGCTGATTCGAGTTGTGATAGGGTGCACGGGGAATCTTGCGGCCGTCGTCGGCTTCCTTCCAGGTCAGCCATCGTGAGACCTTCATACGGTCCTCGGGATAGACGCCTGACTTGGTCGGTGGGGCGGGGAGATCGCTCGCCATGAGCAGTCAACTCGCCAGAACATATGCAGTTCTCTGACTTTAGTCCATGGGAGGGTGTCGCGAAGAGGACGATGTAATGGTCAGGCTGCCTGCGTATCATCGAGGAGGAGTTCCGCAAGGAGGCGCGCGCCGACCTTGTTGAGCGTCTGGTTGCTCGAGGCGTCGTGAGGGTGGTGGATACAGGCCGGGCATCCCTCATCACATTCGCAGTCGGCAACACGAGTCTGTGCGAATTCGAGGGCATCCTCGAGGTGCTGGAAGACGCTACGAGCGAGGCCGACACCACCAGGATGGTCGTCGTAGAGGACAATCGTAGGGTGACCGGTTGTGTCGAGACGCGAGATTGCGAGCCCGCGCATATCGCTGCGGTCGCAGAGGACGGTTACTGGAAGGACGCCCAGCAGTGCGTTCGTGAGGGCGTAGAGGCTCCCCTCGAAGGACGGCGATGGCGCGTCAGGGTCATCGGCGTTGGGATGCTCCTCGGTGAAGGCATCCCGAATGGCGGGCGGGATGGTGATGACGAGACCATCCGAGGAGAGTTCGGTTTCCGGAAGGTCGGTCTCGATCGGAACAGGTCCATTCAAGCTCCCGGACTGGTGGGTGTAGTAGCTGACGACGGTTTCGCTGACGGTCAACTCGGTGAGCTGGACGGCGGGGGGTGCTGTGTCGGCGCTTGCGTCACCGCCGTCAGTCGCAACCTCAGGGTCGGCTGTGCCGGGAAGGCCGCGTGACTCGTCGGCGTCTTGGAGCGTGAGCGTGCGGTCTGTGACCGCGCTAGTCGTGTAGGTCGCGTTTGTAGGCTCAACCCACGCGATTGGCGAGGCAGAACCGGATGCTCCCGGCGAGGTTTCCGGATCGAGATCGACGTCGATGACGCGGTATCGCTGGCCTTGATGGAAGTAGATCGCGCCGGGGTGGGCATCACGAAGACCGGAGGCGAGTGGAAGTTCACCGAGGACATCGAGCTCGTTACTCGCGGGGATATCCGGGGAGGACTGGTCGTCCGGTGTCACAACGATACGGAGCGAGCGCGAGTTGATCGACCGGAGGGAAACGTGCTGGCTCGGCGGCGGTCCCCCGTCGGGGACGTACGTCCACGTGATATCTGTCGATGTGAGCGAGCGGTCGAGGACGCCGGCATCGGTGAGTGCTGAGACGTACTTCGGGAGGTCGTCGCCAAACCAAGTGTTGTCGTCGGTGGAGAGGGGGGCTTCGGCGGCGGCTGCCGGGAGGTGTTCGGTAAGGACATGGGGGTTCTGGGGGTTGCATTCGACGGATTCGACGCTGCCGTCAAGGAGATCGTCCGGATGGTCGAGTGCGTATTGGTCGAGCGGATCTGCGCCGCCGACGAGGCCGACAATGCTTGGGTCGGTCCCCCGGCCGGCGCGGCCGGCTTGCTGGAAGAGTTCCATCCGTGTTCCCGGATAGCCGTCGACGAGGACGGCGTCGAGGTTCCCGATGTTGATCCCGACCTCGAGGGCGTTCGTGCTCCAGACGACGCGGATGTCGCCGGAGTGCAGCCCGGCTTCAAGTTCTTCTCGCCGCTCGTCCGAGAGTGCGGCCTGATATGCGGCCACGTCGGCGGCGAGGCTGGGATAACCGTCACGCTGGAGGCGGCGAGCGGTGGCCTGAGCGTACTGTTCGGCCGCTTGTCGGCTTCGCGTGAAGACGATGGTCTGGAGACCGCGTTCGACGAGCGCCGCTGCGAGACGTGCGGTCGTCCAGTGTGTCGATCGAGCTTGCCCCTGCTGGCCGCGGGGCGGTTGCCAGAAGAGCCAGTGCGTCGAGCCACCGGCACTTGTGTCCTGGTCGACGACGTGAACGTCGGCCGGGTCGACGCCAGTCAGCTGGACAGTGTGCTGTCGGGGGTTGTCGATCGTGGCTGAGCAGGCGACGATCGTCGGGTCAGCATCGAAGGTTTCCGCGAGCCGGCGGAGTCGTCGAAGGACGACGCCGACGTGACTACCAAAGACGCCACGGTACTGATGCTGTTCGTCGATGACGATCAGGTCCAAGTTGGAGAGGAACCAGCCCCAGAGTTTGTGGGCGAACGGGAGGATGGAGTAGTTGATCATATCAGGCGTCGTCGCGAGAACGTGCGGTTGCCGCTCGCGGACGCGGCGTTTCTGGTGTCGAGAGAGTCCGCCCGTGTAGCGGCCTGCGTCAAGATGGGGGTCGACGTTCTGGAGGAAGTCGTAGAGATCGTCGGCTTGGTTGTTGATGAGAGCGCGCGTCGGTGCGATATAGAGAGTACGGGCGTCGTCGACGAGGGCGCGCTCGGCGGCGAGGATCGAATACGGGAGTGATTTCCCCGACCCGGTCGGGGTCGCGAGGGTGACGTGTTTGCGGAGTCGAGCGTGCCGAATCGCTTCCGCCTGATGGTCGTAGACTTGATCGATGCCCTTCTTGCGGATCGCCTCGGAAAGCTCCGGGCGCAGAGGGACATCCGTAGTCTGTGCTGACCGTCCAGTCATCACGCGGTGGTTCACGAGGGTTCCACCGACGGTGGCCTCGTTCTCGGCGAGCCAGTCGACAGTATCGTGGATCGAGGGGCGTTCGCCGGCTGATCCATCGAAGGCGCGTGTCCCTGTTTTGAGCTCTACGTGCTGGGAGACTGCCGCGTCGGTGCTCGGCTTGGAGCGACTCTTCGAGCCGGCACGCGATACGTTCGACTCTGACGGTGGTGACTCCTTCGTCATAACGTCCTTCACCTCCAGTGGAGGGAGAGAAATGCCGTGCGGGGATGCCGGAGATCAGTGATGGTTCTTCGGATGACGATGCCTCGACGAGCGGAGCGAGATGTTCTCAAGGCCGACTACGGAGTAGCCTCAACGAGTGCACTTGTCTCGTCGTCCGTCGGCGTCGAGCGACGTGCGCGCACCGCCGTCGGGGGAAGGAGTTCGAACGCGATATGGCGGAACTGCACGAGTCCGCACGACTCGTTCGGGCAGACGATAACGTTGGCGTCGGCGTCGATCGCGCTGCCGGGGACGGCGGGAGCGTCCTCAGGGAGGATGCTGTCTTCACCAGGGTCGCGCTCGTTGTCGTAGAGGGCGAGATCGGTGTAGTAGTAGATCCCCTTGTGCTCGCAACGGGGGCAGCTGTACGCGAGGATCTGACCAGCGGGGGCAGCAGCAGAGGGTTTCACGGGCAATCAATCGAAAGTGCGTTGCCCGGACGTTTAACCTCAGGGGTGCAGCCGGGGCCGGGCGGTACGAGAGCGGGGATCAGGGATCGGCTTCCCAGTACTGGATGGCGAGGCGGCCGTTGCCGAGATCGTCGACATCGTAGGCAACGTCGTCGGGGATGTTGAGGTCGACGATGGCTTCACCCTCGACGAGCTGGGAATCATCGAGGCCAGTCTGTTCGGCGCTCGTTTCGAGTTCAGGATCGAGTGGTGGAGTCGAATCGGACGTCATGGATTCTGGAGACATCAGTCACTTTGAATCCGGGGGGCGAGCATCTGGGTGACAGTGGCGGCGCCGTCGGCGTACTCGTAGTTGAACTTCGCGGGGAAGTCCTCGCCGAGGAGGATTTCGACGTCGGCGTCCTTCGGGATCGCCTTGTTGAGATCCTTGAGGTAGTCCAGCGAGAAGAGCGAGTCGGCAGCGCCGATCTCGAGGTCGATGAGGTCGTCGCGACTGAGTTCGAGGTCGACATCGTCGGTATCGCCTTCGGCGTGGACGCGGAAGGCCTCGTCGTCGGGATCGACGATGAGTTCGACGTGGTCGGAGACCATATCGGCGGCCCGAACAGCACGGTCGATGTCGCGACCTTCGAGGACGACGCGTGCTGGGAGGTCGAGGTCGGGGATGTCGGGCTCTTGGCGGATCGTGTCGGGGTCGAGGAGTGCGAGCGTGTACTCGAGACCGCCGAACTCGATGATGAGCTTGCGGGTCTCCGGGTCGAGCGACATCTGGATGAGGTCGTCGTTGTCAGCCATACCGACGACGTCGGCGAGCTTGGTGAGGTCGACGCCGAGGACGCCACCATCGGCCTGATAAGACTCGAAGGCGGTTTCGGTGATGTTCGTCTCGTCCATCGCGACGTTCGCGGGATCGACAGCGGCGAGGCGAAGGCCGAGATCGTTCAGGTGGACGCGAGACTCGTCGACGAGGACGCTAAGCGTGGTGATCGTCTGGTCGAGGCGGTCAGCCTCGATGATCGCCGAGAACGCCTGGGGTGGGCGGGAGTCGGACGGCGACTCCTCATCGCTGCCGTCACTATCGGTCTCAGCGTCATCTGCTTCCTCGACTTCCGTCCCGTCAGCGTCGGGGGCTTCGGCCTCCGTGTCAGAGGCGTCAACCTCAGTATCGGCCTCGACGCCGATGTCGGGCTCGTCATTTGGGTCGGTGTCTGTACCGTTGGGTGATTCGGGTGTGGATTCTGCCATAGGTGTGATGGATTGTGATCGTTGGGATCGTCGTGATTGTCGGTAGACGCGAGTAGACTGTTCTTGAGGGGGTGTGGGACGTCTCACTCGAGCTTACATCTCCCGTGGAGTGCGAAAAACGGCCGTACTGGACGGACCCGTGAGTCCTTGGTGGAGGCATCGTAGTCTCGACGGTCAGTCCAAGTGGAGGGTCGTCCAGAGATCGAACGCGGCGTCCTTGTAGAGGACAGTCTCGCAGTCCGCGCACTGATACTCGACGGCGCCGAGCCGGTCACCTCCGCCGAGCCGCGTGACTTTGCCGCCACGATGCCGCGCAATTTCCGTCCCGATGAAGGAGGACACGATCAGTCTCGATCCACAGTGCGGGCACGGCTGCCCCGGCTTCCAGTCCGGAGGGCGACTCGTATGCACGTGATGAGCAATGCCATTCGAGCTCGGCGAAGTGACGGCGTACGGTTTGTACTCCGCGAGGGGGTCGTACTCCTCATCGGCGAGCACGGAGTCATCCGAGTGCTGGTTCGGAGACTGTCCGTCACCATTGTCAGTCATAGGAAATCCCTCACTCTCGGCAGGGGAGAACAAACTACTGCCTGTCCGATACGCGAGCGGACGGGTCTAGAGGAGTAGAGGTACTCGACGGAGATTGAGTAGTCCACGATCGATTCTCTTTCGTCGACAGATGCGAGGGACTGCGCTTCGTCGATGAGCCAGTTGTTCGCGGCGTCGACAGCCGGTTCTACATCGTGACCGAGCGCAGGGTGGGGTCGGGAGCGTATGCGAAAAAATCTTGCCGGGGAGAAACCCCCGAAGCGTGGATATGGAAGTGCGTGAGACGAGTCGAACGACGGAGGGAGAGACAGCGTCAGCGGGGAGTGCGCCGCCCTACTCGTCGTCCTCTCCTTCGTTGATCTCGCCAGCCTCGAGGTCGTCGAGAGCGTTGCTGACCATCGCCTCGTAGGCATCGAGGTCAGGGTCGTAGAGGTCGACCGCCATCGCATCGTAGTTGCGCTCGTCGTCGTTCTCGGTGGGGTCGTCGGGGTCGAACGCCTCGAGCCGTGCCTTCGTCTGCTCGGCGGTTTCCGCGACCCACGCGTCCCGAGCCTCACCGTCGACAATGTTGATCGACTCGGGACGGATGGAGACGTTGACGTCACCGTCGTCGGTCTCGTAGGTGCGCGCCTTGCCGACCACTGCGACGTACGCCGGGGCTTCCGCATTCCGCAGGACGCTGGCGGCCTCGGGCTGGTACTGCCCAGCATAGGCGAAGAACGTCCCGGTCGGGCCCACGATGCGGGCCTGCCAGTACTCGGAGTCGTTGCCGACGTCCGTCGTCTCGGTCAGCGTTCCGACCACGAAGACACGATTGGCCTTCTCACCCGACGGCAGCAGCGAGTACACGGGCGCACGGTCTTCGTCGGATTCGGTGAAAGTGCTCGTTGCGTTGTTGAACTCCTCGGCGAAGACGCGCTTGGCGACCTCGCGATCACCATTCGCTGCGCTGCCGGGCGAGACAGCGTCTTCGGAGAGAGTGTTGCCCGCCTCACAGTCGTTGACCACGAGGTAGTTGCCGATGACCGGCCCTGAGACCGTGTAGGAATGTCCGAGGATCTCCTCCTCGACGGCATCGGCGACGACGCTCGTGTCGAGAGCGTCCATCGCCATCTGCTTGGCCTCCTCGATGGTGATGCCGGTGAGATCCTCGGTGGCTTCCTGATTGAAGAGGACGTCGTAGGCCGTCTGGCCGTCGTCGATGACCGCCTTCACGCGGAGATCGAACTCGCCGTCGACCTCGCCGTGTTCGGAGCAGCGCCCGTTCTGGAGAACGCGCGTGCAGTCCTCGCCGGGACATCGCTTGACGAGGCCGCTTCCGGGTTGGACAGCCACGACTGCGCCAGCGGCCTCGACATCGGTCGAGCCGACTTCGAGGTCGGCGGCGTCCTCGTCGTCGACGGGAACGATGTCGGACGCGGAGTTGACCTGGACGCTGAGTCGGTCCTGGTACTCGTCGGAGACGACGTTCTCGAATCGGTACACGCCATCTTCCTCGATGGTCGGTGCGTCGGCGGACTCCCACACAGTCACCTTGATGGTGCCGGTCTCGTCACCGATGAGGCCGACTTGAGCGATGGAGTCGACGTCGTTGTCCCAGAGCTGGACGACCTTCGCCGTGACCGAGAGCCACTCGTTCGGACCCTCAACAGTCGCGATCTCGCGCTCGTCGGCCGGACCGCTAGAACCGCTCTGACCGTCTAAATCGTCGTAGTCGAGTCCGTACGCGTCGAGGAAGTAGTTCCGCGTGGTGCGGACGGCCTCGTCCTTCGGGACGCGGTACTCGTCGACGAGCATCGAGAATCGCTCGGCGATCTCTGCTTCGTCTACGTCGACGTCGTCCGGGAATTGGTCAGCGAGCTCTGCCGCTTCGTCGGGAATGGAATTAGCTACTGCCATCGTTGGTCACTCCGATTCGCGTTCGCGAATCGGCTGGTGGGACGTCTCGAGTCAGGTCGACGCCCTGCGCGCCTTCCTGCTCACGCCCCTGCACCCCAATCCGGGGGAAATAAACCGCCGTTGCGACGGGAACGCGGGTGGTGGGTGTCGCCACGCGCGCCGGGATTCGGCTCATTACCTGCATAGTCGTGAGTCCCCCTTCACCCCGCGCGGGGGGATAAACCGCGTGCGGTGCGTTTCGGTCGTTGGTCAGAGGCGATGCTCGGCCAGCCTCCGGCGAGCGGTGCGGATCGTCGAGGCAAGACGGGCGACAATCCGTGTCCTCCAAATGCGTCTGTAGGTAGAGGCGGCGGTGCCGTCATCTGTCTCCCGCGAATCGGCGTCAAGGATATCTGAGTCGTCGGAGCCAGGGTCGGCGCGGTCGGATGTGGACGACCACTCGTGGTCGTCAAGACTGGGGATCGCGGCCGCGACCTCAGCATCGGTTGCACCCGTTGGAACGCCCGTTGCCGAGTCGAGGCCAGAGTCGGGATCGGCCGGGTCCGCGGGGTCGTACTTCCGGCGGACGACAGCAGAGGCGTCCTCAAGAGGGACACTCCAGTTGGCGAGGAATTCGAGATCCTCGACGACCGCGTCACGGGTCGGCGGCGTCTCAGTCGTCCGAGCGAGATGGGTGACGAGGTACTCCGCCACTCCCTCGCGGGACGCAGTGAGGTACTGCCGAGTGGCTGTCTGTGCACGATCTACAGAGAGGCCGTAGTCCGCGACGAGTCGCTGCATATGCTGGTCGACGATGTCCTCGGACGCGACGTCAGCCGGAAGGTCGTTCATCAGCTCGTTGACCGCCCGTTCGATGCGAAGCGTCCGTTCGGTCATCGATCTTCACCTGCCTTCCCAGGCCACCAGTCGTCGTCCTCGATCGTCGGTGGCTCGTAGAGCCCCGGTTCGCGGGGTCGCCGACGGAAGTCGGACAGCTGTGCTTGACGCGGTCGCGATCGCTCACGGGGAGCTGCTGCGCTGGACATCTGTGAAGTCACCTCACCCCCTGTTGGGAGGGACAAACTCACGTCGGTCGCCACGGGTGATGGCGTCGCCGAGCGCCCCCACGGGCCACGCGGTGCTGTCGAGGTTGTGGCTGCGCGCGCAGCGACGCTCGCGTCGCGAGCACGGAGCGGTGGGTGGGGCGGTGGATAGTGGGTGCCGGGAGCCACACACTAACCAGCCGGTTGCGATGCCTACCTGAGGACTACTCGCGGCACACGCAAAAAAGCGGCCGAGCGATGGCCTACTCGTCGTCCCGCCGTCCGAGCGTGACCTCGATCGCCCGCTCCATATCGATGTGGTTGATCCACGCGTGCTGGTCGCTATCGGCCGACCACGGAGCGATTGTCGGATCATCCGACTGCCGCTTCCGCCGCGTCATCGGGCCGTCACCCCGGTCGAGGATGGTGAGGTCCGTATCACCGACGACTGCCAGGGTCGCATCACCCTTGTAGGCGTTGACACGCACCCGCTCCGCCCGAATCCGGTCGCCCACCGCGAGCGTCGGCTTGTCACCCGCCGCGAACCAGACCGTGAACTTCGCCGTTTCGCCGGCCTCGTCTTGCACCAGTCCCACCTGGTACTGCGACCGATGCTTCGGCGTCCACAGCGTGGTCACCTCCGCCTCGACCGTCGTCTCCCACTGCTCGTAGGGATCGATCGACCCGATGGGCTGCTTGATCTCGAACATCCGCTCGAGTGTCTCCTTGACGGCGATCGTCGCGTTCATCACGTCCGACCCGTCCTGGATGTGCCGGGCGATGCACTTCCCGAACGTCGCTCTGGACATCGCTGCTTCGCCTTGGAAGTGCTCGGCCAGCCGCGCCGCGCCCTTGTTCACCTGGGCGAGCGTCTCCTGGTCAAGTGACGCCCGCGGGTCAGGGCCGTCACTCACGGACGTCGTCGTGACCGGTTCGTCGTCTGCCGGATCAACGCGCTTGACGCCGACCGTCTCTGCCGGCGGGCCCTCCCACGGGTCGTCGCTCTCTGAGACGGAGTGGCGAATCGGCACCCGCGTCCGCATATCGTCTCGCGACCGCGCCGCTCGGTCGATGCCCGCCACCTCTGCCGCGATCGCCTTCGCGCGGTTCCGCTCATCGGCCTCGAACTCGCCGCGCATTCGCTCTTCAGTCGCTAGCGTGTAGTGCTCCGGGGACACCTCCGCGAACGGCGCTTGCAGGTCGCGTCGAGGCTCGGGGATGTCCATTTCCGCGAGTGCCTGCTCCCAGTAGACCCCAGTGGAGACACCACGCACCAGCTCGCCGACATCGCCCTCAACGACGTCGCCCAACTGCTGGCCGTGCATCACTGCCTGAACATCCGCGTAGGTGCCACCTGCGCGGCCGGTCATCTCGCGCCTGTGGGGGAGCCCCGTCTCGTCATCTTGGTCGTCCTCGTCCGACGTTTCGTGCTGTGAGGCAGCCGCCCGGTACTGCGCGTCCATCCGCGCCGAGCGTTCTCGCGCATAGTTTCCAGGAACGAGTTCCTGCCCCCGGCTGTCCTCGACCGGTTCGTCGTTCGGGGTCGGGGGGCGTTTGTCGATGTCCACACCGACCACGTTATCGCCGTTCTCCAGATGGGGACTGCTGTAGAGCAGATCCATCTCGAGTTCGTCGTACTTGTCAGGCTGTCCAACCGCCGATGGGCTTTTTTGCCCTGAGTTGAAACTAGACATTGCTGTTTCACGGGGAGTGATCCCCTGTTGGGCGCGCTCCACCGCGCCCGCCTTCTGACCGCCGACCGACGGGTGTATTCGTACACCCTTCACCCCGCGGAGGGGCGAACAAACCCACCGCGGGGCGCGCCTGAGCGGCCGACGTTCCGCACGCCGACCGCCCGGCGCCGCCTGCCGACGGCCCGACGCCCTGTCACGGGCTACCTGACTCTATGATTTCAATCCCCCTCAACAGTTGGAAGGGACTGTGCGTCTTGGCCGCTGGCGCGGCCGATTTCGGGAGAAGGGACCCGCGGCGCACCGACCGGATGCGCCGCGGGTAGTGTCTGCCGGAATCGAGGCCCGCGCCCAGCGCCACAAGCTGGAAGGCGTCCGGCGGGTGCACCCCTGACGCGGGCGCGTTCGGGAGAAGGGACCCGCCGAAGGCGGGTAGTGTCTGCCGAAGGCGGCCGCGATCAGGGGAATGCACGCGCCAGAGGCATCCGGCAAGTGGTCTCCCCAAGACGTGGAGTTCATATCCGACAAGTGGGGGGGATGGTTTCCTCTTAAGCGTTCCTTCCGACACGGCGAGAGGTACTGAGGCGGCCGATTCCGTGGAGAAGGGGCCCGCGCGAAGCGCGGGAAGTATCTCCGCGGAATCGCGGCCCGCGTCAGGGCCTCGAGCTTGTCGGAACGACGGCGCTCGCGCGTGTGTGATAGCGCGAGCGCCGTCGGGTACCGGCAGGGGAGCCGGCTGCCGTCGTGAGCTGGCCGATGTCAGTGGAAGGGACCCGCGCGAACGTGTGAGCGCGGGTAGGGTCCGCTGAGATCGTGCCAGGTCAGGAACGGCACGGCGGCTTCCCCCGCCCGTCCCGTGGACGCTTAAGAGGAAAGAAATTAATTTTTGCTCGGCGGCTTCTGGCGGGTGGCCCGTACCGCCAGAACGAAGCCCGGTGCGGGGCCCTGCCCGCCGAGGTACGGGAGTCGCGAACCCGGCAGATGCGGCCGATGAACAACGTGAACCAGCCGCGCACGGCCGATTCCGGGAGAAGGGACCCGCCGAAGGCGGGTAGTGTCTGCCGGAATCGAGGTCCGGGTGCGGGTCGGTGAACGCAGATGAATCGGCCGCATATGGCCGGGCTGAGTCGTGCGTCGCCGCGCGCTGGACCGGTCGATTTCGTGTGGAAGGGGCCCGCGCGAGCTTGCGAGCGCGGGAAGGTATCCGCGCGAAATCGTGACCCGGTCCGGTTCAGCGTGCTGGCGACGTATGACTCAGGCGAACGGAGTGAGCGACGCGATCTCCCGTGCCTTCGGCTCGGCAGGCCCCGTGCCCGGCTTCGCCCCGACTCGCCGGGAGGCCGACAGAGGCGCCCGATTTCCGTGGAAGGGACCCGCCCCGGTGGGGGCGGGTAGGGTCCGCGGAAATCGCTGGTGGCTCCGGCGGCCCCTCCCGGTGAGTGCGCGGCGCGCGCTACTGCACGCGCCAGCGCAAGGGGGCCGACCGAGTGAGGAAACCTGGTCGTAGCACGACCCGATGTCTCCCGAGGCCGCCGAATCCGCTCGATGAGCGGTGTTACGAGGCGCCGTCGCGGACTGGAAGGGACCCGCGAGCGGGTTGCGCTCGCGGGTAGGGTCCGGTTCGCGTCGGTGTCTCGTGACCGCGCAATCCGCGGACTTCGGCGGGTGAGTGGACGACATCGGCTCCCACGGACTGGCCGGTGAGGCGGCCGATTTCGGGGAAAGCTACGCGATTCCCCGAAATCGTGGCCCGCCGTCAGCGGCCAGAGCGTGTGGAGCAGGTCCCGGAAATCAGCCGCCGCTACGACGCGGTCCTAATTCACCCACGGAGACCGTCCGACGAGCTCTGCTCGTCGCGGCGGTCTCGATCCAAAGCGCGCGCGACCCCGACGCGCGCGGCACCCTTCTCGAGACACACCGATTGGGCATCCATACGCGCCAGAGCAGCGAGCCGACGGCCGTCACGCCGGAACGCGGTGGCGACAGCGACCACTCGGCCGCCGAGGCCACACCACTATGCTCTATCGACAGCCCACGGCGTCTCACGACGGCGCGACCCCCCGCCTCGAGTACAGCCGACAGCCCCTCGCGAAGTCGACGTCACCGTGCCCAATCCTCACGCTGAGAACGAACCACGAGGCGAGAGCCGCGATACGCAGCACGTCCTAGCCTGTTTGAGATACGCACCCTGACGTCCCCGTGCGATAGCCAGCAGACCCTAGTGTAGGCACCACCGCGACACGACCATCCACTCCCACTCGCTCGTACGCAAAGCCGTATGTTCCCCACGCGCGCTCGATGCTACACCTCGACGCCACCCACCAGCTCCTACGTTACGACAGGCCGCGCTCTCCACGCGACACACAACGGCTATTCACCTCGGCTTCGGCTACCGACTTCTCCACAATCTGATACGCATCAGACACTCGTCTTCGACGACCGCCCAGGGGGCCAGCCTGTACCCGCTGCCAGGGTACCCGCTCGCCGGAACACATCGGTACCCCCCTTTCACACGAATCTGCCCCCTCTATACTAGTGGGAAAGGGGGTGTTCCAGTTTCTCAATAGCCGGGGATAATCACTAGACTGCGTAGCGTTCCAGTTTCGAGAGTGCGGAGAGTCGCTCGAAGGGTGTTCTGAGCACGGAGTTGACTATAGGCCCGAAATCGCAAGACTGCGCGGAGTTCCAGTTTATCGAGATGCTGGTGTGTGGTGGTGCGTAGATGTGTCCAGGTTTCCGGTGAAAACCGCAAGACTGCACGGTGTTCCAGTTTGCAAAAGGATCCGGTCCTTTCGGGAGTGTATGCTAATGATTGACGTTCCAGTTTACCATCCCGACGCTATATGGTGATTTTGTGAGTCCTCAGAGATTCGCGTTCCGATTTACCGTTCCAGTATTGTATTACCGTTCCGTCCGGTGGTTTATCCAAAATATGCTATTCAGTAATAGTTCTAGAAAATCGAGGATTAAGGGACACCGTCAGAAGGGAAATTGTCGGAAATGTCAGTTTGAGTTCATAGTATTAGACGGGAGATCGAGGCGGTAGACTGAGAGAGAAAATCAAGAGGCTACTCGCGCCACTCGAGGTGCGTATAGCACCGCGTAGGCGACCCGTCGATCCGCCGGCGTTTCCGTTCGACCGAGACGCCGAACAGCACCGCACCCCAGATTTGGAGGAACCGTTTGAACGTCACACTCGAACCTCGGTCAGGGAGAGACTCGAATCCCCAGTCGGTGACGGTGTCGACGTATTCGTCATAGGTTTCCGAACTCGGAAGCGCTCCGTCAGGGTCGGACGTGAGCTGGTTCGCAATGAACGCCGCACCACCTGCCGACTGCTCGGGCGCTGCTTCCGTCAAGAACGACGTGTCTTCTTCTGTGGGATCAACCATCTTCACACCCAATATAACGGTTCGAGTGCTGTCTTCGTTTCCACCTGACGTTGAGACAATATTGAATCCCTCTTCGAGGGCACTGATGACGTCGCGATCGATGTCGAAGAGGTCTCCGTCGATTCCGGTGTCCGTGTCGAACGCATCGAAGAGGGAATCGATCGTTTCTGCGAACTCGTCCTCTGATTCTGGTGAGACGAGGTTGTGCGTGCTCGCGAATTCCTGACAACGGTCGAAGGCGATATCCACGTCCACGACGTTGTTCGGTGCAGGACGGAGGTAAGCCGCGATGAACGCGGCGGTAGCTGCTTTCCCCTCATCCTGGAGTGGTTCGGAAGTATCGTCTGTCTCTCCCTCCTCGGACTGCGTTGTGTCAGTATCATCACCGTCAAGCTCTTCGTCCTTGTTGTCAGATGGCTCGGGAGTGGATTCGCCTGGTGCCTCGTCCGTCGATGATGACGCGCCAGTGTCTTCCTCATCCACTTCAGAGTCTTGCGCTTCGTCGGTCGAGACTTCGTCTTCGTGAGTCCATTCGGGTGCCGTTCCGGGGTCAGCGGACGCCGGCTTGAGTTCGCCCGTCTGAATCGCTTCGATGAGGTCCTCGACGGGCCGAAGCGTCCCCATCTCCTCGTCGCCCGAGGTCCGATGATCGAACCAGGCGATACGTGCCTGTGCGTCGTCGCCGGCGCGGGGCGGCTCGTATCGGACGAGGGTGGCATATGCGGTTTCTGGGTAGTCCTGGTGCCGGAATTCGATGTCGGGTACGAATGGCTTGTTGACGCGGACCCAATCCTCACGGAACCGCTCTTCCGTCTCGTACTTGTACGTCTGTTCGCTACCCGGAGTCTCGACGATATAGCGAGCTGATTCGTTTGCACTTCTCGGGGGACATGTCGCCCGGTACGGGATGCTCGAGGGAGTGAGGTTCTGGAAGTCACCGGGAGCGATACGAAGGTGTATATCCTCGTCATCGGGATGGCCGATGTTGTCGGCGGTCGGGGCGACGAGGAGGCAGTCGTCCGAGTCGGGGTCCGGGTCGCGAATCCAGATCGACGCGCCGGCGCTCTCTGTGTCCGATCGGGGGACGACAGCGGTGACACCGCCGTCGCGGGCGCCGCCGTCGAATTCGATTGGCGTGTTCGATTGCGAGTAGAACCGGCGACCCGACCACTGAGTGTTCATCGGATCACGGAGGATGTTCGATAATGCGGTGGCAGGTCCAAGGTCGGGGGCCCCCGCGTCTTCGTCCCACGGCGTTTCGGCGACGAAGATGGGGAGGCGACATTCGCCACTCTTCGTAGTAGTGTTAAGCGCCTTCTTGAGGTTACGGAGTTTCTTCGTGGGGTGTCGACGTGGGTCGGTCTCCTCTTCGACTGTGCATGAGATGATGTCGTCAGCGAAGCACTCCGTAGGCTCGCTGGCGAAGACTGTGAGGACGGCGTCCGGGATGTCCCCGGTGTCTTGGTCGATGATCCGGCCACTGACTCGGGTGGGGACTGCGTCTTCGAGTGCCGTCATAGCGTCTCGAAGGCCGGTATCGTGAGTATCGGTCCCAGCGGTTGCGACCCAGCCAGTCGAAAACACGTTTTCGAGAAGGAGACGAGCACCCTCGGGAGTCAACCGAATGGCGTAGCCCTCGTCGCCGGGGACGTCGTCACGGTGCTTCGCGAGTTCAATCTCGAAGATACCGTCTGTTTCCGGGATGGGAGTGTCGCCAGCGACGCCCCGATGGGTCATAATGGTGCCTAACGCCTCGATCTCATCGGCGCACGCCTTGAGCGAGGGGAGGGCATCGCGGCGACGATTACGTTCTCCCTCGTTGAGGCCCTCTGTGGCGAGGACTTTCTCGACTTCGAGGCGAAGCCGGCGGTACATCTCGTCAAGGCGCACCCAGCGGTACGTTCCGGGTCGTGGTTCCTCCCCATCGAACGGGTCGATCCCAACAGAATTTCTCTCACTGGTCCGGCGGCGTTCGATCGCCGCGGACACACTCTCGTTATCCACAGTGGCGCTTTGCTGTTCGGGAAACGATTTGTCTGCTGGCGCAGTTTCGGACCCCGTGTCGAGACGATCACGAACCGCAGTCGGTGGCCAGTTCCCGGTATCCCGTGCGAGATCGATGAGTTCCTGAATCCGGGCCACTTCATCCTCGGTGAGGATACCTTGGTTGAGGAGAGTCGCGACACGGCTGTTGAGCGCACGGGCTTGGATGGATTCCTCGTCTTTCCGGTACGTCGGGAGGTCGGTGTGAATCGCCCATTCTTCTGGGGAAAGCGACTTCCCCTTCTCGAGGAGGTCGGTAAGCTCCTCCCACTCGTCAGTCGTCATACTGCCCTTCAGGACGTGATGAAGACTGGACGCAGGGCCTGAGCTCTCAGCGGCCGAGGGAGGAGTCTGGCGCTCGGTATTGGATTGGGTGAGCTCGGTCTTCGCCTCATCCCACTGGTCGCGAGCCCACCCACCTGAGTCGAACAGCGTATCTGGCTGCTCGCTCGTAGTGGATGGAGAATCGTTCTCGCGACTGGTAGATACCGATTCAGCTGTGTATTCATCGGGTCCTGCATCGTCCGATAGGACATCTATCGCGCTGACTTCCTCAGCCGGGGAGTCCTCTATCGTCGAATCATTATTTGGTTCAACTGGGTCTTCGAGGTCAGGGAGCTTGCTGTCGGTGTTGGAGACGCTGTGCAGAGTTTCTTCACCGGGCCCGTTGGGTGGGTCACGAGCGACTATCCAAGTCGCCCACGCGAGGACAACCGGGAGGAGTGGGTCGTCTATTGTGAGATGGTGGGCGAGTTCGGGGATGTTGAGAATCGCCCGGTTACGGACAGCCGATTCTGACTCGTCGTCGGGGATTCCGTACTCTTCGTTCGTCTGGTCGATGACATCGGCGCGAACCTCTCGGAAGGCCTCCTCGAAATCTTCGCGAGAATCGTATCCTTCGGGGGCTTCCTCGGCATCCTGATGCCAGTTCGGAAGGGGAATGCGGGCGATTTCGATGGTCTGAGACCGTGTTCCTTCGGAAGGTGTCGGATACTGGACGAGCCGGTGGTCGACGGGGAGATCGCGGACGTGATCCATGAAGTCCTCGACCTCGAGGTCGGCCGGACAAAGCGCCTTTGCCTGCTGACGCGTGATTTCACCGGCACGCACGACGGTCGTCTGAATATTACCGATGATCTCGGCGTACGTCGGGTCGTCGCCAACACTGTTGTCGGTGTCGGCGTCGAAGAGCTGGTCGGGCGTCTGGACGGCAAGTGAGAGGGAGACAGAGTGGTTGCGGGCGACGGCGATCATCTTTGCAAGGTCATCCGGCTCGACGAGGCGGCCGGCCTCGTCGATGAAGACGCTGACGTAGTAATCGTCCGCAGTTGCCTCCTCTTTGAGGAAGGACTTGTAGAGTTCGAGTTCGTACTGCATTAGGAGTTCGTGTGTAAGGACGAAGTCACGCTGGGCGTCCGGATCGAGATCCTCAACGTCGAAAATGAGGACGTCGTTCTGGCGATCGCCAGAAAGGAAGTCGGCAAAGGAGAACCGCCGGGTCGTGTTATTGAAGAGGGGCGCGAGACGGGCGTCCGTCGTAAGCGCGTTCAAACGGTTGGTGACACCGCCGAGGATCTGCTGGGCGGTGTGCTGTTGATTGTTGAACGGCGTCTCCATATTCCGCTTGACTGCGTGCGAGCCCGGATCAGGCAGTATATCCTTAGGATTGATCGGAATATCCGGATCCATCAACCTCGTCAGTTCGGTGACCTGCTGGGTCTGCTCTTGGAGCTGCCAGAGGGGATAGACGTTCGGGCTGGCGTCGTACCCCCAGCGGAACGGCATCACGGTGGGCTGTCGAGATCTTGAATCGTCCTCGTTTTCATCGTTGGAGCGATTTCCGCCGCTCACGAGGTCGTCGGCAGTTGGGAGCGTGTTATTGCTGGTATCACCGCCTTTCCGCTTGTACGCAGGCGTGCCATCGACGCCTGTCGGATATGTGTGTGGTGAAAAGCCAGCCGTCCCGAGGGCCCGAAGGACATCACGAGACACGCGGGCGTTCTGGAAGTCGCTCTCACCCATCAGAAGTTCAGCGATCTTCCGGACAGTCTGCATAACCTGTGAGCCGTGTGTCTCCCAGCTGGTGTCCTTGGAAGCGATATCAGGGCGCTGGGGAGAGATGTCGTCGGTCGCGACGCTCTCTGCAGCCTGGGGGTTGCCGTGGGCGTCGTCAGCCTGTTGGGCGGGTCGTGTGTCGAAGACCGTTAGTCCGGGGAGGACCTCGGGCATATCGAACCAGTGGACGTGCTCGCGCACCCAGTCTTCGCCGAATTCATCCAAGAGACCGCGCACAGCAAGTTCACCGACGTTTGCGCCGGGGCCGGCGTAGATGATAATGGGGCCGTTCGTGGCCTTCCGACGCTCGACGATCTCGTGAGCTTGGTCGACAGACTTCCCGGAGCCGGGGAGCCCTTGGTGGAGGATCGACCGGTCCATATAGTCCGTGCGATGTTTGACGGGACGAGTGAGGTCGCTAGCGTGGAGACGATCGAACGCATAGCCGAGCGTGGCCCCGTCAATGTCCGTACCGATGATTTCGTTGTCCTCGGCAGGAGAGAGTTCAGAGAGTGGGGCTGTGTGGGAGAGTTGGCGTTCCATATGGGCTGCGAGGTCGTCCGAGACAGCGCTGGTACTCGGGAGTGCTGTGAACGAAGGGAGTTCGTCGGCGGCGGCGAGGACGATCGGCCAGCGGCGACGGAGAGAGTAGTGTAGGCCGAATGTGGGTGCCCTACCAGCATACTCCTGAGCGCGGTGAAAACGGTACGAGTCACGGAGCTGTCCGAGCGTATGTCTCCGCCATCCAAACTGCCGTGCCCACTTTGCGAGGCGACTGTTCTCTGGTGGTTCAGTGAGCTTGTTGAACTCGCCGTCAGCAGCAGTCGCCCACGTTTTTGCGAGCCGCCAGGCGTCGTCGCGAGCCGTAGTCCGCTGGCTGGCTGCGGCTTTAGCGAGCGTCTCGGGAGTCACTCGGAGAGTGTCACCTCGACTCGCTAAGGTCTCGATGTCGGTGTCGGAACCAGATAGATCGGCAGTACTGTCTATCTCGTTGAGATCGGGCTGTTCTTCGGTGAAGACGCCCCCGTCACTCGCCGTATTTGTCGAGGCAGAGGTGGAGTCCCCATCTGAATTGAAGAGGAGGGAGGGGACGGGGTGGGCCTCTGAGGAGGGTTCAACTGACCCTCCAGCAGTCTCTTCGAGGGCATCGTTCAAGAAGGGTGTGGGTTGGGTGAAGACATCCATCGTGACTTTGAAACTCCGAGTCACACCCTTGTTCTGGAGTTCTTCGTTCCGTGTCCCTTCCGCGCTCGCGACTTCCCCACGGACCCGACTACTCTCTCGTTCTCGAGCAGCAGCCCGGTCTTCCTCGGTGGTATTCTCTCCCGAGCTTGGTGTCGCACGGCTACGCCCACGGCGATTCGTTCGTTTGTCGAACTGGGTGCTTTCCTCACCCTCGATGACGTCGAGTTTCTGCCGAATGATGTCGCTGAGGTCGCCTGCGGATGTAATCCGGGCACGGAGTAGTGCAGGTTCGTCGGTCTCGAGGAGTGCATCGAGAGCGGCTTCCATCGGAGGGGCTTCTTCGGCAGCGGTTTCGTCGAAGACGTTGAGTCGCTGGAGGAAGTCCCAACGGCGGGTTCCTCGGGAACCGAGTGGATAGCTCACGGGCGCTTCCGGGCAAACCGCAGTGAACTGATCCTCAAGATGCTCTCGGAAGTACCGTTGAGGAATCGCCTCGGCTGCAGCTGCACGTTCGCTCGGTGTGGGCGTGTCCTCGTCGAGAGTCCGCCCACCGTCTGTCGCGGCGTCCGATGATTGCGCGTTACTCCAAGGGAACGTCGCTGATGGGGTCGCATCATTCCCGAGAAGATGCTTGCACCGCCGGTACGGCCGGGCGCGGAGGAGTCGCTGGAGCGTCGTCGAGACGGGTGTGACGTCGTAGTCGGGACCACCGAAGGCTTGTCGTACCCAGTTGTGTTTCGTCCGGTCGAGCGTGCTCGTCTGGCCGTCCTCGATGAAGTGGATTAGAACCTCGATTGCGAGTCGGTTGCCATCGCCTTCAGTAGTTTGAAGCTCGCTTTCTTCTCCTCCGATCTCGGGGTCGTGAGGTGCCGATCGGATGATGACTTCTAGCCCGTCAGTGAGATTGGGTAGACCTTCGATCTGTTTGGTGATTGTCTCCGGTGAGGCCGGCTGATCGGAGGCCGTAATGCGGTACCAGAGGTCGTCTCCTGGTCGCGGTGGTTCATCCTCATCGAGTTCGTACACGGCTGGTGCATCGAGAGGATCGAGGAGGCGCTTGCTCTTCGCGTACGCTGTCTCCGAGACGGCGGCATCAGCTGTGCTACTGGCGCTTGCGTGAGCGGGTGGTGCGATATACGACCACGTGCTGGAGTCTTCGTCGGTGACGTAGTCTGTGATCGTACGGTCGACACGGTGGAACCCTTCGCGGATTGCCCAGCCTGTTATCGCTGCGAGCGCGTGAGCATAGACGTTGAGAGTGCGACGGAATCGGAAGAATTTGATTTGTGTTCGCCGGAGCGTTCCGATGCCAATAGTATCGGCCACCCAGACGATCGCGCGGACGAATCGAGACCAGACCGCAAGCATCGCCGTCCACGTCCGCCGCATCCGACGGGCGACTCCGAGAAGGAGGAACACGACGAGAGACGTGAAGATGACAATCCCTGCGATAATGGGATTCTTGAAGCTCCAAATGAGGAGCCCACCGATGAACTCCTGCACTCCACTCATCCATCCACGAAATTGATTTGCGGCGTCGACGATCCCACTAAGATACGGAGCATACCAAGCGCTACTTGAACTCGACTCGGCGGTACTCTCCGATTCCCCTCCGTTTGAGCCCCCTCCTGCGGTTGCGTTGGTCGTGGTAGTCGTGGATGATTCTGAGTTCGGCCGCCAGCCCTGATCCCACTGAACGGCGTAGTAGTTGAGGAGGGCCATCCGGAGTTCGTTTACCGTCGCGTTATGAGTTGCCGCAAACCGGACGGCTCGAGCATCCTCCGGAAAGACGGAGAGAGATTGAGCGGTCTCGTACTCGTGAACTGTTTCGTTCGTGAGTGGATAGAGCTTGAGCTTCGGGGTTTGCTCAATCTGTTCCTCTGACGGCATCCACCAGTCGGGGTATTGCTCCGTACGATAGTATCGGAAGAGCCAATCCTCGATGGTTTCAGCCGACTCTCCGTTCTTCGCAGCTTCCCGGGCCTGTGTTGCGTCTTCTGGGAAGATCGAGAGATCCTGATCCTGCTGGTAGAGATGAACTTGGATACACGCGTAGTGTTCCGTCCATCCGTACGAGTTATTGTTCTGAGTTTGGCACGGCGAGGTTACATTCGTGGATTGCAGCGAAGTAGAAGAGAGGTTCTGGCTCTCTGTGGTACTCGTGGAGTCAGCGGGGTGTGCTGCGATAGCTGGGCCAGTGGCCGCCGTGAGTAGGATACCGATGACGCTGAGGGTCAACAGAACACCGTAGAGGGGACGTCGGTTCCTCGGGCGGCCTGAGCGAGGGGACCGAGACGTCTGGGTCGGCTCTACCGACCGCGACGGATGCGAAGTGCGATCTGTCCTTGTATCGGGCGGCGACTGGGTATGGTCATCGGTGAGCGGGGCCGGCGAGAGCCAAGCTCGAGTGAAGGCTGGGAGCGTCGGCATAGCCAGTAGTGGCCTCTACAGATATTTCATCTGCTCAGCGTAAAATACTATTCGGGAGTTTTGGGCCGATTGATTGCTCGCTCAGTCGAGGCGCGGTGTCTCCTAAGCACTCGTTTTCATAGCCAGTTGTGGGTCGAGGGACTGGAGCCCCCGGACAATTTTTGGGTTCAGATAGCATGATCTACGGTAAAAGATGACCTCGAATGGCGACTCAAGCCCCTGTCCACGGTGGCGACGAGTCCTATCCGAGGCTCGTTCGTCGCTTGCGTGGCTACCTTCGCCGGTCGATACGTTGGTCTGGTGGGGGCTGGGTGTGTTTCTTACTGCCCCCATAGTGGCGGGCTTCAGTTATGTTCTGGTCAGATTCGTGTTTGGGGTTACATCGGCGACGGCGCTGCTCTTCGTCGGGGTGACGGTCCCGATGCTTATCGCAGTGGGACTTGGCTGGCAGATCGGTGCTGTGGTAAACCGTTACGATGAGTATAGGTTGAACCGCGAAGAGGCATCGGCGTCGACGGAATCATCGGAAAACACGGATCAAACCGCCTCGGAAGAATATGAAGTGTCCGAAGGCTTTCGGTGGGTCTCTTGGCTTCCAGATCACTTGAACAACTTCTTCGTGCTGTTCTTAGGGGGGTCTATCGTCAGTGGTGGATTCACCACTCTGGTCTGGGTGTTCTTTGTTAGACTAACGCCAGAATATCCGATGCCCTCACCGAATGTCGTCGTCAAAGGACTCTTTCCGATGCTCATCCTTGCGAGCTATTTCGGGTGTTTGGCGGTGACAGGTGCGCCGTTCATCTCGATGTTTTGGAGGGAGACGACAAGTCATCTTGAGACGCCGGAGGCGCGCCACGATCACGCTCTCCGGGTTGCGTTGGTCGTTGGTGGACTCTTTATATTAGTTGTAGCACCGTGGACGGCGCTGCCGATTCCATCTGAGCTCAGAATGCCGGTGACCTGGGCGCTCACGTTCACCTACCTGTTCTTCGCAATCACGCTCTTGCCGTTTCTGAATATGGCGCGGCCGCTCACACCTGAAGAATACGCAGCGATCGTACCAGAGGAGATCGATGCTGACCCCCACACGTCGATTTGGGTTGCCACGGTGGGGCTTCGTTCGACGGCGATGGCGGCGGGTGTCTGGCCCTTTCGCCGGGTCTTCGTTGGCGAGACCCTCCTCGAAGATGACAGTATTTCGCCAGAATCACTCCGCGCAATCCTCCACCACGAGCACGGGCATCACGTTCTTGGACATCTTCGCCTCGCTGCTGGGGCCGGATTGATTTTCTTCGGTGGTGTCGGTGGGATACTCGCGGTTGTTTCGCCATCGATGCAGACACTCGGTGTGGTGATGGGCATTCTCGCGTTCGGGTTCCGGTTCGGCCTCGTACGGTGGGTTCGCCGAGCTGAGTTGGCTGCCGACGAATACGAACGACAACGGGTGGGAAGTGAGACTGCGATAACCGCATTGCAGTCGGTTGCCGATCTCCGAGCGAAGGAGAGTTCGAAGAAGACCGGGACGTCGTCCCTTCCGTGGGGGGCTCCGTTTGTTATCGAGTGGTTCCTTCGAGTTCACCCCTCAGTCGAGGATAGGATTGCGGTGCTCCGAGAGCGACAGGGGTGTGGCAGCTCGCGTTAGCAAGAGCGTGGTCAAGGTTGTAGTTACTGATGACGCCGAGAAGGTGGGGACGGCAAGGCGGTAGTCTGCCAGCGCCAGTGATCCACTCAACGCCGTTACGTGGTGGGCGCACAAGTGCCGCCGGTCGCCCACTGGATGAGGTTAGCGATAGCGCCCCAAAGGAGGATGACGCCGGCGATCGCGACCGCGCCAACCATCAGCCGGAGGCCCCGCTTTTTCCAAGACTGGTTCCAGCCGTAGAAGTAGAGGATACCTCCGAGGACGAATCCTCCGGGGACGAGCGTCCACCCAAGGAGGAAGATGAAGTCGTTGATGTTGTGGATGGACTGGATGACTTCATTTGAGCTAACCTCAGTCCCATCTGGACAGTCTGCCTGCAAGATCACACTCATCTGCCGAGTCCAAATCGGCGCGGCCTGAGCCATCAGGTCGGCTTTTATCGTCGCGAACTGTGCGCGGGCAGCCGTGAGGAGTCCAAGCCCGCGTAGGCCACCAGGGAGGGCATCCGCGATGGCAAAAGCTACGAGCTGGACACCGAGGAGTACGCTGGTCATATCTGTCTCCCGGTTAGTTTGAACCATGCTGGTCTAACACTTAACTCCACCGGGGAGTACAGGCGAAAACCCGCTCTCTCCGACTGTGCTGGTGGACTACAGGGGAGGTGAGAAATGACGAGAGGCAAGGTAGACGGAGCGAGAAGAGAATGGAAGAGTATTATTCGGAGTTAGTGTCGTCAGCAGCGTCCCCAGAGGAGGGTGACCCCCCACTTCCGTCTGTGATGGGGTCAGTTGGAGGCTCACTAGTTTCGCTGGATTTCGTACTGGAGTCAGTAGTTTCCTTCTCAGCAACTTCTTCGCCTAAACCACCGGCAGTCTCAGCGCTCTCCTCTGGTTGGGTGGTAGTCTGTTCACTGCGAGCGGTGGCAGCCTGCTGGCGACGCTGTTCAACCAACTGAGCGGTTGCGGCGGCCGTCTCAGGTTCAGTAAGGAGATCAACCGTGAGCTCGCTCGCGTGGATTTCGAGATGTCGACGCGCGATTCCGGTGACGCTCAGGAGACATTCACTGAACTCGGATTCCTGTCCACGTGCAAAGCTCTGGATGGCCTCGACATCAGCTGGGGAGAGGTCGTAGTAGTCGATTACCTCGTCTGAAATTGATTCCTGGTAAAACAGCTGCTTGATGTCGCACTGGTCGTAGATCGCGCGTGGTGAGTGGACATCGTCGGTCTCCTGCATAAATTCTTCTGCAGTCTGGGAGATGAGCGTCAAGCCAGCGTTGAAGTGTCGGGAATGGCGGGTGAACAGGCCGATGAGCGAGCGGGCAGATTTCTGACTGAGCAGGTAGTGAACCTCTTCGAAGATGACCTCCATCCGGCGGGAGTTCTCGCGAGCCCGCTGGTAGCTCCAATCAAGCATAACGTGCTGGAGGAGAGGGGCTTGATTGGTATCTTGGAAGGCACTCATATCGAAGACGATGAGCCGCTCGTCCTCGAGGTCGACGGTCGTCTTCCCAGAGAGGTTCGCAGCGACGCCACCTGGCTGGAAGGCTTCGAGCGAGCGGAGGAGGCTGTTGGCTTCGGACTTGAGGTTGCTATCGTCCTTCGACTGAAGTCGGGAGGTGACTTCGTCGACGCGTTCATCGAGCTCGTCGCGTTCCTCACGGTGAAGTTCAGTAGCATCTCCCTGGTAGCTGACGAATTCAAGTGGGTCCTCACCATCAGCAAGAGCCTTGAGGATGTCGAGGACGTCTTCCATAGTGGGGTTTTCGCGTTCGTGGGTGCGGGGTTCGGAAGTGATACCGTACATAAGGTATGCGAGGTGGAAGACCTGCTGAATGAGGCCAGCACGTTCGGCGCTCAGGCTGTCGCCGCTCTGATCGTAGAACGTCCGCACCATCCCCGTCAAGGAACGGAGTTTGTCCTTGTAGGGGTCTTCAGCCTCACCCGTACCGCGGTGGATTTCGAGCGGGTTGATGGTGACGTCGCCGCCGAAGGTGACGACATCGCCACCGAGGGTCTCGAAGAAGTCGACAAAGTCGTCACCGGTGGGGTCGAATGCGATAGCGGTGAATTCAGGGTCGATAAGGAGACGGCGCCAGAGAGAAAGTTTCGCGGCGAACGTCTTTCCGGACCCGATCTTCCCGGTGATGACTTTAGAGAAGCCGGAGAGGCTGTATCGGTCGACGATGACAGGGTTTCCGGTCTCATCGAAGCCATAGAGGACACCGTCCTCGTGAGCGATGGCGGGTTCGACGAAGCCGAAGAGGGTGGCCGCCGCGTCGTGTTCCATAAGGTCCGTGTTCTGGATAGGGTCGGAGACGACAGGTGCGATCGCGTCTTGAGATTCAAGTTGGCGAAATTCGAGAGGAACGAGTTCGACGTCGCGGTCAGCCACGAGTTGCTGGACCTTCCGAGCGGTCTCTTCGAGTTCATCACGGGTACTGCCAGCGACTTCGATGTAAATACCGATGTCGTAGAGCCGAGTCGTCCCTTCGGTGAGGCGACGAAGGAGACGATCGAGTTCTTCCCGGCGGTTGAGGTCTTCGTGATAGTCTGTCGCGCCCTTTTCCTCCTTCCGAGAGAGGGCGATCTGGAGTTCAGTGAGACGATCCTGGAGGGCACCGCGAATCGTCGTGGGATCGCGGGGAGAGTGATGGTAGCTGACGCGGACGTCAAGATTGGTCGTGGTGAGGTTGATAAGCCAGCCACCGAAGACACTCTCGGGAGCACTTGCGGGTGTGAGGATACGGACGAATTCGCCGTTCCGGTAGAGAGTGGTTGGATCTTCGGGGACGATACTTGGTGGGGCGACGCTCGCTTGGTCGATCTGGGCTTGGCTGTCGGCGTCTTGGATGAGTCCAAGGCGGAATTCGTCGGGGTCGGCGGCCTCGAAGTCGATGAGGCGGGCAACCTGTTCACGGATGTTTGCCCGACTCGTCTCCCGGCCTTCCTGTTCGAGGATGCTGACGGCGCGGTCGAAGGTTTCGTCGTCGATTTCCTCGAGGTTGACGTTGGCTGGATCTGTTCGGGCGGAGGTACCGGCACCAGGGATAGCTCCAAAACTACCGGGAAGCCGAGAGAGAAGACGATTCAGAACGCCGCTGTTGGCCTCCGTCTCAGGTGCGCCTTTCATTGCGTTTGTAGATGGATGTTGAGCCGAACCAACAAATCGACGTGACGCAAGAATACCGAGACCGAGGAGGAGGGCGACGCCGACAGCGACGCCGACAAGAATGAATGGTGACGGAGCGTTCGGGCCGCCTTGGATCGCTCGCTGGATCGTCTGAATGATCTGTTGCACTTGCCCGGTAGCAGATGCTATTCCGAGTACCCAGGCTACTGGGACGCTACTCATGCTATCGTGGGATACGTAGTGCCTCGGTAAATGGTTTCGCCCGTTGATAGCTTTCCGCAAAGAAGGCGTTTCGACAAGTGGGTTGAGGGAGGGCAGCGAGTTACCCCACAAACTACAGAGATAATTCACTCGTGGGGTAACGCTGGCAGTGGTCCTACCTCAAGTGCCGCAGGAACAGTCGAGAAGATGGAAGTAGAGATGTTGGGATGGTCGGGAATCACTACGGCCGGCGAGGTGGGAGAACTTCCGCGTAGGATTTGGGAGAATACTCGTCGAGTGGTGAGTCGGCGTGGTTGTAGTAGCGGTAGAGGACGTCCAGAACGTCTGCCCGGTCGTCCATCACTTCGGTCTGAACACCGGTCCTGGGGAGTGCTTCAGCAAACTCGTGTTGCCGACTTCTAACTTCAGAAATACACTGTCGTTCGATGACGTCGTCGTCGGTATTCGAGCCGATCCGAGAACGAACTGAGGAGGTGACAGAATTGACACAGCCGACAATTCGCTGGAAGAGAGATCCCGAAACAACGTCTGTAGAGTGGCCATAAGACTGTTCTCGGACGTGCGAGCTCTCAACCCTAACGGCGATGTAGAAATCACGGACTTTGACTCGCCGGGTACCGACCGACTCGTTGAGCCAGTCGATGTACGTCGACCGACCAAGCTGCATAATGTCTGGCGGATCCTCAGCCTCGTAGGCTGCACGTTCGATCTCCTCGAAGTGTGTCGTCAGGTCAAATTCACGAGGAAGGGCGAGCACTTGGAAGGGGTAAGAGATTCCACGGAGAACATCAGCGTACGCGTTGATCGTAGACTGGCGTCCTTCATCGTCGAGGGAAAGCCAACTCGTCGGGGTGATGTGAACAAGGCCGACGTACGCGGGTTCCTCATTGTCGCTCTCGGTGACTATAATACCGTCTTCGCGAACGTACTCGAAAGCTAGTTGCGCCTGCGTTGTTGTTTCCTTCTGCGTGAGCTGGTGGTAGTACTGGCTCGGGTCGCGCTGTGGGCGTTCGCGAGAGTGCATCTGCCCGCCATCAGTGACGATTTGCTGACCGCTGTTATCATCTGAGGCGGACTGCTGGGGGGCACTCGAGGACGAGGATTCTGGGTCCGGATCACTGTTGTCGTCCGAGGGGTCGGAATCCTTAGAATGGAGGGTGCAGATGTCGTCAAGGTGCTGTCCAGAAACGAGACCGCGTTCGACGGGTTGCCAGAGATAGCGATCCGGGCCCACGCTGTGTTTTGCAGCCCCGATGAGCCACTCGCGAGGGGTCTGACCGGCAGGTGTTCGCCAGAGAACGTACAAGCCGACAATGAGGCCGAGAATCCCGCTTCCGATAGTAAGTAGCCCACTGAACGAGGGCTCGAAGACGTTGTTGATACCGGACGCAAGGATGATAGCGGCGAGTGGGATTACGCCGACTTCGAGATCGCTGACGCTGAGTCCGAAGAAGAGGCGATGCTCGAGTAACTGGCCGGCTACTGGGTACCGTTTCATGGGACGTCTTGTGTGAATACGTGTCGTGAATGCCTAAAAATTCTCTCCCCAATAGAGATTGAAGGTACTTAGAAGACGACGTCAATGCGGCGCGTCCTGCGAAAGTCTTAATGACACTCGGTGACAAGTAGTGACAACGATGCCAATCCACGTCCGTGAACTAACAAACGACGAACCGTTCCCCGTGAAACCAGAGACGAATGAGTACGAAGCGCTGCGCTTCTTGCTCTCTCACCGTGAGTACGGTTTCACGCCAAGCGAAATCGCAGACCAGACCGATATCAGTAAATCAAGCGCATCGAAGACGATGACGCGGCTCTTCGAGAAGGGGCTCGTCGAACGGTCACAAGGTGCCTACTACGTCGACCCAGACCGAGCCGAGAAGCTAAAGCAGCGGCTCGAATCTCTCGACTCAGTCGTTCAGCTCTTCGAGTCTGCGCCTACCGATGACGCCTACGCTGAAGAAGGATGGGAAGAAAAAGTTCCAAGCATTGACCCGAACGGAAAGTCAGGAACTGACGAAACGCACGAACCAACTGCCGAAGACGAAGCAGGAGAGATCATCGCAGAGCTTGAAGAGGATGCCGTAGAGGAGTAATCGATGGGCTATCAACACGGACACGTTGTATCTATTTCAGATCCATACGAGAGGCGGCCATCTCGTCCAGTCGTTATCATCTCCGACGAAGACTGTCCTGACCACGGTGAGCTCTATACGGTCGCAGCAATGACCGGAAGCGAACAATACGGACAGAATCGCTACGCCGTCACCGTTGAACAAGATGAACCTGAAGTCGGGGAGTTATTGAAACGCTCCTATGTAGAACCGTGGGCGACCAAACAAGTCGACCATAGCGATATCCGCGATGTCCACGCCAGATTCGGTGAAGACACTATGAGACGGCTCGCAAAAGCATTCGCAGCAATGGTTCTCAAGGGGTAGGACAGCCTAGTTCTGATACAGGATATCACCCCATAACACCACATCTCTGACGCGCCGACTGCTCAGTAGCTCCCTTTCGACCGCGGCTACGATGAAGTTGGTTACGCTCGTATAGGTCAATCGGACGCGAAGAGGTCGGGAGCGCTCGTCTCCCACTCGGTGAGCTGGATGAGCGGCTTTTGCGACGGAGCGACGAGCGCGCCGTACTGGCTCTGAAGCCAGCCGTCGAGGGTGTTGCCGATCTCTCTGTTCAGGTATTTGTCGACGGGGACATCGAAGGAAATGATTTTCTTCCAGGTGTCGTTCTGGCGGTTGAGGCCGACATAGACGCCAGTTTTCGTTCCCTCGAGGTAGCCGAGGACAGTCAATTCACCGGGATTCTCGTCAGTATTTAGGCCGACAATAGGAGCACCGTACTCGATGGACGGAAACCAGTCAGATGCCGCAGTCCACATACCACCGGGGGCCGGCTCTGGTGCCATCACATCGATGTAGACCTCAATCTGGATGTGGTCGGCCGGTGGCTCCACGAGCAGGTCGATCTCGTTGAGGTAATCGTGATTGGCGTCTTCGATGAGAGTGGCGACTGGCCGGTCGCGAAGACCGACTTCCTCGGCCTCTTCTCCGGAGATAGAGTCGGCCCACGCCTTCCGCCAGACCCCGTCAGTGTGGATCCGGTAGCCGTATTCAACGACGTGACCGGACCGATCGGGGGCAGTGACCTTCATCAGAAAGGCGATTACCTTGTCGGTGTGTTCGATCTGAATGAGGGGAATGGGGATCACCTCGACGAAGGACTCCTGGTAGATCCCCCCAGGGGTGAGTATCTCCCCAAGTTCACCGTGCTGGAGCGGGCGCGGTGGGAGCTGAGACACACAGGCGGCCGCGAAAGTATCATAGAACGACGGCCGGACGGTTTCCTCCTTGTAGAAGGTGGTCGCCCAAGTCGCGATACGATCATCGATAGCCTGGGAGAACTTCTCGTCGATGGAGTCCTCGGTGAGGATGGTCCAGCCGGTCTCTGGTTCGAAGCCGACACCGAACCAGGAGTCTCCGGCCACGAAGCGGAAGCCGACGATGCCCTCACGGTCAACCCAGTCATCACCGATAGCGACGACGCCACCCAGATTTTGAATGCTGGAGGTGTCGACACGGGTGTGAATATCGGTGCCGTCCAAAGTTGAAGGGGACTCGAAACTATCGGGTGCTTGGAGACTGATGAAATCCGAAATCGAGAGTGGGTACCTAGGGAGAGCCGCCAGCACGCGACGGGCGGTGGTGGTTTCGGAACCCATGTGTTTGTGTTTCTGTACTAATCTACCGTGTTCTGCTATTTAAAATATCAGCCGGGAAGCACGCTCAGCGAACACAGCACAAAAGAGCCAGTGACTAGTTCTAACGTGGTTCTGGAAGTGATTCGGAATCAACGAAGAATTTGAGTTGAATCGTTATGAGCCGGTGTTGCGAGTTCTGTCGACGTAGTCGTCGACGGACTCCTGGATTTGTTCCTCCGATGGTGAGGAAGAGGGCGGAGAGACATCTCGATTGACGAGGTCAGGGCGCATCGCCTCCACTTTTTGCTGGTCTTTTGCCTTCACGCGGTCGTACCAAGCTTGGACTGATTCGTTGACCGAATGCGGATTCGCCTGATCGATGTCGGACCCGCCAGCGACCGCTTGGGCCTCCCTAGGATTCGGTGCTCTGTCTTCGTATTCGAGAGTCGACATCTCACCCTCCGGAAGAGGAGGATTCCCCTCAGGTAGTGCCAATACTTCATTATCCGCTGCCACTTCGCTGTCCGTACTTGCCCCCAAATCGTCATTCGGTGGGTTCCAATCGCCGTTCTTCACTCGCCGATAGGCGTGGCCGGGCCAATTCGCAATCGGCTCGTTGAGATTATTTTTCACGTGGCTCACACCCGCTTTCGCCTCACGAGCGCCGAGCGCCACGCCACCGCCTGCTAATCCGGCCCCAGCTCGAGCACCCTGTCCCCACGTAGCCTGACTCATCCATTCTTTCCGTGATTTTACGCCACGGTAGGCGCGCTGCGCGTTACTCAGTGCAGTATTCCGTGCCGACGAGACACGTTGTTTTAGATTGGTCTTCGTCGAACTAGCTGCCTGTCGAGGGTGGAATTCGGGTTTTGCTGAGCCAGTCGCTCCATACGCCTTTGGGCCGGTTCCGCTACCGCCGCCGAAGTTTCGGAGGGTATGCTGTCCGGCGCCACCGCCACCGGGCGGAGTCGGTCCACCGCCACCTCCTCCGCCACCACCACTTCCTCCAGACGAAGACGGACTACCACTGCCACCGCCGCGTAACGCACTCAGGCCACTAAACCCCAGAAGGTGACCGGCGGAACTCCCACCCATCGACAGGGCCTGGATCCCGACGAAACCGGCGAGGCCGAGGCCGGAAAGCCAGCCGAGGAACCGCTTCCAAAGGACGAGCTTATTCTGCGATGGGTCAATTCCGGCAGTGAGTGCTTCTGGACCGTGAGCCCCGCTCGCGTTAGCCACACAGATGTCCGGGGCAGACATACTGCAGCCGGTCTGAAGAGCGAGCGCGACGAGCGGCCCCGCGAGGAGGAGATACGCTGTGACCTTGAAGACAAACATAGCGACGTCGTTCGCGTACCGAAGTGGTCCCCAGTCGGTGTACCACATAACAAGCAGGATCGGGAAAGCGGTGTAGACGAGATGGATCATAAAGATGCGGAGGAAGAGGATCATCACAACGAGAGCGATAGCGATGAGAGAGATTGTACCGGCGGCGAGGTAAACGAGCACAGCGGCGATAGCCGAGCCCATCAAATCGCCGATGGCGTTGTTGAGGGCGGGGCCGGCGAGGGAGACCGCGTAAGTCTCGGGCATCACGAGCTTCGTAACGCTATTCGTGAAGACGACCGCGACGTGGAGGAATGGACGGATGAGAGCGAGTGCGAAGAGGGCTTTAACAATACGGATTCCCTGCCGTAAATAGGAGCCCTCTGGGGCTTCCGAAAAGAGTGCCGCGATCGTCCCGAGGACGATGACGGTCGGAAAGAGAATCAGCGAGTACTGGAGATTCTGTATAAAAGTGGCATTCGCCCCTTCCTGGTAGTATAATGGGTCGATGACGAGAAACTCCTGGACCATGCCCACGAAAACCTCGCCTAGGACGTTCGTCAAGCCGGTCGCGAGCGTGTTGACGATCCCCTCGAACCAATCCTCTGGGTCAAGAGGATTAAATAGTGGAATGATCGGGAGGGCAGCCATCGCCGCAGTGGAGGATACAGTCTGTTGAGCTGTGGGTGCGACACCCAAAAGACGATCTTGAACTTTGGCCGAGAGGACGCTGGATGACGTCGACGGTTCCGTTGCGGAGGTTTCTGTTGAGTCCCCAGACTTTCGGTGGCGAAGACGGCGACCGACACGGTAGAGCCACCTACTAAGGGTGGTTGGAGAGCGCTCCATGTGAATCGCTGTGTCAAGATATGTTGTCCAATACCTAAAACTTCTACCCCCGAACCAATCGGAGATAGCCACTGACCGAGGACAGTGAGTCGCGCTACGATCTCATCGTCAACTGAAGTTCGTAAGGCTGGCTGAATGACGCAGAAGTGAGTATCGTCAGTCTTGAGAAAATGTTGCGAGGGGTGGCTACTTGATGGTATACCAGCCGACTCCGACGAGCAAGCCTACGCTCACAGCCAGCGAGAGGAGAGCGGCCTGTAATGGCCGTAAAAAGAACGTCCAGAGATCGGCAATCAGGCTCCCGTTTCCGGGAGAGATAGCGGTTGTGTGGCTGGACGAGTAGTAGATGTCGTGATTCTCTGTGTATGGGTCACCAGGGAAGCGCGCGGTGATCGTCGCACTATCGAACGTAGCGTAGGCGACACCGTTGTCGTTTGTAGTGACTGAGGATTCGGTCGCTCCGGTCAAGATCAGTTTCCGATCCGGGAGTGGAGTTCCGTCTGGGCCAGTGAGACGGAGTCGGAGTTCCGGCGGCTCGTTCTCTTCTCCCTCTCCCGGCGGAATCGTTGTGTAGGTGAGCGACGAATCCTCCATCGAGGTGACCTCTGTTGTCGAGACGGGGATTTCATCCCCGAAGACCGACGTTACGGAGGTGATCTGACCGGGGGCGTCCCTGATGACAATTCTCGAGGTCTGGTTGGCAGTCGCCGTAGTGAGGTTCACATTTTCCGCCAGGGTCGCCCGCTTCGAGACGCCAGGAACAGTGCGCTGGCGGAGATCCGTCACCCGTCCGTGACGATACACATCCGTTTCTCCGACGGCCTCAACACTGGGGGACGGTTGTCGAGCAGTGAGCCGGAGGGCAAGTGTTGGTGGGAACTCCGTACGTTGTGGGTCTGTGTCCCAGTTCGACGTTGTTTCACCCCAGCGGTACTGACGGACACCATAGACCTGCCAGACGTTCGTTAGGCGGTGGGAACTGGCATTCGAGTCTCCTTCTACGTTGAAGGCGGCCCAACTCCAGAGTGCCCGCTCAGAGAGATACTCCGGCCCCTCGATAGAGAGGACGATGGAGCGGCGGTCGTGTGGTTCCTCAATTACGCGCTGGGAAATCGAGACGCTGTCTGGTGGGACAACGTGGACTGGCCGATCGTCGCTAACGGTGAGCTCATCATAGGTGGCATTAACCTCCGTATGGGTGTACGTCCACGTATCGTTGTGCGGATGGTAGAAATAGTGATCAGTGGTGACTTCCGCGGTGACGTTGATCGTCGCCTGGAGCTCTAGATGTTGCCTCTCGCCATCCGACGGGGGAGCGTTTGCGTAGTCGATATGCCGGGCCTCTCGTGGCGATGTTTCTGGTGTCGTGTGTTTCGACCACGTCTGATCGCCGATGCTGAGGTTACGCTCAACCCGTTGTGAGGCGAGATCGTATGTGGTATTAGTGCGATAGCCGCCGACTATGGCCGTCACAGAGCGATTTACGGTTAGCGGGCCACGACCGGTGGCGCTGACGGTACGTGTGATGGTATGACCGTCGAGCGTCTCGAACTCAACGGTCTTGGTGACAGTCTGTACGTCGTCCGACGAGTTGTTCTCCGGCGCAGGGATGTTGAGGGTGACGTCCTTTGTTTCGCGGACATAGCGGGTTGTCGTATTTGGTTCTGGGAGGGCGACGCGGTAGTCGACGTACTCAAGGACACGCCCGTCGGGCCCCATCAGATAAGTGCCGTTTGTTTCCGCTCCCGGGGCGTTCACTTCGGCAGCGCTGGTCGCACCCATATAGGCGATGAAGCCGTCTTTGATGAATAGGCTATCCTCCCGGTCCGGTGCGCTCGCCGGCCACCGACTGGTTGAGTTTGTTCGTTCGACTCTCGCTAGCTGGTCAAGGCGGTACTCCTGCAGTGTCCGGGGTGACCCATCAATACGGACGCGCGTCTCTGGATTGGTCGTAAGCGTGTAGGTATCGACTGCGCGGGAGAGATTTTCAGTCGACGCATTGGCCTCCACAACATACTGGAGGAGGATGCCACCACGACCGCCACCCGGGATGCCGAGAGCCTCCGTATCGCGGTCACTCGCAACAAATACGCGAGCATTCCCGTCAACCGACGGTTGCGCGGTGGAGTTGGATCCGTTGGCCGCGACTACCGCAATCGTAGAGAAGCAGACACTCGAAAGGAGAAGGAAGGCGACGAAGAGGCTAGAAAACTGCCGAGGTGTAGCCCTAGTGATAGTCACCGAAGGCTCGTCGGATGGGCGGGGGTTGTCTTGATCCCCCGCGGGGGTATCAAACCGGGAGGTCATACATCACCACTCCGGGACTGGATAGTAACCCGGATGATGGTAGCTTCGAGTGCTACTGGCCGCATAGGGGGCGAACTTACCTGCGAATATGTGGTCCGGCGACAAAGTGTTTTCCGCGATTGGGAAACAGTAGAGCAGCTACTCGTGGGCGTGATGAGTGAACGCCAGGGCGGTCGGACAGAGTCGTATATGGGAGCCAGAAGTCGCGTCTTCGCAAAAAGTCGTTGAGAGATTAACCCCCCGCGGGGGTATAAAATCAATAGTGAGCAGCGAGAGCTATCCTACGACTTCCTCAACATCGTCTCCGTAGGAGATGGTCTCCCAGTTGGTTGGAGTGACTTCGTGACCCTCGAAGGCGTCGTACTCGGGGAAGGCGGAGAGGACGAGGACATCGACGCGTTCGGAGAGGTAATCGACGAGATGGTGGATGTTGGTATCGTCGAGACCGGTATGCCCGTCGAGTAGCATAACGGGAACCCGGTCAGCGACATCGAATGCTTCGTGGCCGGCAAGGGCAGCGATGATGCCGAGGAGTTCCCGCTCGCCTTCACTGAGAGCGTCAAGTCTAGCTTCGCGGCCTCCACGTGCGACGATGAGGTCGAAGTTGTTGGTGAGGCGTGCTGTCTCGAACCCAACGTCGAATCTCGTGAGAATGTCGGAGAGCGCCGAATCGAATGCGTCCCGAGTATTTCGCTTCACACGCTCTTTGCGTGTTCGGAGGTCCTCGACCTCAGAGCGGAGAGATTCGAGTTCCTCTTCGAGGACATCACGCTGCGAGGCTTCCGACTTGACTGTCTCAAGTTCGCCACGAGCGTCTTCAAGCTCGGCTTCCATGTATTTGATCTCACTCTGGAGGTCAGTCGCGTGGTCTTGCGTCTCACTGACCAGACCTTCGAGTTCGTCAATCTGTGCTTCGAGGGAAGCTTTTCGTTCTCTGGCCGATTCAAGATTCGTCTGTGCGTCATCAAGCTGGGATTCAAGCTCTCCGATGCGGTCGCGAAGGTCGCGTTCTTTCCGCTCCGCGTCCCGTACGGTCCGTTGTTTTTCTTGAAGCTCGTTTACCTTCTTGCGGAGAGTCGACTCTTGGTCGCGAAGTGAGTTAAGACGGTCAGAGATACTGTCTAACTGTGCCTCGACCTCTTCACTAGAGGTGTCGTTCCCACAAATCCAGCACGCAAGCTGGTCAGAGAGCATATCGTGAGAGACGTCTGTGAGAAGCGAGAGACGGTCTTCTTCGAGAACGCGCTGATTTACCTCATAGATCGACTGGAGGAGTTCTTTATCGCGTTCGATTTCGTGGAGATCAGATTGGAGATCCTCGAGGTCGTCTTCGAGCTCCTCGTGTGTTGGGACATCCAACATCTCAAGTTCCTCTTTCTTTGCTTCAAGTTCATCCCCGACGCGATCTGCGGTTGATTCGTACCGGTTGATGTCTGTCTTGGTCTTCTCGAGCTGGGCGCGGAGGTTACTCAGCTCGTCTCGAGCGTCACTATCTGAAGATGCTTCGTTGTCGAGCTCGTCCCACTCTTCTTGGAGGTCTTCGAGTTGTGATTCGAGCGTTGTGACTTTCTCTTGGAGGCGCGGGAGGCGGTTAGCAGCGTTTTGGGCTCGCTCGAGTTCGGCCTCAACCTGTTTTTGTTCGGCTTTGAGGTCGGCAATCTGCTCGTCGATGTTCTCGAAATCGAGGGGACGAGTGAGGAGGTCCTCAAGATTTTCACCCATACGGACGGCTTGCCGGACCTCATTGGTCTCATCGAGGAACGCAAAGAGGGCAGCACAGATATGATCGACATCATCGGTGAGGTATGGATTGCCGGATTGTGTAATCGTGCCGTTGGTACGGGCAAGATCGACAGCGTAGGTGGTGTCGTCGATTTCGAGCTCAACGTGACCGTGATCTTGGCCTTCGGTGAGGCTTGTTTCAGTCCCGAAGGCTGTTTGAATTGCGGTGAGGAAGCTCGATTTTCCTTGCCAGTTGCTCGCTCGGACAGCGTTCACACCGGATTCGATCGTAGCCTCCCCTCGATGGATGCCTGCAATATTTTCGATTTCTAGATTCCAGGTCATGGTTACGTGGTGTTGAGCATACTATCTATTAGCATAGGCGATTGGGACGAGAACGAAGTAACTCCGAGGGCCAGTAGAGAGAGCAGAAGAGAGGTTTGTGATGATGGCATAGAATTCATCGTTGTATCAGACTGGTGGTGTGAATCTTCTTCGTCAGATTCGGTATTCTCCGGCGGATCTGGAGTTGAGTTATTGGGTGGGTCTGTATTGTTTGGATCCGTCATATGGTCGTTACAGACGTACCCCCGTTTGATTGCATCTTCGATGGGGACCCGTGTGTCGCATTTGGGGCATTGTAGTCTGATTTCGACATCGACGGTGGCTTGGTCTGCAAAAGGAACAACGCCGTCTTTTGTAAGTTCTGGAAGGATGTTTTCTGTTTTTGAGGCAGCCATTCGTTTCGCCGACGTGATGGCTTTCTCTCGAGACGTAGTAGTGGAATTGGTTGTGGACTGAGTGTCTTTTTCGACTTCGAGACAGTTTTTGAGGTGATTTCGGATTGTGCCGTGAGAGACGAGCGTTTTCTTGAGTTCGTCGATGTCCATCCCGTCGCCCTCGAGGTCGGCCGCGAGCTCGGCGCGTTGGATGTTATCTTCGTTTACAATAACATCGTATTCTCGGTCCAAATGGATGCTGACAGTTGATCTCCCGTGGTTTTCATATATCGACTTGAGAACTCGTTTGTTGAACCAGTCTGTGAGTTTTTTATATCCTTCTGAAGTGCGGCCGTCGGTTCCAGTCCACCGTTTCGCGAGGTAGTCATCTACAGAGTCATAGTCAGATCCGGGGGCTGTTAACCCATACTCTGCGATGAGATCGTCGACTTTGCACATCTCCGGGTAGGAATTCTATGTCCGCATCAATAAAAGCGAAGTGTTCTTCAGACCGCCCGACATTCAATTAAACTTGAGCTAAATGTCCGTTTCTTGTTCAAGGAGTGACTAATTGAGTGATGAGTACGTTGTAGCTGTGTTCTCAATAGCTAGGCTCCGTGACGCTGAGCGAGTCGTAGTCGGCCTATTCAGATAGTGTGTGATAGGGGATGTGGAGGAGGTGTGTCCGGCATTCTTTGCAGACAATCGAGAGCTGTGGTCCTGTGTTATCAGTAAAGTGGTCAAAGTCGAACTCGCCGTCAGAGGAAGTGTAGGTAGCTTCTCTAAGCTCCATTATAGCGAGTTCGGTGTTTTCACAGACAGGGCAAGGGTCACCTCGGGACCAGTTTGGATATTTGGTGCTCTGTCGGGCGCAGATCTCATCTTCGGACATTTGTTCGACGAGATCAACCACTGTATCGAGGTCGAGGTGACGATTGATATTGTGGGAATCAGTGGTTGGGGCCGTCGATTGGCTGGACGAAACATCGATTCCTCCGTCGGTGGATATCTTTCCGTCTTTCAGTGTGATGACGATGGTCGTCATTGGGGCATTCTACTATTGCAGGGAGCGGTTGGCAGGGCAGTACTTCCGGAGCGGTGGGTTTTGAACTAGTGGTGTGCTGACATTGTCTAATTCGGGCAGGGCGGGCAGGCAGATATCGAACAGTAATGACTGCTTTAGAGATGGGAAGAGTAGGAGATCGCCGATTGAATTCCGGTTCATGAGATACGCTTTTGAATATCACCGGGTTGTGTGTTATACTCACCCGTGTTTACACCGTCAAAATGTATGAACATACACAGGTTCAGAAGGCGGGGATTTAATCGATGATTACGGAGGGGATTTTTATCAGATCAGATGTATGTTATGCTCTCAACGTTGTCGAATTCGCAATGGGATGCCTTCTTTTGATCGAGTCGTAACCCGCGGTTCAAGTTCAATTGCTTCGTCGTTCTCCCAATCAAATTGGAATTTCTGTCCGACCGTTGCTAGGACTACTTTTGCTTCTAAGAGAGCGAACTCCCGACCGATGCAAGTTCGACGTCCACCACCAAAGGGGGCATACGCAAAGTCGTGGAGTTCCTCCTCAAACTCATCAGTCCATCGTTCCGGGCGGAACGCCAGAGGTTCATCATAGAACCGTCCATCTCGATGAATATGGATTATCGATAGATGGATCTCGTGGTCCTCGGGAATCCGATATCCACCGACTTCGACATCAGTGAGCGCCCGACGCGGAATCGTATGAACTGGTGGGTAGAGCCGTAGCGCCTCAGAGATTATTCGCTCTGTGAACTCCAAGTTTTGGAGGTCGTCGTAAGTGGGCGAGTCTCCATCGAGAACTGTGTCCAGTTCCGTATGAAGTTGCTCTTGGAGGTCTGGGTTCGTCGCCAGCGCGTACCAAGTAAATGCAAGAGCTGCGGCGGTCGTCTCGTGCCCCGCAAAAACCATAGTGATCAGTTGATCTTCGATCTCTTCGATTGTGAGATCTGTTTCATCCGCCCTATTACGCGCCTTTTGGAGCTGTGTGAGCAGGTCTGGAGTATTTGAGTGAGCAGCCTGCTTAGAGTTCGATTGGTCCTTGGACCCACTTGCCTCGTCGCCTGAGATTCTTGTTCGGTCGTTTCCTTCTTCGAGTAATCTTCGAACCTCCTGACGGAGGCGCTTCGTGGATTGATTGAATCGACGCCGTGCTGGTGTCGGAATCCACGGTGGCAGAATCCACGATGATGGTGTGAACCATTCGTTGAGTCCGTCAGCGGCATCCCGAAGTTCTTGATCCTCGCCTGGGACCAACGAACGACCGAACAGCGTGGAAAAGAGGACCTCCAGAGTGAGATTCTTCATCTCAGGCTCCATATCTAGTGTTTCACCCTCAATCCACGTCTCGAGACGTCGTTCGGTACACGCAACCATTTGCTCTGTGTAGCCTCTTATGTGGTCTCGGTAGAAGAGCGGTTGTAACATATCGCGCTGTTGTCGCCACTTCTGCCCCTCGACCGAAAGGAGACCGTTCCCGAACGCACGTTGATAGTCCTCGGTTTTCCCGAAGGCTTCGACATCAGACACGAGGATACGGTCAAGATGGTCCGGGTGAGTGAAAACAAAGACATCGTCAACTGCCGGGAGAGCCATCCGGTAGATGTCTCCGCACTCCGACGTCGCCCGCTCTACAAACGTGAATGGATCGCGAGCGAACTGGACAGCGTTTTTGAGGACCGGATAACCCGACGGTGCCGGTGGTAGTTGGGAGCTCACGATAGTCGCTCTTTGTATCAGTATATGTAAAAAGTACCGCTGAGAGATGGGTTTCGGGTGGGTTTTGAAAAGGAAGGGTATTCCAATAAGCTCGAATCAATATCAGATTTGTGCGATATATTCATAGCATTGGGTGTGCACTTTAGTAACGGGTGAAAACAAGTGACGCAGTCCGAGCGTGCGACCACAAATCCACTCACGGACGAACGGATTGTCGTCCGTGAATTCATTAGTGATCTTGCTGGGTCCACCTCTTTAGATATACTGCGTTCACTCGACGAGGGCGCAAAGACGGCCTCGACTATCGCACAATCGGGAGAGATCACCCGACAGACGGTATCGAAACATCTCGTGCAACTCACCGATTTGGGGTTGACGAAAACAGCTGATACTGGTGGATATGAGCTGACGGCAGGTGGGAAAATCACGCTGGAAGCGTTTGAATCGTGTCCAAATGGTCTCGATCGCGAGCCACTCACCCAGCTAACTCGGTCAGAACATACCATCCCGCTGTTACAAACGCTTGCAGAGCAACCCAGCCGCCCGAGCGAATTGGTGGACATAACCAACGGGTCTCCGTCTCGCGCAACTGTTCGGAGAGCGTTACGGATGTTTGAGACGGAAGGATGGAGTGTAGAGAGCGACGGTGTTCACAGGCTCACGCCCGCTGGGCAACAAACAGTAGAACGGTATGAGGAACTGGCCGAGACAATCGAGCAGGTGTTGGATAAAGCACCTTGGTTCCAACGGCTCAATCCAATTAGAACGGATATTCCAGTTCGAGCCCTCGCTGACGCAAAGCTGTATGTCTCCTCACCCCACTCTCCGGGAATCGTCCTGGCGACAGCTCTCAAACTCTGCGATCCACGGCTTGACCACTTCCGCGTGTTGACATCGATTTTCAACCCGACGCTCTTTAGCGCGTACAATAAACTGCTCAAACTTGGTCTGAAAGGGGAGGCAATCGTCGACGCCTCGCTCTACCAGCGACTCCATGAAGAAGAGATGGAGTACTTTCTGGACGACTCAAACTACGACAACTTTCAGATATTCTGTCTCGACGAACCACTGACGCTCGGCATTGGTATCTACGATAGGGAGCAGATCGCGGTTGGGGCGTACAATAAAATTGGGGAGGGAGAACATATCGCGATGATCCTCAGTTCAAATGAAGCGGTAGTCCAATGGGGTGAAGAGCTCTATAATCACTATCGGAAACGGGCTCGAGACCCTGCGGAAATGTAGACGTATTGAGTGAGTTAGGGCTATTCGTCTATAATAGATTTCTTGACGCCAATCAGCTCTTCGTATAATTGGATTCCGTCTTCGATGAGTCCTTCGTCTTCTGCGTCAGTGCTATAGGTGCTGTCGAAAGATTCGATGTCGTGGGCGTAGTCGTTTCTTGCGTCTCGGATTTTATTGATGGTGTTGTAGTCCTCATCTTCGATGAGTCCGAAGCTTCTGCACCCGTTGAGACATCGGTCGAATCCCCAGTCGTCGTCATAGAAATTTGAGGCAGCAGGGTTGTCTTGAGCCTCCTCAAAGTAATCCTCTAGCGAGTCTTTGACATAGTTCTCGAAGTAGACAGACAGCAGGATTACGAGTATATTGTTTCGGTCGTGATTGTAGGCCCAGAGGACGTCGTTGAAGTGGTAGAATATCTCGGGATCGGATCGTCGGACCTTTTCTTCTAAATTGAAAGTTTCAAGCAGTTCTTGATCGGAATATCTGGCTATATGAGCCTTGATCGGTTCGACTATGCTGTGCTGTATTGTGGAATAATTCGCTGAGTTTAATTTGGAATAGACGATGTTGTTGTCTTTTTCGAAGGTGGGGGAAGAGCTACCGAAACGTGCGTATCGTACTCTTATCGGTAAGAGAGCGTCAAATTTCGAAAGAGATTCGAGAGCGATCTGATTTACCGCTGCACTCGATGTGAGTGGTTGTTCTTCGGTGAATTCGACGACTGCGATCGGTATCTCAACGGAGTCGGTTCCTTCGAGGAACCATCTTTCGAGATCGTCAATCTGATCTAACCCAGTCGGTTCCCAGCTTACTTCGCGGTATACTATGGCGTCGAATGGATGCTTGGTGAATTTCTCACCGGAGTCAAAGAGGAACGGGTTGAAGTAGGATAATCGGAGTTCTGGAGAGACTTGGAGCTTGGTACCACCAATATCCGTCAATTCGTCTTCCAGAATTCTCACGGCCTGAGTAGAGAACTCGCTGAATGGTTCAGCCGACATTTGTAGTTGTATACCCTTGATGTCCGATTGTGTAGTAGTTCTTTGGGACGGAGTTGATGGAACTCTTTTTTGTGTTCTGAGTGACCACTTGACGCAGTGGTGTGTTCGGGACTACTCCGACTGTTCGTCGGCGAGTTCGCGAGCTCGTCTCGCGAGGAGGCGTTGTATCCAAGTTCGGTTTTCGTGCTGGTTCTCGTAAGCGAGGTACTGCTGGACTGTTTCTCGGGAGTGCATACAGTGCAGGCCCGCCTTGATGAGGCATGCGTTGGACGTGTCGAGAAATCGGTCCGGTGGGAGTTCCTCGAGGATCTTGTCGTCTGAGTCAGTCACGATGTCTTCACCTCCGTTGGATGACGCCTTACTCATAGGCAGGGGGTGAGGTGTGGATCGCCGGCGGGTCAGACCACGACTCTACTTCCTCCTGGACGGCTGTGAGGACGGCTTGCGCTTGCCTCGAATGTGAATCTTCGTTCGTCGGCAGGTCAATGAGCACCCGGAGTTCGAGGACATCCTCGAGTTCGATTCCCGGGACAGTGTAATAAAGCGTGTAGAGAACCTTGTCGCGGATGGTTTCAGGCGAGTCACCGGCTTGTGCGATCGTGTCCGGGTCGACGGTAGAGGCAGCTGTTGACATATGAAACACTTCACCTGCTTGGCGGTGGGGAGAAACCCGCGTGTCTGGGTGAATTCCCGTTCAGAGGTGATAGCGGTCTCCGTAGTTACCCCACGAGGAACGTTGTGGATGCCTCGTTGTGGGGTAACTTGAGAGAGACTAATCACCGTTGACGGGCGTGAGTCCCTCCTGGTACTCGATACGCTGCCGTTCCGACTCGTTGCGGTACGCAAGCGTCCATCCGTTCTCGTACTCGACAACGATCGCATCCTCGAGTGGATCGTAGTCGGGATTCTCCGGTTCGTAGACCGGTGCATCGTCAGGAGCGAGGGGGCTCGGGTCTTCGTAGATGTTTCGCCCGTTCGCTGCCCAGACGGGGTCCTGAGGCTCCTGAACCGCTTCTCCGTAGACGTCACAGGGGGTCGTCTCCGGCCAGAGGTCGTGTTCCTGCCAGAAGGCACGCATCTCACGGAGACTCTGACGGACAGTCTCGCGAATCCCGAGATGGTCAGCGGATTGCCAGCCATCGCGACTCCAGTACTCTCCGAGGTAGGCGACCTTCGCCGGCCCGTTCCAGTCCATCCCGACGATGTTCGCCGGCGGCGCACCTGTGAGCGTTGGCTGCGTGAGGTCCTGGAGCGCCTCGTACTGGACGGAAGGACTCCCACCGAGGAGGTGAATATGGCGGCCACGCCAGTCCGCAGGGTCACTGTAGTCGTCTGCGTGGAGGGACGAGTAGCCGAGCGGATACCCGAGGACCTGGTCGTCGTCGATGATCTCGATTGCCTCGTGGCACTTCGGGACGATAATGTACGTTGTCGACGGGTACTCTTCGCGGAGGTTGCGAGCGAGTTGGGTGTACTCGCGAGCGTCCTGCGGCGTGTCAGCGTCACCGATGACGGCTACATCGGGCTCGTACTCGCGGAACCGGTCAACGTATCGGTCGGGATCGGGGTCGTGGAACTCGTTGTCGAGCATAACCACCGGGAGGTCGACGTTCCGGTAGGAATCAATCTGAAGGCGATAGTCCTCTCGGATGCCCGTGGTGAAGCCAAGTTTGTAGGCGTCTGTCGCGAACGGCGCTCTGAAGAGGAAGCCGATATATTCAGGGCGGCGAGCCGCGTCGAGGGTGTCCGGTTCGGGTGTCGCATGCGGTGGTGCGAACGGACGCTGTAACTCGGCCGGTGCCGAGGCTGTCTGAAGGGAACTGGAAGCCATACGCGGGACGTGTGAACAGCTGGTTGCGAGGAGTCTTGACGGACGATACGGATACCGTGTTGTGCAGCGGGTCAGGCCAGCTGCCGCGAAGAAAGACTTGCGAAGAGCGTAAGGAAGCGAGAGTGAGAGTCGGCCACTTTCCGTGTTCGGATGGACTGTTCAGCGTCTCTGTGGCGTCGATTGGCTAGTAGTTGTAGGCGTTCAGGTTTCTTTATTCAGCCGTGATCCCGGAATTGAGATTAGAGCTCGTTAAATTGCCTTCTTAACGCTTGATGACGATTGTCCGATCGCTGTGAACTGTAACTGGATGTCCACAGTACCGAAACGAAAAGGATTGCGTGTGTTCTTCAGACTCTTGTGGCGGCGAGTCAACGAGTTCCTCTAGTTCCTCTATATCAATTACGTCTTGAAGAGTTCCAAGTTGGGTCGGTCGGCATTCCTCTACCTCTGCAATGACCCGCTTGACTGCAGTTTCGACCGATTCCGTATGTTGTACCTCGCGCTCCATACCCTAGAGAAATCACGAAACCCCAAATCACCCATACAATTTCATGCAAATCATTCAATAGAATAAAAAGCGAGCTTAACAGCTATTGTTGGGATCTATTGTACTGATTACGCTGCGTGCGTAGACACCGTCTGTTTCCGGGGCGGCTACGATCGCCTGACGGGCGGTGTTCGCGGCCTCGACGTCGACGTCGTCAGTGAAATCGAGGCGGAAAGTCGATATCGACGAGACAGCGACAGTGAACCGCCTCGGGGTCAAGCCCCGAGGCACTCGGCCTGCTCCACCTGTAGAACTCATTCTGAGTCGTCATAGTCGAAATTGTTGGAGAGGGCGAGCCAAAGAGCGTATGCGGCATGGCGGTAGAGGACGGTCTCGCAGTCGGGACAGCAATACTCGACTGTACCCAGTCGATCGATGGCGGCGCTAAACGCGCTCGACCCCTCGTGATGTATCGCACATTCCTCGTTCAGATGCAACTCGTGGAGATGAGTCGTCCCACAGTTAGGGCAGGGCTGTCCTGGCTCCCAGTCATCGCGTTCGATAGCTTTGACGGAGTATGGTTCGTCGCTGGGATGAGGACCTGTGAACGTGTAGGGAGTCTCGCTGCGGGCGTCGGTCGACGTAGTGGAACCTGTCTCAGTCATATGGATCACACAGCCCGTTCGACGGGCTTTCAGGCTCGAAGAGTGAGAAAAACACACCGAGCGAGGAGGGTGCTGTTAGAACGGTGGTTCGACGTCGATCGCTGCGACGTACTCGTTGATATTCTCCTGTGCTAACGGGGCCTGAGGAGTGGGTTCGTCGTCAGTTGTTGGTATCGCACGAAGCGCCGAAGTGAAGGTGCAGTGTGGACAGTCGAACCAGTAGGTCGCGTCCTCGTTCGGGGCGGGGTCAGTGAAGATGATGATGAGCGGATCAGCTCCGCATTCGGGACAGGCGTGGGCCGAGGCGCGCTGATGATGCTGGCGGCGATCCGTCGTGGAGTGAGCACGAGAGGACATAGTGCGGGGAAGGGGAGCAGTAGTTAGTTCGGCTGGGAAGCGAACTGTTCGAGCGTTTCCTGTTCGGTTGGTGCTGTCGAGGTAGTCGTAGAGCCGTTCTCTTGGTTATTCGAGCGGGTGACTGGCGTTCTGGAAGTGACGCCGGGGTCGCATTCGTGTCGGTCGTGATGCTCTTCGAGGTAGGCAAGGCGCTCGGGATGTGACTGGTGAAGGATAGAACCGTCGTCGGTGACGCAGTAATTCTCGGGTCGTGCGCCGCAGGTAGGACAGTCGACGTACCAGGAGGGATGGAGATACCAGCCCTCACCACACCGAATACACGAGTGCTGTGCCTCGGCATCTGAGTCGGTCACGTGGATATCCTGGGGTGAGCGGTCGGTCGCGTGGACATCGAGTCCCGTGGTCTGTTTCGTATCGATACTGATGAGACAGTCTTGCTCAGCGTCGGGATGCTCGATGATGGCGACGTGGGAGCGACGATAGTCGAGGCGCTTCGGCATACAGGTCGCGGTGTGGCCAACTTGAATGATGTCACCGCCTGCGGCGATGAGTGGATGGAGTTCCTGTTTGAGTGCTGTATCCCGGCCAGTAGTGCGGCCAGCGTAATCGGTGGTCTGCTGGAACGCCTCACTCGGGAGGTCCACGAGGACGGTGTTGAAGATGCCGGCAGCGAATTCGGCTGCGAGTTCGCGCTCGTCGAAGTGGTACGCGGCGTCGACGGATTCGTCAACGCTCATCTGCACCAGGTGGCCGTCGTGGGGGAGAGACCGTTCACGCGTCGAGACGTTGAGGACACGTCCGGAGAGGTGGGTGGCAAGGTAGTCGGCGACGCCGGCTTGAGGCATAATCTCAGGACTGAGGCGGATGTACTCGAGGGTGAGGGGCGTGTTCCCGTTTCCGCTGGTCGCGGCGCCACCTGATGCGGTGGCTCCTGCGTTCGGAACTGCGGCGTCGGTCACGTGTACTGGGCGTCGTGCCGACGTGATCTCGTTTGTGGGTTTCTGAGCGACGACACCGAGCCAGTCGTGCTGGCGGCCAAGGGTATTCCAGACGGCGACTTCTTCGAGCGTGTACTCCTCTTCAGGCGGCATAAGCGACGTCGTATAACCGAGCCGGATGACGCGACCACGGGGTTTCAGGAGGGCGTCGACGACGCGAGCGAGTTCGGTGACCGTGGGTAGTGTGTCCTCCTCGCGGTCGTAGGTGGTCGTGCTCTGTCGTTTCGAGAATGGCGGGTCGAGGACGACCGTGTCGAACGATTCAGCCTGGAGGATGTGAGGAAGGTCGCGGACGTCAACGTGATAATCGGCATCGATCTCGGGATTGATGTCGTTCCGGACGATCCGCCCATTATGGGTGAGCTGGGTCCGTCCAGCACACGCGTTGAGGACGCGACCGTCGAGGTGCGATTCGACCCAGTCACGAAGCTTCTGTGCGTTGAACGTCCAGCGGTCGGGCTGGATCGTCCAGTAGGAGAGCGAGGTGGGCATACTGGTGAGTGGAGGATGGTTCGCGAAGCGGGCGCTATAGGGGGGTTGAGTGCTACTGATGGGTTACGCCGGGGGCTTGGCCGGTTCGGCCGAGATTGTATCTGACGTATCTGATGTTAGTGAGGCATATGAGTTATTCAACGGAGTTGATTGAGTTTCAAGCATACGGAGTCCTCGAAACCGCTCGGACGAGAGAAACCAGGAGATAGAGGCGTTAATAATTAAGCCGGAGTCTGATAATCGGGAATCGTATGGCAGACCTGATTGTCCAATCGAAGGTTCGAGAGCATCTCGATGGAATGAACGTCTCGGCAGACATCTTCGACACGCTTGACGAGGAAGTCGCTGACCTCCTTGACGATGCTGCGCGTCGTGCAGACGCGAACGACAGGAAGACCGTTCAAACTCGAGATCTCTAAGCCGATTTCGTCATCCTATTTCGTTTGATTCGCTGTTGTTATATGCACTTTCTGTAGCCGCCGCTCTGAGACACTATACAGTGACGATGGTGTCGCAGTTCACGCATCGAAAGAGGATGGTTTCGCAGTCGGGATCATCGTAGTCGACATCGTGGTCGGGGAGGACGGTTGGATCGGAGACGAGCTCGTTTCCTGTGAGGTTCTCGCCGCAGTCACAGGTGAGCGGCCAGTCAAGGGATGAGAGGAGGTCGCTGTCGGGGAGTATCCCATATGATGCATCATCGACGTACTCGTTCTGGATAGGGGTGAGGAGATCCTGCGAAACGGCGCTATGTTGGCCGTCGAATCCGCCGTGCCAGAAGACATCAATGGCACGATACTCGATGGTGAGCTGGGTCTTGCATCTCGCACATCTGACGTGGACGTAGTGGGTGTCGAAATTGTTCGGCACCCCTTCTTCGGTAGATTCGAACTTGGAGTTCTGACAGACTGGACACGCTGGCTGTATACTGATGTATGTCGGCTTAGCGGCTGGGTCTGCGTTCTCGTCAGTATCTTGATTCTCGGACGTTGTATCTGGTGGTTCCATAATGATGAGCTGGGTGTGGGATTACGCAGACGATTCAGACGGTGCGTCGGGAGTTTCCGTAGCCGACTCCTCGGACGGGTTCTCAGGAGCGTGGTCGAACGAATTGTAGGTAAGAGTCCCATCAGGCCAAGCGACCCACTGGCCGGCAAGCAGCGGAAAACGGCACTTCTCGAAGCCGACGGTCTCCACGACGAGTTGCTCCTCAAGATGGGGAGCGAGACGTTCAAGGAACTCCTCGGTACAGTGTTCTTTTCGATCGACGACACTCCCGTCTTCGTCAAGGATGGGCTTGGTGACCTCGAATGCAACGTACCCGTAGATTTCGAGGTAAGGGTCGGTGCCCTCCTGGCAGGGGTCGACAACGCCGATGGTCAGGGAATCGAAACTTCCGTAGAAGTCGTAGTCGTCGATTATTGCTTCGATTGCCTCGACAGCTTCGGAGTCGACAGTCGGGTGGTTCGATGCGGTGGTCGCTTGAAGGGTTGCCATAAGCGGTTCAAGCCCGTGGCCGCAAACAAAGACACATCAATAGAGAGACAACAGGGATGATCGAGGGTACCAATATAATTAGGCGGTGACGGCTTTAGAGAACTCTTCACAAAGGGGCTATTTCCAGAGTGAACTGGTTGAATATGCCGATCAGTAAATGTGCCTACTAATCGAAACAGGAGACAATCTCATTGGTACACAATGCAGGACTGTTTTCGGGATAGGAGTCTTGATTGTGATATGGGAGTGGGCTCACCAACTTCGAAAGCGGAATTACAAGAAGCGCTTACAGTGTTGATTCGGAGATCGCATCAAAATAACGTGGCTATCGAAGGGGCATATGAAATTCGCTCCCCCGAAAAAACAATACCAGATTGGGAGTGTGTCTGTATCCGGCTGAAATAATTCGCTCTTCTATTCGAATTGTAGCCTGTATTGAGTGAACAATGGGTAAATAAATAGTGTGGCAACTGTTCTATGCAACCCTATTAGGCAGTTTTAGTTGACGAGTGGATAGTATCTTGAAGAGTGCCCCATTCACCGGGGTACTCGACCCCAGCGTCCTGGTTGATCGTAGTCTGGACGGCGCCAGATGACTCAACCTCGACGAGGACATCGTCGCGACCGAATCGAGTCGCGAGGAAGTCGTGAATCTCCTCGGCCGAACAGATGCCAGCTTCGGGAGCGTCTTGTGCAGTTTCGATCGTCATAGACGGATCGCTCAATAAGGCCGTGGACAAATCTCCCAATAAAAGCGATAATGCTAATGAATAACACAGATTTATAATACCGACGAATAACACATCTATATGGATGAGCAGCAGTGTGAATACCATCAAACGATAGATCCAGATCGAGGATCGATTACCCACGAGTTGGTACAGGTGGTGGCCTGTTACAAAAACCGACCTATCGAAGACCTCCCACCGTTCGCTTACTGGATCGATCCAGATGCTCTTGCTGAGGTTCTCCAGGGTGAGAGCGGCCAGTCTTCACAAGGAGACGTGAGGGTTCAATTCGATTACGACGGGATTCACGTGCGAGTATCAAGTGCTGGCGATGTCTGGATATGGGAGCCTAGTGACACCGCAACCTGAGAACGGATGGAGGCGGGTATCGTATCGTCGAAGTAGTTGTGGTATGCCATCTTCTGCTACTCGCGTGAACGGTGCTGTTCAAGTCGGTCCTTGATCGCGATGACCTTGTCTCGAAGGTACTGAACTTCTTCAGGGTCAATCTGTCCGTTGTTGACCAGGCTATTGATAGTGTTGTCGAGGGCTTGGATGTGTGCGTTGCTTTGCGCGGTATCGGGAAAGACTACCCATACGTGAATTCCTCCATCAACAAAGGGGAGAGAGAAATTTGCTCGATGATCGAGCCGAGTTACCCCACACTGGGGCGACACACCCCTTTCGTGGGGTAACTGATAGAGACTGCCTGCTCGATGACCGCGTTAAAGCCACAGTTACGCGCCGATCGTCGCGAGGATCTGCGGGATATAGATGGCCGCTCCTGTGGCCCCGAGCCCAGCGACGAACAGAGCGTTGTTTGCCGTGCTGTTCGCTGACGTCGTAAGCTTCCACGTGTACTCCGTGTCGTCCACGGGCGCGAACGGTTTGATTCCCATCGGCGTGATCACGTCACCGATAAGGTGTGTCGTGAGCCCCAGCGCGACGAGAAAGCCGACGCCGAACGCAGGAAGAACGAGGGATGGAGCACTTGCTGTTGACAGCGTCCCGTTTACCGATTGTGTTCCCTGGAGCGTCGTGGCCCACGTCACGGCCGTAGCGATCGTGGACGCGACGATAATGAACCAGACGGTGTGCGTGATGCCCCGGTGCGAAACGAAGGGGATACGCTGGTCGATATCGGGAATCGGTGCTACGCCGGCGACGATGAGAATTCCTACGAGGGCTTCGCCAGATGCGTGACTAACGGTAAGGAGAAACGCCAGCGGTGAGAAGGCGAGAAGAGCGAGTCCGTAATGACCACGTCGATGCATCTCTGGAGCCGTAGCTCCATCTTCTTCGTCCGGCAAAAAGACTATTCCGGGGGTGATAATGTCTCATCCTCACTGTGGAAGCGCGATGGCTTCAAGAACCTCCTCGACTGGCTGTTTGAGGATAGGCTCGATGAGCAGCGGGGAAAGCGAGGAGGCAACAACGGTGGTCGCTCGCTCGGTTTGAGTCGCACAGGCGGGCGGGATCGAATCAGGTATGGGGACAGGCACGCGGTCGTGGTGAGCTGATGACTCGTTCTCCTTGAGCCCCTTGAGGTAGACGCGATCCTGCGTTGCGGTGAGACGCAAGTAGTCGTAATCTGTTTCGTTTGGTGCCAGCCGCTCGTAAGTAGCCGTCCTGAGGCCGTATTTGGACAGCGTCCACTCCAGGTCGTCGGTGTCGGGGAGGTGCGTTCGGGTTGTGGAGGGCTCTGTATGGAGTTGGGCAACGACCGTCGCGACTGCGGTCTTGATGTCTTCAAAGCGTGCGTTCGTCCCTCCGGAGACGCCGTAGTCGCCGTCGTTGTTCTGGACGCTGTGGCCGCGTATCCCGGAGAGTCGCGCCTTATCGCTGGTGTCTGCCTTCCGAACCTGTGAGGGGTTCCCGTAGCCGGTCACGAGTTCGGTCATATAGTGCCACATCCCGTCGCGGTTCGCTCCGGAGTCGTTCAAGTAGACGCGGTGACGGACGATCGACCCGCCTTCTCCCCATCGTTCGTCGAAGGCACGTCCCGAGGCTCGGTAGGTGATGGTCGTATCGTCGTGGTAGTCGAGTTCCCACTGACCGATACGGGCTGGAGAGACCTCGAGCTCATCAGGAAGGTCAGATGTACAGAAGACGTTATGATCCGGAGTGAGCGCCATAACCTGATCGACATTCAACAGTGCTGACGGATATGTTTCCTCGAAGACCCTCTGGATATCCTCGTAGAAATCGTTTAGCGGTGTTTTCGCTGTGGAGTGGGTCGCTTCAGACTTCTCAGTCGTCGATGTTACTGCGGAAGTATTTGTTGAGTGGTCGGATGTCGATTCTTCGGTCGTCGTGAACGCATCGAGTTGGGATTGGGAATTCGATGGCATCGTGAGGACTCCGTAATGTTACGAATGACCAACGTGAACTGGCTAGTCGTCGACGCGAGCGAGCGTGTAGTCGTCGTTCCTATCGAGGAGCAGTGTTGTTCACATATTCGTCGATGGGTCGAAAGCTGGTTGATATCGAGTGCGCTGATAGAGTGCGTGGACGTCTCGAGCGGAGCCAACAATCGTCTTCTCAAGGACACGTCGACCGTCACGGATGATAGGAGAGAATTGCTCGCTGGCGATCCGGAGAATTTCGTCCAGTCTCGTGTGATTTTCGAAGTGGGTAGCAGAAAGATCGAGGACGAACACTTGACAGGTGACGAGGTGATCTTCTACGAAGTTCCCTTGGACGTGATCGCGGGGATCCGTAGTTGGTTTTCGAATGTGAGTCGGGTCGAAACAGTACGCTCGGAAGACCTGCGCTCCGGTGGTTTCTTCGCTGGCCTTGAGATGAGGATATCGCTCGAGGAACCACGCACGGGTGGTCATCGGGGCGGGCCTGATCGTAGCTACGACGCCAGACTTGGTTTGTGTGAGACCTCGTGGCGGCGGCGTATGGTCCTCAAGGGCCTGGAAGAGTTCTCGAAGGGCTTGACGCCGGTTCGCCTCGGATTGGAGAACAACGGACATTGTAGAGTGTGGTATACAGATAGTTATTCGCTGAAGGCGTCAAGCGTGACGTTCTCGATGGTATCGGGATCATCGATCGTGACGGCGTCCTCAACGTTTCCTTCGGAGAGGTCGCTATCGTTGTTGGTGTCGTCCTGAGCGGAGCCATCGGCCTGCTCAAAGCTCGTTATGATGGGTGCGTTGTCAGGGTCGAATTCAGTGATAGCCCCGTTGACGGTTGAGTCAGTAAGGATTCGCGTGGGATGGTTTACTCGCCATACGTGCCACGTCTCGTAGGTGAGGGAGTTTCCGTGGACGACAAACGCGGGGATGGCGGGGAGTGCAAAGTTGATGACGGCCATATGAGCGCACGTCTTGTCGATGTCGCGTCCAACGACGACAGTGGGCGTGTTAGGAGAGATGTGACGGAGCTGCTGGACAGCGTGGAACGGGAGTCGACCACTCCCGCACGCCGGATCGCTGATCGTGATAGGGTCCTCCTGAGTGGCGTCACGAATGCCTTCGGGGGCGCTGAAGAGCATCTGAGCCTTCGCGATGGCGACATTCTGGGGTGTGAAGTGCTGGCCGAAGGCATCACTGTTAGCTCCGTAGTGTTCGTAAATCCCGCCGAGGAGTTCCGCCGAGTGCGGGTATCCCGGAACGGTCGTTTCTTCCATTGTATTGACGAGGGCTCCGAGTGCAGTCCCATAGGTCTCGAGAACATCTCTGATGAGATCGTCATCATCGTGGAGACGATCTGTGAAATCGTGAACGAGGTCAAGGTAGTCGTCGTCGTTCCGACTAAGAGCGGTGACGGTGAACTTCATCGAGATTCTCGGTGATTGGTTCGTATGTACTCGGGTCGGTGATGGAAGCCATCGACGAATCGCCTCAGTTCAACGTAGGGAGAGAAAAATCCAGAGAGGGGACACCCCACCAGTTCCGTCGTAAGGCGAGGGGGAAAACACCCCACTGGTTCCGGCGTTATCGCAATGAGGACACCCCTGGACTTCCGTCGTAAACGAGGGACAAATCGTATGAAGTCTCCAGATCTCGGGTGGGGACACCCCACCAGTTCCGACGTTAGCGTGCGAATTTACTCGCTTTAGATGAGAGTAAGAGCGGGATGAGTGGAACGAAAAAACGGAAGAAAAGCCTGATAACTCTCGTCAAGAATGAATACTTCAGGATACCACGGGCAGAACAGGTCTATAAACGAAGGTTAGAGACGAGAATTGGTCTCGGGGAAATCCTACCACTACTCGATGACGGACCCACACCCCTTCGGTTCCGTCGTTAGATAGACAAGGGCAACGCAGCTCAAGATCACGATGACCAGACACACCCCACCAGTTCCGACGTTAGCGGCCGCGAAAAGCGGTAACTAGACTGAGAATAGCAAGAGTCGCCTGGATTCTGTCCCACGATAAGAATATGTAAAAGTTGAGTTATTTCACCCCTAGGTTTATTACAATACAGCTTGAATACCTCCGCGGGACGAAATACTAAGGATGAAGAAGCGGAGCGGCTGGTACGTTCGAGACGAAGGTCGGTAACGGGTTGGAACGTCCAAAAACGCCGTAGAGACGCGTTCTATCCTCTATACCGTGATTGCACCTATCCTTCCCGTGGGGGGTACACGTTCATCGGTAACGACGGAACCGAAGGGGTGTGTGTGTGTGTTGGGTTCCGTGATTGTTCGAAGATCGAGGTAGTCCTTCCAGTAGACTTTCCGTCGTGGGAGATTTACGTCGGAAGTCGAGGTGGGAATACTTTTAAGTAATCGGGTTTCGTCGATGCTTCTATGTCAAACGGCACCTCGACTTCCGATGAAAGTCGAGATTTGGATTCTACGTCTTCAGACGGTCAAGACGACCGATCTCGTGTCCAAACATCGGAACCGGAGGGGAGTCAAAACGAGAATGGAAAACCGCCATCAAGCGAAGGGGACGGTCAACAATTCAAGGTTGACGATCCGCTCTTTTCTCAACGGAAGGGGGTTTTCCAAAATAAGGAGATGGTCCGTGTCGGTTGGGTACCTGATGGCGATCGAATTGTCGGACGTGACGATTATATTTCCACTATCAGTAGCTGTCTGAACGACGCTGTCTATGGTGGTGCCCCAAATCACATCTCAATTACCGGGAAAACAGGAACGGGAAAATCTCTCGTCTCCCGATATGTCACTCGTCGAGCTGTCAATGCGGCAGTTGATGATATCCGAATAGGTCATACGTATCTAGACTGCTCGAAATCCTCAACTGAAGTCCAAGTCATCTCGACAATCGGGCAACAGCTGAACGACGATGATATCTATGACGAGGATGAGGACATCGTAAAAATGCCCGATACCGGGCTACCGAAAGACAAGTTCTACAAACGGCTCTGGCAGATTCTCGATCACTACGACTCGGCTATCATTATTCTTGACGAAGTCGACCTTCTCAAGAGCGACCACGTTCTGATGAGTCTCGCGAAGGCCGTCGAATCGAATGATACGTCGTGTCAAATCGGAATTATAGCAATAAGCAATCAAATCAACTTCTTCGACGAGCTGAACCCACGCACCAAGAGTGCCTTCCAGACCCAAGAACTCAACTTCGACCCATATAACGCAAATCAGATTCAAGAGATTCTTCGAGGGCGTGATGACGCATTCCGTGATGGTGTTCTCACTGATGAGGTTATTCCTCTTGTCGCGGCTTTCTCAGCCCAGGAACACGGAGATGCACGGAAAGCAATGCGGTTATTCAGGACCGCAGGAGAGCTAGCCGATCGTGAGGGAGCTGATATGGTCGAAGAAGACCACGTGCGAAGAGCCCAAGACGCACTTGAAAAGGATCGATTCCGCGACTTCCTCCAGGGAACCCCCACTCAAATGAAAGCAGCTTGTCTCTCGATCGCTGCTAAGTCACTTTTCTCGCGTGACGATTACATCATCACAGGTGAACTCTACGATGCGTACCAGCAGATCACTAACGCGATAGATATGGACACGATCGGGATACGGCGCTTCCGGGATATCCTCGATGAGATGCAGCTCAGCCAGGTAATCGAAACTAAAGAGGTGAATATGGGAAAAGGCGGTGGCCGCCACAACTCTCATCGGTTACTCCACAATCCAGAGGCTATCCTTGATATCGTAATGGAGGATTCTCGATTCGGAGATATCTCTAAATCCTCGCTGAAACGGTTCGCCTGACTAATCAGTTGTTATACTGATGAGACGTACCTTCGTTTAGTCCACTCGTCGCGACGGGGCACAGTACGTCCTTCACGGTTCTCCCAATCAGTACTCGAGACGGGTTTGATCCGATCGAGTTCGAACCCAGCGGCTCGGTAGCAGACTCCAGTGTTGTCGTCGACGCCGGCGATCGCGACGAGCCGCTTTCGCTCGGTATGCTCACGTACCCAGTCTCGAAGACGCGCAAGCATCCAACTCGACGTATTCGGTGGGCGATTCGGGTGATTCGCAAGCCGTGTAACGTACAGCTCTTCACGAGCCCCGTCGTAACTGTATGTGTACGGCTGTGCGAGCACCGCCACTGAGTACGGATGCCCATCCTGGGTAGCGATGAATCCGGCCTTCCATTTCGCGACACCGCCGAGGCGATGGTCGATGTGGCCGTCCGGACCACCGATAAGAAGGTGATTGACGAATTGCCGACTCCCTCGTCCACAAACGCGGTGGACTGTGAGGTCGGTGACGTCCTCGAGAGGCGGTGGCGTGACACGCTTGGGTTCCCAATGGGAGACCCTCCAGTCCGATTTTTCACCAGGTTCGACGTCCAGTCGTGGGAAATCCGGCATTCCCGCTGGCGGGTATGTACGCCACTCTGGATCACTCGAATGGAGCGCTGCGACCATCGACTCATCGGCAGGGAGCCGTTCTTGGAAGTGAACGGCCAATGAACGGCCTCCTCGAGTGAGCTGAACGTTAGTGATGACGCGACGTCGGTAAACAGCCTTCACCTCGGGAATGGGGAATCGACTTCGAGAGTCGATGACGGTTCGCTCAAAGATGTGATCTCCAGTGCGGATCGTCGATGCGAGTTCGGTTGGTTTGTTGCTGGCCAGCGAGGAATGGTCAAGTGGTGCTGGTTCCGAACCGTCGCGAACGGGGAAAGCAAGTGATGACATACTGATGGGTCGAAAGTGTGATGGCGGTTACTCGGTCTGCGGAGCGATGTGGTGGAGGGAGTCACCGTCTGGAGTAAACCACTCACAGTCGAAGGAGACTGATCGGGGGATATCTCCACAGCCGAATTCGAGGACTGCTTCAACCGTCGTGTCGTCGACGATCGTGACGCGGTATAGTTCGCCGTCGTAGGAATTCCAGTACCGCTCGCCGACTGCAACGTCGGTCCGTCCAGTCGTCGCGAACGCTGTTGATTTCCCGTCAGGGAGCTCTACCCGGAAGGCTATCCGATTCGGGTCGTTAAGCGTCTCGAAGAGGTGTGACTCACTCGGCATAACGCGCTAGAAATGGACGTCGGCGGGGACGAGCCATCCCCGGGACATCTGCTCATCTTCTTTTGTGGCCGCTGCGGCGTCACCGTCGCCGCCGACAGTACCGGACGAAGCGTTTTGTAGGCGATCGACGTATTCGTCGACGGCCGTCGGTGATACGAGACCGCCTCCGTATTCGTTATAGATGTACACTGACGGTCCTCGACATTCGGCGAGCTGTCCTAGGTGGAATCGTACCCCGTCGACGTTGTTCATAACGCCCTCGACGGAGAGATCTTCGACTTTCGACTGGAATCTCGACAACGTATCTCGGAACTCCTCTGTTTGTTCCTCGAGCGCGTCATCGAGGAGTGCTTGCCCCTCGTCGCTGTCGAGTGGGAACGCTGGGGCGACCGTTGTCTCGTCGACAGTCTCAGAGCTGCCATCACTGATGACGTTCGCGACGTGTGGCTTGTAACGAGAGTCCGATTGATCGAACGTCCCGTAGTAGTCGTAGACACTGGCAGTATCGACGCCGACACCGACGAGTTTGTCGAGGGCGCTGTGAGCGCAGACGAGGGCGTCGTCTTGAGTGGTACCGGGAACAAGTACGCGGATAAGCTGGTGCATCTATCGATGAAACCTCCACTCTTAGTGGAGGGTGAGAAATACACGGTGAGAGCGTGTCGTATTGTGGGGGTAAACTATAGTAATCGTTAGAAGTAATTACGTATATCTGGGGCAGAAAGCTGTTCAAGAGCGTGGTCGATCGCTGACGTAAGTTCATCAAGTGAGTCGAACAACCGGTTGCTGAGCGTCTGTTTCAGCTGTCGCCAACACTCTTCGACTGGATTTAGCTCGGGTGTGTACGCTGGTAACTGAACGAATTCGAGGTCGTCACGTGCCGCCAGGTCCGTGACGGCCGACGCCCTGAAGTACGGCGCGCCGTCAAGAACAATGATCAAATTTCCTTGGAATTCTTCACACAACGCGAGGATATATCGATGTTGCCCGCGAAGGGATTTACTGCCCATGTTACCTGTCTCGGTTCATACTGGAAGATCCCAACATCAGGCTCAGGGTTCCCCACCAATCGGAGGCTCTCAACTGCATTCACGCCGTCGCTTAACTGCTCACTATAGACTCGATCGACAACAGCCCTGATTTTCTCGATGAGCTCTGAATCGGTCTCTCCAGCCATCCTACCTTAACAAATAAAATTCGATTGTTAAATAGAACTGCCAACACCTGTAAAAGTGGATTTGCTAACGAGGAGTCACACGGTTTTGTATGAGGCCTTTTGATTGATACCGGTCATCTTCGTACTTTGGTTCCGTCAGATAGCTACTGTCGACGTCTTCGATAGACTAGGTAGGTCGTGGGTCCGAAGAATCCGAAGACAAGCCCCAAGTAGTGGGATAGAATGTTCACTGCGCCATCGCCTTGGGCAATATCTTGAGGAAAGAGCAGTACTGGAGAGATCAGGAACAGGAGACTGGTGATCATAACCAGTTCAAAATATCCCTCCATCGAAGTTAGCTCGACAGCAGCATTCTTTGCTTCGCCAAGACCTATCTGGTATATGTCGTAGATGGTAAGGAGTACTGCGATCAGCAGGATTCCGGCTGCTGCAGTAACGCCGGAGTAGGTTAGTGCGATGATTCCGGCGGCTATTAGAAACAGTACGACTCCGTGGGTTGGTTCTATCTTCTCTGAGACTTTATTGTGGATGAATAGGAATAGCGAGACGGGGAGAAGGCCAAAGAATGCGGAGCCGATTCCGGAGAAGCCTGCTCCGGTTCCAGAGCCAAGGACGGCTATGTTGATTAGGGCTATCACGAACGGCAGGATGAAGAGAAGTGACAGAAACGTGTATCGGAACAGCTTCCGTTCATTCGCCAGCACAAAGAGCAGATATATTGGGCCGATCAGGACGCAGTAAGCCGCTAAATTATTGCTGAAGTGATCGAATCCTCGATGTACAAAGGCAGAGCTCCAGAGGTTGAAAATAGAGTAATCACCGTAGTCCAGGATCAAAGCGTTCTGAATTGATTCAGGAAGCAGGAAGATCAGCAAGAGAAGGATTGGCACCGAAGAAATCAAAACCAAATCCGAAACCCGTGCTTTCTCTCTTACTTCGCTCCGAAAATCACCAAACCACGTCATAGAACGAAACATCCCCTCAAGGGCTAAATAATCGGGTTTGTTGAAATCATCAGCTGATGACACATTCTTTTTCTGCTGCGGTCAATAAATTGGTGTTCTTCATAGTGAAAACAGCTGTTATATAGTCTACATTTCCCCCTTCCAGCATATCAAACACATCCACAAACTGTTTGTATTGGCGATAAACGTATGTTCCTTAATCAATATAACCTGGTATGGACCGTAGAGACTTTCTCCTGAGTTCGACTGCGGTGCTCACATTTGGTTTCTCGTCGGTTGGCAGTGCGGTAACATCTGCTAATGAAAACACAATTAACGGAATAACTCTCCCCGAGTTTGGCGATCAGTGGGATGACGAGGAAATATCCGAAGAAGCGTATAGCTTCGATTGGGAGGGGGTTCGAGCAGAGCAAGCAGAGCTTGGGGGAACCGCTGACGAATTCGCGTCAAATGCACCGTCTATTGCGTCCTTCCTAGCTATTCGTGCAACCCCTACACAGATGATTCAGAATGATGAAGAGGATACCTCATCACGAATTACAATCGGTGGTGGTCCAGTCCCATTTTCTGTATCGGTCAATAACCCGATGACGATTCTTCGAGAGAATACTTGCGGAGAGAACCCCTATAGTGAGACAACCACTAATTTCGCCCAGGAGGTATATACACAACAAACGCGCGAGTTGCATGGTTATGGGGGTGAGCCGTCTATACAGGATGGGTTACAGAAAGATTGGTCCATAAGCTGTATCAGGGAATTCGGGTATGAGAAACCCCAGTACCGCCACTTCGGCTTCACATTTGAGGTAGAGTGGGAAGCTGGTGACAACGACGAATTGGAAAACATCGATTTCCGAGGTCTCCTTTCCCTCGAAAGCTCTGGAGAAGAGTTTCTGCTCGTCGGTGGTATGGTGCCGGACGAAAGCGTGTCAACTGGGCTCCTCGGTGAAGAGATCGTTGAGAATGAGAGTAGCTTACAGTCGACGTTAGTGTCTATGATGGAAGAGACCACGCTGGCTGAGGAGTAAGTCAACCCGCTGTATGTATCGACGGCGGTGGAACACTTGTCACAATCTGGTGATCTCACAGAGTCAGTTAGAACATATCGAGACCGGCCTGTGCTGAATCGCTCTCGTTGATCATCTGTGTTGCTGTACTCTCGGCTGTATCGGGATTCTCCCCGGGAGCCTGTCCAGGAAGACAGGGGAGACTCTGGAGAAGCTGGTCGGAGATCTCACCGGCCGCGAACCCCTCGGCAAGACGTTCCGCTGCCGTCGTCGTGGAATCGTGTAGCCAGAACGCCTTGGGGACGTCACCGGTTTCGACGTCAAGATCATCGACGTGCTCGGTAAACCAGCGGTCGCGGTCGCGCTTGAGCACTTCGCGGAGGTTACGGGCTTGATCGCGAATTTCGTCGTCTGCGGGGAGGATCGTGAAGTTTGAGGGAAGCATCGCGTCCGCATCTTGGTCATCGTCACCGATTCCGTCGAGGTACTGGCGGAAGGCGTACTGATAGAGGCTGACGAACTCCGTGTTCGTGAATGCCGCGTGGGTGAGGGAGGCCGTCGAACAGAGTACTGTGAGCTCGCCCCACGTTGCGACGGGCACACGTTCACCTGGAGGTGTGTCCTTGACGAGTGCGCGGCGCTCCTCGTAGATACCGTCAGTAAGGTTGGCGGTGCCGGCAGCGTGGTCACTCGCGATGACCGGGTCTGCGGTTACGCGATACGTCTGGATCTGGGTGAGGGTGCTTGTGTCGATCTGCATAGTTAGGAGGAGTGGGGTGCTCGAGTAGCCTCCTGTCGAACGGGTGAAATATGAGAGATATCGGAACTCACGAACAGGCTGGTGACGGATCGTGTGGATGGTGGTCGGTGCTATCGAGTGAATCGCAATCGGTCGTGTCTCCTTGAGTAGCACACGACGGACAAGAAGCCGGGTCGTTGTCGTGTGGGCAGCGGAGAGGAGCACCGTCCCGTTCGAGGATGGTTTGGACCGTATCGAATTGGACGACGATGATGGTGTCTGTCGCGACGTGATAGTAGGCTTCAGCGTCGACAACGGTGTTGTCGAGGACCTCGACAGGGATGGCGTTGTGGAGAGCTTCAGTGAGCGTAATCGCGGGCGACCCGCGAATGAGCCACTGCAGCTGGGGGTGGCTCCCCGGGTCTGTGATGGAAGGCGTCATCGTGATCACCGTTGCTTCCGGGGCGTGTGAGTGGCTGCGACGGTCGGGCTGACGAACCGGCGGGCGCGCTGCGGGATGTCAACACCGACGTCGATCGGGAGAACGTACTTGGCATCGACGTCTCCTTCGTGAGCGGTGGCGAGACAGGATGCAGCCGCCAGTTCGTGTTTGCACATCACCGCCCACTTGTTCGTCTGCTTATAGGGACAACCACAGACGACGGCGTCCGACCAGGGAAGGAACGCGTAAGTGGACCCGCTGGCGAATTCCCCGACGAGGAGCGGCGCCGGGAGAGTGATCCCGTATTCGGAGGGCAGGATGTGGTTATCGAGCTGGGCTTCCCGAATGACATCGTCTACATCGAGATCGTGTCCGTCGGCATACCCGATTGGATCGGTGTTCCCGTCGACGATGACGACTCCGTGGAAAGTGTTTGCGTGGAGGGGAAGAAGGGAATCGGCTGTTCCTTGAATAGTGTCGAGGTTTTTCGGAATGAGCTCCGTGTACCACTTTCGGCGATCGGCACGAATCTGTTCGAGCTCACGGTAATGTGGTTCGAGCTCACCTGTGAGGAAGGCAGGAGCCTCGTCCAGGAAGTCATCGAGGCGGTCGTAGGAGGGGAAGAACCGGCGTTCGCTCTCGTAAGTATCGACAAGTGTTTTCTGGATGTACTGCCGGGCGAGCGGGGTGGGGGCGTGGGTGTCGTGAGACAAGAGCCCGCCAGCCTCGATGATGTCGAGACGAATGCGGTGCTCGATAGGCTCGATCTCCGGTGGGTCACTACCCGTGGTGTTCTCATAGTCAGGGTGCGATGCGTCGAGCGCGCCTGGGGGAAGTTCGAGGGGTGGGAGGTGCTCGTCCGCCGGGGTGATCTGGTGGGTAGACATGCGTAGTTACCTCCACCACCTGTGGGGGGCGAGAAACCAACCGGAGAGTGCTCACCACGAGTTACCCCACAAAAGTTATGGCTATGCCCCTCTGTGGGGTAACTAATGACGGGCGACACTGAGAGACCTTCTGGACCTAACCTTCCGGCACACGTTCGAGACGCGGTAGACGAATTATCGGTCGAGGAGCTGGAGGATTTGGCTGACTACGCACAAGCTCTCGCCGATTGGAAGCGGGAGCAACCACCTGCGTCTCCAGATACCGCTCCCGAGGATGCCGTCGACGATGATGTCGTCGAAGATCTCGAGGAGCAGGGTGTCTCGATGGATCCCGACGACTACGATGATGTCCCCGCTACAGGGGCCTACATCACGGTGAAGGAGCCGAAACAGGGATACAGGTATTATTATTGGCAATGGCGGGACGGTGACACTTGGAAGAACGAGTATATCGCGCCTGTCAATCCGAAGGGGGACTGATCCTGGTGGTTAGATGACGGTGACGTTTCCGAAGACACCATCGAACTCTTTGCGACCGAGGGTCGGCGATCCGCGGAGCCAAGTGTGGTGGGCGCCGCGCTGGACTTTGAGATAGGGGTGGCCGCCGTCGTTTCGGAGCATTTTGAGCTGCTTACACCATTTTCCCTTTTCGTTTGTACCGATCTCCGCGAGAAGTCCTTCTCCACCCTCCTGGTCGTCAGCCCAGTCGACGAGAACATCGAAGTTCGCGGGTGAGAATGGATCAATAGGGAGCGTATTCCGGACTTCCGTAATGATGTCGCGGAGTTCGTTGGGGTAGAAGATGACGGGAGTCGGATCGGGGTGGTCGTTGACGGTTGGATCGTATGTGGAGTCGAATTCGTAGCCGATTTCAGCGGTTTGATAGCCCGTTGCGGCCCGGCCGTACTCCGAGGGCCGATCGAGGCCTGTTGGCGTGACGATTGCGAGCGACGTGGTGCCGTCGTCGTCTCCCCAGTTCGCTTCTGCTAATGCGAAACGCATAGCCCACTCGTCGCATATCCGATATTAAAAAATACCGGTAGAATAGGTGTGAACAGCGGGATGGCTTGGGTGAGATCGGGACGGCCGTTAGTAGAGGCTAGTGAGACCGAGACTGGCGAAGAGGATAGCGTTATAGCTACCGTGAATGAGGATCGGGACGAAGAGTGAGTCGGTACGCTCGTAGGCGAAGCCCAGGATGAGTGATAGCGCAAAGAGTGAGAGGAGGACGTTTCGGATGCCGCTCAAAGAACCCTGCAGGGCGAAGAGATGTACACTCGCAAAAAAGAGGCTGGCGAGAAGTATTGCTCCGATGGCAGAGAAGTACCTGCGGAGATACCCTTGAATGAGGCCGCGAAACAGGATTTCTTCGCAGGGTCCAGTGATGAGAAGGGATACGACGATGAGCCCGCCGAACATCGAAAGGGAGGCGTGTTTGGTGGCCTCGATCACAGTCGCGTTCTGTGCGGTTGGAGCGTTGAAAAACGTGAAGAGGGATGTGAGTACGTATTCTGTGACAATCATCACGAGAATGCTGCCGAGTATCCAGCGGGCGTCGCGGCGGGTCGGACGACGGAAGCGGAGGCCCGCGGGGAGGAGGTCCGTTTTCCAGTAGAGGAGACCACCGACAAAGATCGCGTATCCGAGTTCACTAAACGCGGCGGAAGCGAGGAAGCGTGCCGTCTCTGACTGCTGGGCAACTGGGTAGGCCTGATCGAGAACGACGATGCCCACATAGCCGACGATGAGACTGGTAATGATCGCGCCGAAGATGAAGACAAGTACGAGGACGACAGAGCGGAGCGTTCGCCAGAGGTAGATGACGTCCTCCTCGAATGTACTATCTGTGGCCATCGCTGTTCGCGTCGTGTGTATCGGTTGCAGGCTCGCTGGTATTAACGGTCGGTGATTCAGGCAGTTGTGTGATCGTTGGGTGCGCTCTGTTGAGAGGAAATGTCAGGATACGTGTCGGTATAGGTTGGGCCAGTCTGATCGACAATTGCGGTGAATGCGTCTCGGTTGAGGTTCCAGTCGAGAGCGCGGTCGTAGTCCGGCGTGGGCGAGCTCGTTCCGCCGACGAGCTCCTGAAACTCGACGGTCATCTTCGCTTGACTTCCTGGTGCGTCGCGCCATCGAATGACTGTTCCCCCAGTGCGGTCGTTGGTGTCGACGGTGACGGTACCGAAGCGGTCGTCGGGATCGTCGTGATCGAGCTTTGGGTTGCAGAACGCGGCGACTTCAGAGGCTGAGTAAAAGCCGTCGTCGCGACCACGGTTCGTCTCGACGGGAAACTTGAAATCGTCCTGCTCGGTACAGCGGAAGACTCCTGAGAGTTCATACTCGTCGACGGTTTCACTCGTCGTGTATCCCGATCCGAGCACGGGAGAGTCCACTGTGCCCGTCGAAATGAGGAGGGCTGCGGTATCCGGTTCCGGGAAGGGTCGAACGTACCGATAGATGTGTTGGCAGTCGGTGTTCGTACACTGTCGGAGTTCGACAGTCTTGCCGGCCTGCTGTTCGATACGTATCGGTTCGCCACTGCGTTCTTCACACGCTGGACAGACGCGATGGTCGCTATCGGGCGTCCAGGCGTGGAGACAGTCGAGGCGGTCTTCCTCGAGGCGGTAGACCCGGTCGAACCGCGCAAGCAAGTCACTCGGCTGCGGGGCGCACTCGTCGTCTCCGGGGAGGTCGTGTATCCATGCGATGCCGGCTATCGACGACTGCTGGTTGATGGTGCCTCCGATGAGCCGCCCTTGTGTGCCGTCTTCGGCGACGACTGAGAGCGGTCTGTGGAAGATCCCGAAGTTTCGCTTGACAACCGCGTATTCGGTGCCATCGATCCAGAGAAGGTCGCCTTCGTCTGTCGCGTAGAGGTCTTCGGCTGTCTCTACGGAAGCCGTTACTCGTTCCGTATGAGGTTGTTCGAGGACGTGTCCCTTGTAGTCGAGCTCGGTGAGCTGCGCTTGAGGAGTTCTGGTCGAGTCGGTCATAAGAGGCGCTCGCTGTCTATCGGCGACGAAGAAATCTACTTCTGGTGGTGCGACACACTTCCGCGTATATGCCTTGAGCTACTTTTTGTCCAAGCTGAGGCGTGATCTCTTTGGTTGACGTGGGGCATTTCATAGGATTTCTATTCCGTAATTGGACAGACGAAAACTGGGAGTTCTGAGCTTTTAGAGCGAGAACATCTCTATGACTAGTCCATTGGCTTGCCAAGAGAGATGGAATTGGTGAATATGATAGACAGGGGTAATATTATCATACCGGGTATGCTACCAATCGACTATTGATGTCTGGATCTTCACGTCCTGTTCTCAGTCCGGGGGATATTGGCCTCTTTATTGGGTTTGAACAGTGCCCTCGCTACCTCCAACAAAGTCTCGGCAAAATCACCGGGAATGAGGACGAATTGGGCGTGTTCCTTAGTGAAATTGGCAACCGGTTCGAGGATGATATTACCGAAAATATCAAACAAGACTCAGTCGGCCTTTACGATGGTTCTGACTGGGACGTAAGCGATAAACCAGACATAGGAAAACAGGAAGTACGTACAGAATTAGACAGTCTTGTTGACAAGGCGACTGTCCAGAACCCTGTTGTTATTGAGCAACCACCTGCCCGCGGTTACATCGACGTATGGGGAATCAAGGGACGCGGGGATATGCTGGCTCTCTGGGAATCGCCCGATAGCGGTATAATCGCGCATATCTTCGAAATCAAGGCTTCTAGTGATGTACAGCCATATCACCAGATTCAGGCGGGTATCTACGCACTAATTTTTGAAGACATCCTACAGCCGCTCGTAGAGGAGTTAGAGGTTCGAATCAGCATAGTCCATCGGGAAAGCGATTCATTAGACTTCACTGACCCAGAATCAATTCAAACTATTGCCGAACCCGAAGTCGTCAGAGAAGACGTGCGAAGGCTTCTGCGTGAGGATGGCACGATAGACTCTGTTTACAAACAGGCCGAAGTTAACTTCTCTCTGACTGGTAAGTGCAACACCTGTCTGTATAATGAGGATTGTTTCAAATATGCGCTGGACAATCTGGACTTGGCGCTACTCGGTCTCACGGAGGGTGAACAGCGAATCCTCAACAAACATGATATCGAGGATATTGAGGACCTCGCGGGTCTGAAAGAGAAAATTGAAGACCCGAAACCCTACGTCTACGACGAACTTCCTTCACGCGACGAGAATACCGTCAAGCAGCTTTTGAGTGAACCTACAATTGGCGGGAAAGTCGACCGGATGGTTCAGAGGGCACAGGTTATGTTGGGTGGGATACAAACCAGACAAGCAGCACAGAACGACTCTCAGGCACGAACTGGGCCGTTATACGCCACGCCGATTCAGGGGTCAGGTGACAGTACCCTTCCATCAACCAGCGCGTCACCAAATGCCCGAGAGAAGATGGACTACGATCCCGACGAACTCATCAGAGTGTATCTCTATGTACGGGAGGACTTCATGCGCGACTCCTTGGCTATGCTTGCTGGGCGAGTTGTCAGAAACAATTCAGCCATTGGAGCACTTTCATTTAGTTCCGTAGTAGACCGATTACCAGATAACGACCAGCGAGAAGAGGTTCTAGAGGTTGAAGGCGACTTGCTCGAGGACTTCTTCTCCAAACTATTCCCGGCCATAGAACACGTGGCTGAAGGAGATACACGGTCAGCGTTGCATGTATATTTCTTCAGCCGGATGGAGCGGGATGCTCTGGTAGATGGCATTCTCCGTCAGATGCCTCGATATGACAAGGACTCGTTCGATGCGGTTCGGGACCTCCTAGGGTATCGAAAGGCGATCGACCAACCGATGGTCAGTATAGTACAGGACGAACTTCAGGATCGATTCGCTCTCCGGTATCCCGGAAGTGGTATTCTACCGATTCTTGACCAAGCGACTTCGCAGTATTGTGACTGCGGCTGTGACGGTCTATTCAAGAAGTCAAACTGGGAGGTGACACGGTCCGGTGGGGGATTGACCTTCAACTGCTATGATGCATTCAAGTACAACCTGTTCAATTTCAAACTGCCAGTAGAAGCCGACAGCAATGGTAGACTACACAGTAAATCGGATATCCAGAATCCAGACGATTTCTACCCGCTCAAAGCACGTTTCGACAATCAAATCCCTCTGGAGTATATCTGGGCCGCAAAAGGGAAGCTAAACCTAGACTGGGCAGATTCAGGGCGTGATAGGTGGGAAATTCAGAAGTACAGATACCACGATGCTGACAAGCAAGACGAGAGAATCACACCGGAAGATGTGGGTCTCTTGGGAGAAAAAATGTCCCACGCACTTCACCATCTGGAGTCGTGTACTGCGTCCCATCAGAATCCCTTCCTCGGCAAAGAACAAATCGACCTCCCAGAACTTCCTGAGTTTAATTTGGGAGACATCGACTTGGCTCGGTCTCTCAACGACTATCTCGACCTAGAGCACTACGCTGACCGTCAAGAAAAGTATCGAGAATACGCAAAAGCACCACGTGAGCGTGTACAGAAGGGCCATGCGGCAATCGTGGAAGTGGAAGAGACTGAAATAGATGGCGACGACCTTGTTGTAACAGGACGACTTGTGTACGAACCTGATGAATTCAGTGACCCCTCAAAAGTTGCGTATACTTGCCGTTTGAAGGGGGCTGAAAACGAATCTTCGGGGTCTCATCGTGTTGCAAATCCTGTCACGTGGGACGTCTCTCAACAAGTCCATAAGGATGATAAGAAGAAGCCAGCGGATATCGAGTCGGGGCTCCCCGTTGAAGTCCAGAGCGTGAATACGGGTGACCGCAGCATCACACTCCGCTGTAGTGAATTCAACACAGATGGCAATTTCATACCAAACACGAATCCAGACACGTTTGAGTACGTTCACAGGCACGACGTGTGGGTACAAAACGAAGCAGATGCGGGCTATAGCTATGGCGTCCGCTGTGTTCACCTCAAACCCGGAGATAGGTACATTTTGGATAGACAGACCGACGACTGGACCTCAACACACGCCCACGACGTGCTAGAAGAACTGCAATCAAATCGCCCCAGTCAAAATCCGAGATACCATTATTATCACCTCTTGGACGGCCTCATTCGGGGTGATGATGTATGAGCAATGACGGAGAGCCAAACCGTGGATACCTCGACTTTGTCGAGAGTAGTTCTTCACTTGATTATCCAAACGACCGCCAAGAAAGATTCATCACTCGCCAAGAGGATGACTTTGCTATCCTTCAGGGTCCCCCGGGAACAGGAAAATCCTTGGCGCTTGCCCATGGGCTCCTGCGTGCCTCATATGACCAGATGAACGATGGAGGAAGCATTCGCGCGTTAGTTGTAGCCCCCTCACATCGAGCAGTTAACGCGATATTGAAGAAGGTTGATGATTTCAAGTATACGCTTATGGCTGAAGAGGGGTGTGACGAGCTAGACTCGCTCCGCCTGATTCGCGCTTTATCGCGTGACCGTGGCTACTCTGTCCCCACTAAAACTGATGTTGAACGGGTCAACTACAATACGGAGAAGTCGAAGGTTGAGGACCTGAAAAGGGACTTAGAGGGGCAACAACAACTGAGCAACTGGGGGGCAGGGTCAGACAGCTTCGTCATTTTTGGAACTCCGAGCGGTGGAAATCGAATAATCAAGAAAGCATTTGACGAGACGATACGACCCACCTTCGACCTATTTGCGGTTGATGAAGCCAGTATGATGACCGTCACTGACTTCTTGATGTCAGGGTCATCTACCAAAGACGGAGCAAGGACTCTAGTCGTAGGCGATCACAGACAACTATCGCCCATCCAGAAGCACGATTGGGAACGAGAAGACCGCCGAACCATTCGAGAGTTGGTTCCGTATCTTTCGGTAATGGACCTATTTCGGCTGCTGAGTGGGGAGAACCAGTTTGGCGATGATGAGCAGTTCGACGAGGTTGAGGTGCCGACTTCGGTAGAGTATCCGATAGATCGGCTGGAGATCACCTACCGATGTGATGAGGAAGTAGCTCGCATTTTGCGAAAGCTGGTGTACGAACGTGATGAGGTGAGATATCGTTCCTTCACCGAGGATGATCCTCATCTTCGAGCCCACCGGGACCCTCTTGCGGTCAACAAGACGGGAAATGAGGCGATCGACACAGTACTCAATCCAGATTGTCCAATTTCGATTGTCGTCCATCAAGACAGCGAGAGTCAGCAATCTAACGCACTTGAGGCGGGTATTGTAAATAGCCTAATCACCCCGATTGACCGTTCAAAGGAAAATATCGGGATAATCACTCCTCACAACGCCCAACGGGGTCGTCTGATTGACTCGTTGGGAAGCAAAGTTAGCGAAGGTGTGGTTGATACAGTCGATAGATTTCAGGGGAGTGAACGCGACGTGATCATCTTATCGAGTACAGTAAGCGACCCTGACTACATCCGAAGAGAAGCGGAGTTCATTCTCAGTCCGAACCGACTCAATGTCGCGTTGAGCCGAATGAAAAAGAAGCTCATCGTTATCGTGAGCGAACGACTGATTGAGTTTATCCCATCGCACTCTGACGACTACGACAATGCGCGTCTTTGGAAGATGTTGTTCTCTGAAGTGAGTAATTCCAGCGACGGGGAAGCAACACTACGAGGGGACGTGACCGACTTACTCCAGATCCCGGTAAGCCCGATGCCCCTCGATACCGGGATGGAGATCTTCACGGTCCGCTGAACTGTCTTCAACTTGTTTCGAGGATATTCTGTGGCTCTCCATCCATTTTATAGACCATAAAGAAAGAGTGGTTCTTGCGTGCGTGAACTTGATTGTGCATTCCGGAAACAGAGGGTTTGTTGTGACGTTCTACGACGAACAAATCCTTCGTGTAGAACCTCAGCTCTCTCTCGTAAAAGTTTGTTATCTGGATGTGTGTCAAGTATTGAGTGTTTGAGCTCACCTCATCTCCAACTTTCACCACAAAAACACCGTCATCATTAAGTACTCGTTTGGCTTCCTTCCCCGCTTCAAAGTAGAGGTCTAAGACTGCTTGGTGATACTTCGACCCCCCGGTATGCACATCACCTGTAGAGTAATTCGATCGGAAATTGGAATGTGAGCCATTCCCTGCAAGGTGGTCTTTATTTCGCCGGAAGAATCCTTCTGCATAGGGAGGGTCTAGCACTACACAGTCGATTTCACCATCTTCGTAGGGGAGGTCACGGCAATCGACTCCCTCTTCACTATCTGGTGATTTTTCAGGGTCGATATCTGTCTTGTATACTTTGTACTTCTCGTCCGGCACGTCGGTCCAGAAGTTCCCGCGTCCATAAGTCACGTCAGCAATAGTTGCCCCGTCCTCAACGTGGAGGTCAACTATTTTTGGAAAGACCTTCCGATTATACGCAACATACGAGGAGAGTACGATATCCTCTGAGTCTGCGGATGACTCTTCCGCTGACTCATTTTCAAGATTGTTCGGCATTTACTTGTCGAAACATCGCGACGAGTTATAGTCGTTGGTGGTCTCCTTCGTTGGTCCCAGCGCAAACACGGAATCGGGACAGACGTTGGTAACCCCAACTAGGTGATGGTCACCCCCCCCTGGATAAGTGACTGGGACCTCTGTAACGCCTCAGAGTGTACCCTAAACGCGTCTCGAGCGGAAGTGGGGAGTACCAGCCCAACGGGGGTTTCATCGGCATCCGTAACGGTGAGGCACACTTAGCCGTCCGGATGGGGGTGTCGGCTTTCCCTCGTAGTATGTGCGAGCCTCGTCGCGGCCGGCGCAAGCGTCGAACCGCTGTGGAAGGTGGCCGCGGGCCCGTCGCTTGAGGGCGTCTTGATAGCGGCGCTGCTGGGCTGGGTCAAGCAGCGGGAGTACGGCCGTGATGTTCCCACATGGATGGACGAGTTCTGGATTCATACGTCTGCACGGTCCTGGGACGGGAGAAAGCCACCCAGGGGTTACTTGTCGTCGACGTTGTCGAGTTGTGTATCGTACCACCAAAGTTCGCCGTAGCGACCCTTCCGTTTCCGGTGGAATCCGGTGGATTCGACGAGCCTGATGCCAGCTTGATTATCCTTGTGAACGCGGCAGCGGAGGCACCAATACACGTCTTGGAGGCGGTCGAAGATTGCGGTCGCGACGCTCATCCGTCGCGCGTTCGGTGTGATGATGATTCGACTCAGGAACGACGTTCCGACGGTACCGACGACTGCCGTTCCGATGCGGTCGCCGTCGAGAAGGGCCTCCCACGCCTCTCCCTGTTCTTCGGCGGCGGTCAGATTCGGGACATCGTCGATCTCGTCGAAGAAGCACCACACGGCGTTTGGCGAGAGCCGTGAGTATCCGACGGTAATATCGGGATCGGTGTCGATGGATGCCATCGGTCAAGTGGTCAGATTTTGGTATGGGACGTGCGAGAGGTACGTCCGGCACTCGGGGCAGATAACCGAGAGGACGGGACCGTTCGCGTCGCCAGTCTCGACGAACTCGAACTCGCCGTGACTCGAGTTGTAAATGTCTTCGCTGACCGTCATAGCGCTCAGGGCTTCGGTCCCACAGACGGGACAGGGCTCTCCGAATCCCCAGTCCGGTTCATGAATTGATTGCCGGATTTTGAGTGCGTCGGACGGAAGCTGTCGGAGGAGTTTCTGGACGTATTCGGAACCGACAGTATCATCGTCCGGCGATTTGGTGGGGATGAGGAGTGACTCAAGAACGTCTGAGGGAGATTGATCTTCGGAGTCGATTCGCTCTTCTTTGATGTTGATGACGATGACTGTCATGGAAGGCTTGAGAAGGGAGCTGCTGGGTTTGACACCCCGCGGGGCTACTAGCGGATTAGGACGTGGTGGGTTAGTCCACGTCGATAGGCGTGTCGAGACGGGCGGCGGCGACGCGATAAGCGGCGACAATCTCGTCGACGGTGACGTCGTCGTCTGCCTCGCGCTCGATGGTGATCTCGATCTCGCGGCGGACGGTGTCTGCGTCGTGGCTGTATCGCCAGATACCTTGTTCGACACGGGGGTGGGTTAGAATGTTGTTCGGGACTCCGAGGTCGTCGACGGCACGGAGGACTTCGGCCGTTGCGTGAACCCGGTCCCCGTAGCCATCGATCCCTTCTCGGAGCGCCTCGATGGCGTCTTGGAAGGTGAGGTCACTGGCCTCTTCACTAGCGGCGATGTGTGCGGAGACGGCGTCGGACGTTTCGGTGGGAAGCTGGCGCTGGGGTTCTGAGGTCATATTCTCCTTTGGTTAGTGCGAGAGTGGGTTCTTTTGATCGAACGGAATACTCTTGACCTCGACGAGTTCGAGGTGGCTGTCCGCCCGTGCCTGCTTGGCCGCCTTCTCACGGTTCGTTGTGAGTGTCGGGCCGAACTGACCAAGCTTGAGGAGGACGTCTCGTTCCGTGTTGAGCACACCGTATTGCTTGATCTCGCCTCCTGCTGCGGGCTCGTCGGTGCGGTCGACGACGTCGATGTTGAGTGACTGCCACGGCTTCCCGGTGTACTCGACGTGGACGTCCTCGCCGTGTTGGCGGGCGATGTAGTCCCACGCTTGGATGAGTCCCTTCAGGGCATCGTGGCGTTCGCCTTGATCACGACCGAGTATGTCGACCGTGAGGGCTGTCGTCGCAAACGCCATATGGACTCCCTGTCGGTTTTTGAGTTGCTGTTCGACATCGAGCCTCTCGGGGAGATCCGAGAGATCGAATTCTGACGGTGGAAGGAACGATCGCATTTTGTGCACCTCACTTCTGATGGGGGCGAAAAACAACAGGTGGTGCGACTACTCGTGCCAGATTCGAGCATCGAGGAACGGGCCTTCGCGATAGATCTCTGCGTCGTCGAAGACGCGGTCGAGCTGGCGCTTGACCCGGCGGAGGCTCGGTGCGCGCTCCGGGGGACGGAATTGGAACGCGGAGTACCAGGTTGCTTGGTCTTCTTCGATACCTTTCGGGAGGAGGACGGTTGTGAGTGCATCCGACCAGAGATTCCGATCATCAAGGATGGCTTCGAGTGCATTGTGGGAGAGGGATTCACCGGAGGCATCCTCGGCGTAAACGAAGACAGTCTTTGGATATGAGCTACCGACCTTGTAGTCGCGGTTGTACTGATGATTGAGGCCACCGAGAGCGCGATATTCAGCCCCAGTCTCGGGGTCTACCGGACCGAATTCGCCGGGCTTGCCGACAGCCTCGAAGTTGCCCGAGGGCATATAGCGTTCGTGGAGTGGGGCGTGCGTTACGTGGGCGTACGCAAGCCGGCTGAGAGTGGCGAACGGTGCGGCCGAATCGGTGTCGTCGGATGGCGTGGTGGATGCGTTGGACATAGTATCAGATCAGGTTACGACGGAAGTCCGGGGGTGTTGGTGAGTCAGGACTACTCCGGCGACGGGATGAAAGGGATAATCACGCGCTCTCTTGGTTGATGGCGGTCACCTCGTCGTCCGGAACGAGCTCGTCGCGATCGCGGCGCTCATCGCAGTTCGTACAGTAGACGCCCTCATTTTCAACGTCACTTCCGACAACCTCACCGCGCTTCATACCGACCTCTTCGAAAGTACCGTCCTCGTACTTCTGGATGTCGCCGAACTGGACTTCTTCGATGATCCAAGAGAACGACCGGCCGCCGCACTCCGGGCAGGTCATCGGAACCGGCGTGTTCTTTTCAGACGTCATACGTCGACCTCCACGTTCTCTAGGGCCCGTTCGTACAGGGCATCAGTGATCTGCGTCTCGGTTTCAGAGATTGCCGACTCGAGTGAGCGTTCATCTAGATCGTCGATGTCTGGATCTGCGCGCTCGCCGTCGATGAGGTGTTGCGTTGCGACTGCCGTATGGGCTGCGAGAACGGCGATAGCGGCTTCAAAGGCTGGGCCACTGAGGATGCCTGTTTGCATCTCTCGATAGGCCGCGTCGTAGTCTTCGGGCGAGCCGGGAGACGGAACAATATCGTTGAGCGAGCTGGTCTTGGTGAGGTCGTACGCGATGGCGTCTTGGGAGTCGTAGCCATCGCGGAGGGCGATACCAAAGCCGGCACGTTCCAGCGTGTCGAAAAGTTCGATGAGTGCGGCTTGTGAGGTGTCGTCAGGGACGAGGAGTGAGGCAACGGAGTCCTCGTCTCGAGTGCTGTCTGTCATTTGTTATTGAAACCTCTTCGCGCCTGTAACGGAGAAGAAAAATTGGGCTCGAAATAGTAGTTACTTGGGGCGGTAAGCGGGGCCCGATTCGTGCCTCGTGACTTCGGTTACCGTGATGGCGTCGACGTCGACCTCGAGAACACCGGGATGGTCAGGGGTGGCAGAGAGATCGGAAAGTCCCTCATTGAGGCGTTCTTGAAGCCAGTCGGCGTAGATGTCGGCTGGAATTGATTCGTCGAGGTCCTCTGTTGCACCAAGGGGAATCTGTATGTCGATGGTTACTGTTCGATCGTGGTGAGTGGACGAATTCATAGCGTGTGGAGCTGTAAGTTATTTATCGCTGGTCACGAATCGCGTCGAGACTAAAGTCCTCGCCAGGGTTGCGGATGGCATCGAGCGTGTCGGTGACGAATTCGAGTGCCTCAATCTCTGACTGAAGCCGGGCGATTTCTTCCTCGCGGTCTTGGATGGCGTCGATGATAGCGGCTTCTGCCTGCTGATAGTCAGCGTCCTCACGGACGTCGTTGTCGTCGTCCTCTTGGATTGATGTGGTGAGTGCCGATGTCGGGAGTTTCCCGTCGGGGCGGGGGACCGTCTCTTCGTTGACTTCGATAGCGACGCGTCGGACGTGCTTACAGCCGCCCTCTGGATCGCGGTCTTGGTAATCCGGACAAGTACACGTTTCGTCGATGAGGTCGACAGTGTAGGTCTCCCCGGACTCGCCAGTGACTGAGTAGATGCCGCCCTGCTTGAGGAGCGCGACATCCATCGTTTCGTTACGAGCGCGTTCGTCACGTCGGTCAGAACTCTGGGGCAGCGTTGGGAACGAGTCGGATGCGTCTCCGGTCGCTGCGGTGGAGTGTGAACTCACGATCTGATTCCTCCACCCGCTGGCAGGGGAGTGAAAAACGCCCGCGTCACTGATCGCTAATCTATGCTTGTGCTGGCTGACGATGCTCTTGAGGGCGTTCTGTAAGTCGAAATCGCTATTCGGTTGTTTCGGAGCAAAATTCTGCAGACCGAGCTCACTTATGCGGTTAAAATAGCATCCTGGACAGGTTACAAAATTTGTTTTGAACGGGTTTTTATATACTGTGGGCGACCTGTATTCGATAATGAGTGACTCGTCGGACGACTATACGCTTGAGGACGCAAAAGACGAAGTCGGAATTCTTCGCCGTGTAACCGACGATGTCGTCGAAGCGATTCGTAATGCCGAGAACGAAGACGTACTGGAGTTCCTGATCGAGGACGAGAAACTCGACGTACTCCACGACGGGAAGCGTGGACTCGGACGGGTGCGACGTGCCGTGCTTGAGTCGGCACTCGCGTCGGATCGGCTCAAGCGTATCGTGAGTCTCCGCGGTGACGAAACGCCCGAAGAGATACTCGTCCCAAACGATGTGGAGCGCAACGCCAAGGTCGCACTCGAAACTGGGAAGCCCGTCGTCCTGTACGGACCGACCGGAACAGGGAAGACGACCTTCGCCAAGCAGCTCGCTCGTGAGACCGGCATCGGGTACGCGCTCAACACTGCGACACCCTCGTGGACGCCGTCGGACATCATCGGCGGGATCAGTCCGGATTACACCGGCGACTCGCTAAGCTACCGGACGAAACTCGGCTGCGTGTCCGAAGCCGTTCAGCGTGCCCGCCGATTCGACGTCGAGTACGGCGTCATCCTCGACGAGATCACGCGAGCCGACATCTCGAAGATCTTCGGCCCACTATACACCGCCATCGAGAACCCCCACCAGACTATCTTCGAGACCGACGAGGGGGAGACCATCGAACTGGACGAGCGGGTGAACATCATCTGTACGATGAACATGTCCGACCGGACGGTGAACGAACTCGACAACGCGATCACCCGCCGGTTCGCCATGATTGAGCTGGACGAGTACGAGGAGGATAAGCGCCGACAGCTGTTCAAAGACTGGATCACCACGCACGTCACCGACCACACGGACCTCGGAGAAAGCGAGATCCTCCGCCTGTTCGAGCGGGACTACCAAGGGATCAACCACGGCCACGAATCGACGTCGCAAGGGTCGATCATGCGCTTCGGCCCGATGCATTATCGCGACGTCGCCGTCTTCCTTGGCGTCGGCTGTCGAGAAGGCGGAGAGTACGAGTATGATCAGAAAGATGCGGTCGGACAGGCGTTCCGGACGTACATCGTTCCGCGACTCCTGAACGCCGCCGCATTTCCGCAGATCGAGCGAATCGCAGAACACTACCGCGCGATGAATGGTGAATTCGAGGAGTTCGATCTCGCCCCTGCTGCAGAGCTCGCCGAACGGGAACTCGAACAGGAACGTCGCCAGATGGGCTCCTACGAGTAATGAGCACCGTCGACGAAGTCTACGAATACGGGCAGGACACTTTCAACGTCCCCGAACGCGGGGAGATCCGGATAGAGGGCTGTCCGTCGTCCATCGGTGACCAGCTTCGTCGCGCATCTTTTACACAGCAGAGTCCCGGCGTCTTCACGAAAAGTCAAGCAGCACTCGACGGCGAGCAGGAGTACGAAGTCGTCACAGTCACCGTAGACGGCGACGAGAACGAGGTACTCCACGTCGAAGCGACGGACATCATCGGCGTTGTGAGCCTCACACCGTCGTCGAAGGTTCAGGTCGATCCGAAGATCGACTGGGAGCACATCTTCGATATGTTGCTGGCGGTCTACGACCAGAACCGCTCCATCGAATACCACGGGATCCCGCTGCAGGACTTCCTCTCCGATGACATCCATCTCGACGATGTCTTCGTCGTGCTGGCGATCAACTACCTCGATGGGTTAGAGACGATCCACCGACAGGGGTACATCCGCGACTTGGTTATCCGACGGCTCGACAGTCTGGACGGGAGGGGAGAGATCGACGTCGAACAGACGCTCATGAACCACGCGCGGGGGACGCTGGAGCCACATTGGATCCGCAACGAGACCGAATACGACAACGCCGCGAACTCGCTACTCCACTACGCGGGGAAGACGCTGCTTCGGCTCTTTCGACAGAACTCTCACGAGAACGACCACCCTGCATACGACCGTATCTTCTCAGAGGTTCACCGAGAGGTGGAGCGCCTGGAGAGTATGGGTGTTAGCAGCGGGTTAGACCGGATGGACGCGTATCGACGCCTCTCGCTTAGCGACCTCCCGAAGCAGCGCCGGTACTACCAAAAGGCGTTCGATGTCGCCAAGGCGGTGATGTCGTCGTCACTCGGCCAGCAACTCAGAGACGGCCCGCGGGAACTGGTCGTGGACTACGTTCTGAATATGGAGTCGCTGTTCGAGCAGTACTCACAGGTCGTCATCGAGCGGGAGCTCTCGTATATCAAGTCTTACGACCACCTCGGCGGCCTCGACGACGTGACGCCCGTCCGGTCACCCTCCGTGAATCCGTTCGAGGGTGAGGGCCAGATCTACCACGAACCGGACCACGCACTACAGGAGGGCGACCAGACACTAGCTGTACTGGACTCGAAGTATTACGCGGAAGGCCACGATCCGGTGAAAGAGTCGCCGTCCCGGTCGCGTCTGTTTAGCTACGCCTACCTCCTCCATGCTAACCGACTCGCATTCCTATGTCCGCTACTCGAACCGAAGCGTCGCCGAGTCGCCCAGACCGGAGCTGAACTGCAGATCGTCTCACCCGAGCAGTCGTTCACTCTAGACGGATACGGCGACGTCGTCCACAGCTACCTACACGACGTCCTCGTAGAGAAATCTGCTGAACTCGAAGCCTTCCGCGCCGTCGCAGAGAATCGCCTGTGTCTCGACGGCGTCGAAGAGACTGCCCTGAGCGAAGCGACATCGATGAGCGGTCCGTTCACATTCAAAGATACTCGAGATTTCTCGCTCCGCGTCCTCAAGGCCGCTGCCGACGAACACTCGTGGGAAGTTCGCAATCGGTACGACCTAGAGCAAGACGGTGACTGGACGCGAGAACAGATCGAGACGCGCTGTGAACAGCGCTACGAGCATACGACGACGTGTATACCGGTGTTCTGCCGCGAGCACGGGCAGGAGTGGATCGACCTCTATTTCCTCCAGAATGGTTCCGATGAAGTGGAGAAAGAGGGACCGCTGAAACTGCTCTGAACAGTAGTTTCGTCCGACAGTCTCTTTATACCTGGTTTCACACTAATCAGATAGTTGAATGAGTAACGAGATGACATCACATGACCCCCTTTCGAATGATGACGGGTTCTGGGGTCTACTGCTCGGGAAGAAATATGATAAAATCCCGGAGTCAGAACGGACGCTTGAAAATCTCGTATCGGATTTCTACGTTGGGCGAACGAAACGGATTGACTCCCGGTTTGAGTCAGTCGACGACTTACTCGCAGAATTAAAGGACCAATCACCAGATCGTGCACAACAGCTTCTACTCACCATCTGGGCAGAAGAAAAATGGGCGCAAAAGAGCAGCGGTGGCAACGGTTTCCAGGTGGAAACTAATTTCGAGGACGAACTTCGCCGACTCGAAGATGAGGGACTCTTCGTCGAAGAGTTGATTGACGGTTTTACACTGGTGTGGCCGAGCAAAGAGGTTCGTGTGACCACTCGGGAAGACGACCGTGTCCGAAGTCGCTTGTTCGAGCGTGCACACCCACTATTCGTTCGGAAAGATGGTGGTGGTGAGATAGAGGTACGTGGTGCAAAGAGTCGAATCAAGAAGTTCTCAAAGACATTTACAGATAGTGATGGAGTTGACAGAATAGAGCGATCACAAACGGCTCAGCACGTCATCGATGGACTTGCGTCAATCTTCAACGATGAGATTGAAGCGCTCACACTCACCGAGGTAGAGTTCCAACGAACCTATCTCCCCGATGGATCATCCCTCTCCCTCAGCAACCCTACGGGAGTTCGAAATGATCTCAACTCAGAAGCCGTCTTTCAGGAACTAGTCGATCTTCAGAGCTTATCCGAACTGTCCCATCTCGGCTTCAACCACAACAAGACGGGGAAGAAAGTCGAGTTGAAAGTAGAGCGTGAAGAAACAGGATTTTACTTTGAGATCCAGGATCGGTACCTTCCCGAGTCAGAAAAGGAGGCAATTCGATTACTGATCGAGGACAAATTGGGTATCTCATTCGATAGCGTCTATCCATATGACGTCCAGTTACGAGATTCATACATTTTCCACCAGATTCTCACGGGGGCAGTTGAGACGTATAACCGATATTTCGAGGATTTACCGGAAGAAGAACAGTCACTTCTGAACGAATTCATCGACGTAGCCGAGATTGACACATATGAGTGTTATCGCTGTCACGAGGTATATGAGGAAGAAAAGCCGGACGAATGCGACGAATGTGAAGGTGATAGTTTCAGGGACGACATCCGGCGGGAGGTCAGTGTTGACGATGAGGCGATCCATGAAGCAGCATTTGAGTCGCTAAAAGAGATCCGTGATACGCTTTCAGATAATGGCATCAACTTCTTGGACGTCTCAATCGATAGGTATGAGACGAAACACAACGACTACATCCGAGCCACATTCCAAGAAGTGGCGAGTGCAGGAAAAGAAGCCAACACACACCGATATGAGTACATCAACTATTGTCTCGGAAATGGCCGCCTTCCTCGACGAATTAATCAATACCTGCTAAACTCGGTTCTCGTCGTTTACGGGAAAGCGTATCTCAACGGGCGAGAGCACTTCGGGACGATTGACTTACACGATCTGTTGATGAGTGATTCTCCAGAGGATCTTCTTACCTCAGCGATTCGTGACAGCAAGTCCCAGTTCAGAAACCGAATTATTGGTCGGGCGGACGAAGCGTTCGAACGCCTTCAGGACCTACATCAGCGCGGTGCAGCAGGCGAATTCGACGATCTCTCACAGGAGGAGCGGAAGGAACTGAAGGAGGATTACGACTACAACGAGTTTGAACGGGACGTGTTCTATCTCCTGAAATTTATGTTCCTCTTCACCGAGCGGTGGGGGCGAGAAGGAGAGACGGAAACAGATGGCTGTCTCGTAATTCCTGAAGACGACGGTTACTTCATCGCAAGTTACGACCCGAAACTCACCTACACAAAGAAGGGATACGATCTCGATGCCGGTGAGAAGAACAAAGCTGCTTGGTACATGGTTACGGAAAATCTCGGTGGTGCTCTCTCAGTTTCGCTCTCAGATGACGAAAACCTGGACGCCCACCTCTTCGTCTCGAATAACTTTCGAGAAGGTCAATTCCCCTATGTCGCCTCTCGTGTACAGGAGTGGTTCGAGCAGAGTGAGGATGTGGAGAAGGAAGAGATTCCAGTTGCATTCCTCCCTCTCGAATCATTGTTGTCGCTGTACGATACCTTCGACCGACACTACGATCCGATAATCGAATACCCCTCAGTGAAAGCTGCATTCAGAAGGGCATTCATAGAGAAGATCAGGAGCGGAGAGGACGGATACTCTGTTGTGGACACCGACGCCTGCGACGCCGTCGAAGAGCGAGTACTGCAGGCCTTGAAAGGGACTACCCGGAGTAGAACTCTAAAAGACCATACTGAATAGGGTGCGGTCGATTCTGCGCCCCTTTTCGAAATAGTACAACACTACATACGAGGTTATGACCAGTACTGAGGATTAAAACGGCGCGACGAGCCACTCCCCACCTTCTTTCCGTTCGAGTTGTGGACCAAAGACCTGCTGAAGCGAGTAGAGTTCGTCATCGTACCGAAGGTCGTAGGCCTTCCCGCTTCGGTGAAACGACCCTTCGATGACGAACTGTATCGTGGGACTTTGATATTCCAGATCGTTCGCACGCTGATCCATCTCACGGGCGAGTTCGTTCGCCAGATCCTCGTCACTCAGGGCATCCGAGAGTCCGACGACACTCACTTTCTCGGGAACATCATCTTCCTTGAGCCGCTGGAGGAACTCCTTCACGGGGATCTGGTGTTCGAAGGTCTCGTAGGCACCTTCAATGACGAGATTGTACTGTCCGGGTATTTGTCCGGGGGCTGCCATTACCTATAGCACGTCGCCGAGGGGTCAAAAAGGGGTGCGGTACCTCAATCGTCCCGTCGGAGGTCTTGCAGGGAGTTAACGCGTCGAAGTGCATTATACCGATCGCGGTAGTTGGGCGTTAGGTCGGGAGATCAATGCCAAGCGCCTCGTCGGTGGGCGACCAGGTATGCTTGTTCTGCTCAGCGAGGCCAACGTTCTGGAGACGGCTCAGAATCGAACCGACCTCATTTCGTTCTGTACCGTTCGAATTCGGTTCATCGAATGGTGAGTCCGGAAGCTCGGTCGCGTCTCCGTGAATAACACGACGAACCGCGCCACCTGTGTTCTGGCGGAGTGCCTTGAGAACGAACTGTTCCTCCTTCGTAAGCCGGTCAATCGCGTCCGCCGGCTCTTCGACGTCTCCAAGACGTGTCTCGGGCGTCGCCCATTCGTCGAGGACAAAGTCGATTATCGTCTCCTCGCGGTCCTCGATGTTTTCCACGGACCACTCATCGTAGTCGTTCTGGATATCCCATTGCACCCAGAGCTTCGATTCCACGTATCCCTCGTTACACTTGGTCTCGAATGTAGCGTTCCCCCACTTCGAGTTCCACGGTCGGCTCGCAAGCGTGAGATTCCCGAGTCGATCAATGTATGCGTCGTACCGTGCTTCAGGACTGGGGTACTCGTCGGAATCCTCGAGAGGTAGTTCGTCGGGACTCTGTGGCCAAATGTGTTCGACCGTGTATTCGTTGCTCATTGCTTCCGTGAGCGATGGGCCACCGCGTTCACCCTTCTCGTCAGCTCGGTGTTCGTTGTAGAAGTAGAAGAGATAACGGAGGTCCTGCGAACTCGCTTTCGAGTACAGATCCGCGGCTGAAAGGGATCGTCGGAACTGCGAGTCGTCCTCGTATCGGTTCATTAGGGAGACGACTTTGCTCACCCAGATATCGGCTGGACTGTCTTCGCTGATGTTTCGCGTGCGGACGTAGAGGCTGGACTCACCCGTGTGACTTCGATGGTTACCAATCGAGTAGACGCGGAAGATGTACGTCTCAATTGCGTTCAGGAGCTCCCGCCTGCCATCGTCATCAAGATTCGGCCACGCTTTGAGGAGCAACGGGTAGAACTTCGTCGCGTGACGGAGGCGGTGTATTCGCTGAACGAGGGTCGAAATTTCGTCATCACCGGTACAGTCTAACACCTTCGATAACGCGTTGAATCCGCGTTCCAAACTGTTGGTGTAGTCCTTGATATATTCCAAGCACGCTCGTGGATCTTCCTGTCGAAGCTTGCGGATGTGCTCTTTCAGCTCGCTAAGGAAGGCGGGATCACTGTATTCGTCGGAGTTCGACCAGTCAAAATACGAAATGAAGTGGTAGCGCTGGACTGCGTCATCGCTAATATCGGTGACATACGGTGATTCCAGCATCGTCTGGTGGTCGTTGTACATCTCCCCGAACGATTGTCGGATTCGGCGGATGATCGCTTGGGCCTCGCTCTCAGTATCCGCAGCGAGGTATGCCATCCGCATCAGGAACGACTTCGTCTTGTCGAACGTAGAGAGCGACCGACCTCGGTCGTTGACGCTATCGAAGATGAGCGTCGCCTTCTCGGGATTGGCTGCGTCAACAACGTACACCATCAGTTCAAGTTCGAGGATGGTCTCCCAGAGTAGCTTGAGTTCCGTAGCGACGTCCACGGGATCGACATCGGGGGATGCGGTGAGGTCGTCGAGTTGGTCGTCGAAGTATTCCTTCGCCTCGATCATCTTCCGCTGAGACGGGCGGTCCGGTTCGTGAACGTCGTGGCCCGTGAGTAGCCATTCGAGGTACTTGTTGTCCTCCTCGTCGAGAAGCTGAAGCTGATAGATGTTGTCCTCAACGAGAAGTGTCTCGCGCATCTCTTCGACGTCGGCGAGTATCTCGGCCTCGTGATCCGTTTCCGGTGCGATTTCCTCCAGACACTCCGTCATCGAGCGAACCAGCAGCGCAAGCGAGGTGAGACGTTGTTGGCCGTCGATAAGGAGGTTAATGGGCTTTTCTCTCGAAGAGCCGTAGCCACCGGTACTCCCACCGCTTTCCGTTTCGTCCGTCTTCTGGATGATGATCGTCCCGAAGTAGTGCTGTTTGTCCGGCGGAAGCGTGTAGAGATCAGTCCAGAGGTCATCCCACTCCGGTTCAGTCCACGAGTAGTAGCGCTGATACTCCGGAACGTGGAACACCCCTGCTGTCGTCAGTTCCTCTAACGACTTCTTTCCCGATTCCATATGGTCGTGTGTTCGGAGGAGGTAGAAAGTTCCCGGGGTGGTATTCGCTCCAACAGCGTACCTCGGTCACCCATCCAAAGCTCTATTTCACGGCGTGGCTAATCAACTATCGAGCGCAACGGTGCTGCGTAGAGCCTGTGTGACCATGTCCCAGAAGCCTTGGGGTGCAAGCCAATAGGCGTCGAAGACGGACGTGGGCGCAGGAAACGCACCGATTTGTCGATTCTACGGTACGGAGAGCTGTTACCGGGGTCAGTAGCTCGTGATATCTCGGTCTCCGAGCACCCGCGTGTACGTGTCGTCGCCGGTCACGTCGGCGAGACGACCGGCGAGTTCGCGCAGGTCGTCATCGACGTCCCACTTTTCGACGTAGTTCTGGACTGCCTGGCCCTTCTCGTAGCGGTACCGCAGGAACTGGAGCTTGTCGAGGTCCGAGAGATGGTCGCCACCGTCGCCGTTGACGCGCTCCTCAATGTACGCCCTTCGTTTCTCGTTATCCCAAGTTCCGAGTTCAAAGCCGTCATCTTGGTTGTACAGGCAGGTATCCTTGAGATCATCCGGGGTGGCGTTCGTCCCGCGACAGAGCTTATTGACGTCGTCGAACGAGGGGTTCGATGTGTCGAGCAGGTCGATGAACACGTCCTCAACACCGATGTCGCTGGCCTCCTGAATGATGCCGTAGATCTCCTGGACGACCTCTTTCGCAGTCATGATCTCGCCGTCGCGCTGCACCTTTCCGTGGTGCTTGGAGTACTCGCGGAAACACGCACCCATCTCCATTACGCCGATATCGCCACGGGAGAGGTCGCGGTTCTCTTCAAGTTGCTTCCGGGTGCGGCGGGCTGTACGGTAGATGTCGCGGCGGAGGGAGTTCCATGACGCCGATTCGGTTTCATCGATAGGCCGAGCAACGACAACGATATCGAAGGAGACCGCTTCACCCCCGATGAACTTGTTAATGTCTGCGGTGATTGGATACGTCGCTGTCACCTCAAACCCGACATTACAGAGCGATTCGAGGAGTTCACCCCACGATTCTGAGTCGCTGTGGTGGTAAGTGAACGTGAGCGACCCATCGTCCTTGAGTGCCCGTTTGATTACCGAGAATGCTTGACCAAGTTCTGACTCAAAGTCTTCCGCAGTCTTGTCTAAGTAAGGATTCGTGACTATGGACTCTGCGCGCGGTGTTTTGTCTTGGTCGAATCCTGGGTATTTGTCTTCAAGCAGGATTTTCTGCCAGACATAGAAGTAGTCAGAGACCTCGGAGTAGATGATATTGTCGTAGTATGGTGGGTCGGTGATGACCGCATCAAACTCGTCTTCAAAATCAAGACGACGCATGTCGCCCTGGTGGAGAGTTACATTCTCGCCAATCGGCTTAGAGAATTCTGCAGTCTCGACTGTTTCACCGTCCTGAACATAACGCTCAGTAGGTTCCCTCGCATATTCGATACCGGATTTCACTAGATCGATGATAGATTCAAAAGTCCCTCTTCCGAACTCAGCACCCCAAACATTACCTTCACAAGGTGTTTGTGGGGGATCAAAGGAATTATTTTTGAATATGTTGATAACCTTATTATAGCCCTGGTCATATCCGACCATCATCGTGTTTGTTCGGAGCATCCCAGTAAATGCGAGCAGAAGGTATTCCTGGACATTTTGGTCGCCAACATTACTGATCGATGACAACAATTTAGAGTGGCAAACCAGCTGGCGCTCGTTAAACATATCTGTCCAGTCTTCGTATTTATGTTGGAATACGTCGTTACCACTTACAGACGAAGCTGCGGTTATTGCGCCTTCTGGGATTTTCTCGTCAGGAACGTAATCATGTAGTTCTTTGTTCTCTCTCCACTCGCGCTGGGCTTCTTCAAACAGTTCTATGTCGCCTTTCTCAGCCTGCTTATACCCCTTATGTGAACTCTTCTTTTCTCCCGCTTCGTCACAATGACCACAATAATACTCCACAGCATATAGGCGGGTGTCGTACCCACCTTGTTCCTGAATCGCATCTGTAATCGCGTACTTCTGCCCGCAGTCGGGGCAGTTGTACTTCCCTCCCCGCGAGACGTTTCCTTCCTTCGGGACAAATCCATGTCCGCAGTCGTCACACACACTCTCTGACTGCCAATCGTCTACTAGCGTCACCGCTCCACAATCCGGACAATGAACATTGTACTTGTCGTCGTTCTCGTAACGGCCTGCAGCAACACGGTAATCTCTGAACAGCGGAACCGTATGGCCACACGAGACGCAGTCCAATTCCTTCACCCAGAAGTTGTACATCACGTCGGCGTCGTGGTCTCCGTTCGGACAGGGCGTCTTGTAGTACTGCGTGATCTCGTCGGCGACGTCCTCTTTTACCTGCTCGAAGGCTTCTTCGAGGTCTTCGACGTCGGTCTGACCGGCTTCGAGTTCTTTCTTCGTGACGAACCACGCGACCGGGTTTAGGTCGTTGCCGACGACCTCAGCGCCGAACCGTGACGCCTCGACGAGCGATGTGCCGCCACCCATGAACGGGTCGAGAATCTTCTTGTCCTCGACCCGGACGTCCTTCGGGTAGAGCTCCCAGAGGCTCTCCGGGTCAGTCATGTCCACGCGTTCGAGCAGCGACGCGACATCGAGGTCGGACTCGCCGTCGTCGTCGTCGCCATACGACGCCAGTGTGCTACCCTCGTGGCCGGGCTCGAACACCGAGACCTTCTCGGGGTCGTCCAGCAGCGTGTAGAGAGAGATCGCGCGGAAAACACAACCCAGGCGTCGCGCCCACCATTTGTGCATCGTGTAGATGGGGCGGTAGTACATCTTTGCCCGGCCCTCCTTCTCGGCAATCTCGTTCACGCGCTCGATGGGGAACCCGCGCTCGATTGGGAGTTCCGTGCGCTCCTGCCGACCCTGTGAAGATCCAGATTGCTCAGACATTATTCAGTATACCACAGAGGAGAGGGACGAGTCATATAAGTGTACAGTCTGAGCCTGATTTCTGATTAGTTCCAAGGAGGTGAGTTTTATGTGAAAGTAGTGACGGTTACGCATATGGAAATTGAACAGGAGTTTGATGATGGAGAAACATACCATATTGAAGTAAATCACGGAGATAGTGGTCCATTTACGCACATTGCACATTATCCCATCAAGAGCGGGCCCAGAACATACAAATCACTCAATGTGTTTTCTATTGATGGCAAAGACGATTCAGATCCTGAACGATATATAATATCATTTTGGAAAGCTCGTCCGGGGAGGCCACGGTATCTTGAAAAGGAGGAAGAGACCCGGTTTGATTGCGAAAAAGAGGAGGTGATTAGACTTCTTGGCTTTTTGGATAATCTTTATGATCTTGAAGGTCTCGAATCGGGAGAACACGTCATCATCCGCAAAGACTCGCCCTCTGCGGAAGCGGCGGCATCTGCAGTACAAGCAATCAAAAATTGTGAGTCTGGTGTAGAAAATGTACTGATGAATCTTATTGGTAGTATCAATGAGATGAACGTAGAGCCTTCCGATCTTGATCTCTCAGACGATACCGTCGAAAAAGAAGCTGTGAAAGCTGAATACGCTATCAAACACGCTAGAACAAAAAGTAAACTCGGGCAATATCGTGAATTAATAGAGGGGCAAGAGTCGGAGCAAAAGTATCAGGAATTCTTTGAGGAAAACCCTTGGTTATTTGGCCACGAGTATACCCAGAGACTGGATATAAGAGAGCTAACTAAAGGTGATGAGGTCGATTTCTGTATGGAGTCCGTTGACGGATATTACGATATAATTGAGATCAAGACACCTGAGAAGAGAGTTCTTGTGGAAGACTCGTCTCATGATACATACAAGGCTAGTTCAGAACTTTCTGGAGCAATAGCACAGGTCGAAGATTATATTCACTCAATCGAATCAAATGAGGCTCAGATCCATCATGAAGATGGAATACACGTATTAAAGCCGAGAGGTATGATTGTTATTGGAGATTGCTTAACTGAAGAAAAACGCGAATCGCTGCGGGTTCTTAACAGCCATCTTAACAGAATAACGGTCTACACGTTCTCTGACGTTGCAGAGTTAGGAGCCAGAATGGTCAACAGATATGAAGGCGATACAGACCTACCAACGAAATCAATTGATACGGATTCTGAGTGAGCGCATACGAACTAATTCCTTTTACGCGAGGGTGCGCATCTACTTCTGGAAGCTGATCTCGATCTTCAGGCTCGACGCCTCTTCCGGCATCCGCTCGAAGAGGTCCTGCACCTTCGTGTAGTCCTGTTCGGACCGCAACGTCAAGCTGACCTGCGTCCGCTCGACGTCGGCGGTCCCCTGAAGAGCACCGGGAACACCCTCCCTGTCGGGCAGCATGAAGGTGACGTCGCCGTACTCAACGCTCCCCGTCTGGTGGTTGTTCCGCCACTTGCTCCGCATCGCAGCGACGTCGTCGCCGTTGTACTCGAAGCGCCACGTATCAGCCTCCGTGTCAGCCTTCCGGAACGGATAGCCGGGCACCCAGTCGGTGGCCTTGTCCGACCCGGTTGTGTTGACCACGTACTCCGGTTCCTCGTCCTTCCCGATGTTCTCCAGCAGGAACGTCCGCACCATGTACTCGGTGACGCTGTCATCGAAGCGGTCGGTGACCTTGTTGACGGTGAACTGGTCACCCGGTTCCAAGTCCTCGATGTACGCCAGAATCTGGTCACCGATTCGGTCGGATACCGTCGGGACAATCTTGACTGTCGTCGGCTCCCGGTCGCCGAGCGATCCGAGATACCGACCGCCGGCCTCCAGCACGTAGTCGTCGACGAGGAACTCGTTGACCGCCTCACGAGCAACCGATTCGGTCTCGTCCGGCGGCAGGAACACCGCTTCGTCCGACCGAACCTCTCCGATAATTGTGTCGAGATTCGCATACCCGTCGTCGTTGATATGCTCCTCGATACGGTCCACGAGGGACGACGCACCGACGACCTCTGCACCGCCGACGTCACGGAGCGTCGCGTCGGATTGTGGCTTGTCGAGGATCTCGTTCCCTTTTACGATAACGTACTGGTCCTCACGGGCGAGCCGGCCGATAGCCCGCATCACAACGTCGTGACTGTCGCCGTCGATCCAGATCTCGCCGTCCTCAACGAGTTCCAGTTCGAAGTCTCCGATGTCGAGCGCAGTCGTCCCGCTCCCGAAGCGCTGGCGGAGCTCCTGCTCGGCGTCATCGACGCCCCACACGTCCACATCATCCTGCTGAACGAGCACAGTGTCCAGCGAGCTTCCGGAAAGGTCGTCACGGAACCCACCAGTATCACGGGCGAGTACCGGCTTGCCGTCGAGCGCTTCGACAGTTGCGTTCAACACGTCGTTGGCACTGCCAGGAATCGGGAGCTCCGGGTCACGGAGGAACTGCTCGTAGATGTCCTCAACCGAGATTTCTCCACGTCGCTCTAGAAGGTCCTCGGCGATGTCCCAGACGTGCGACTGGAGGTCGAACGGGTCAGCTGCCGCAGAGTCCGCAATGTTCGAGGCGTCGAGTTCCGCCTCGTCAAGGACGAAGACATCGAGGTCCATCGGCTCCACCTTCGCCCACTCGTCGTCGTCCATCAGATTGTCCCCGTCGATCACATCGCCGTACAGGAGTTGAAGCTCTTCACGGAGCTCGTTCTCCTCCTGCTCCATCATACCGCGAATCGATGTACGGATTTCGTCGTCGAGAGACTCATCGGCGAGTACCTGTCGCGCGCCCTCGATATACCGTGCCTTGTCGATGTACCGTGTTCCGGACTCGATGGCCTTGTCCCCCGAGGGCTGGACGAACACGAGTGTGTTGCGCCACTCGCGTCCGCGACCGTCGTTCGTGATGACCTTCTTCACCTCGTCCTGGGTCCACTGGCCGTCCTTCACGACGACCTTCACCTCACGGTCGTCCGGAATGTCCCGCATATCGTTCGTCCGGAACCCGACTGGGTGCGCGTTCGAACCAAAGATATCCGTGATGAAGTCCGCGATCTCGGCCTTCGCCGACGTCTCCGACACATCCACAGCTGCGTTCCGGATGAGTGCGTTGGGGTTCTGCCGGTCACGGATGGCGTACTTCCCGTTCAGCTTGTGGAGATGCCATGCAACGCCGTGCAATCGTTCGAGGTTGAGGACGACGTCGGAAACGAGGTCACCTGTCTGGTAGGCACCCATCACGATCTCCGACACCTCCGCACCCTCGCCTTCGCTCGGCTTCAACGAGTAGAGGAGAATCGTGTTCAGGATGCGACGACCGTGGGGCACTTCATCCGTGTCAACACGACTTTTGATGTCACCGGTAGCGGCGTTCAGTCGTTCGTAGTTGATCTTCGCCAGTTCGTCCTCGAACTCGATGGCGTCGATGTCTCCGTGTGTGATCAGGTCCGTCTGATCCTGCATCTGCAAGAGGACCTTCGAGAAGAGGTAGATCATCCCGCGCGTGTTCTGGTTGCCCTCATCGGCGTAGTAACGTGTCTCAAGGGCGTCCAGAAGCACAGGGTGGAACGGATAGAGATCGTGCATCTCCGACAGCAAGTCGTCGGGGAGATCGACGTGCCCGTCTGCTTGGTCATACGCGTCGAAGTACCCGTTGACGATCTCGCGGGCCGCACTCTCGTTTACGGAGTCGATCAGGCGGTGGCGCAGGACCTCGCGCTTGTCCACCTGGTTGTTCATGTTGACCTCGACCGCCTGTTCCCGATTCAGAATGTCGTGAACCTCAGATCCTTCGCGGAGCACAGAGACGATGGTGTAGAGTTCGAGTTCCGAGAGCGCGGTCGATTCGAGCAGTGACTGGAGGAATGCCTTGTTTGCGCTCTTTCGATCACCCTGAAGCGTATCAAACCAGTCCTCCAATTCGTCCACGAAGAATGCGACAGTGGTGTCGCCGACGGCCTCCTGAATCGTCTGCATATCGGGATAGCCACCCGACTCGAACGTCCCAGGATCGTAATCAAGCGCCTCGAAGAACGGTTCCCAGAGGTACTCGTACTGTTCGTTCTGCATCGCAACCGTGATCGGCGTCGCCGATTCCGGAAGCGCAGCGTCGAACCCCTCAACCGAATCACTTGCCCACGCACCCGCGGCGTCGGGATCGTCGAAACAGTGGTACAGTGCCACCATCTGGTGAGACTTCCCACTGCCGTACGGGCCATAGAGGATGTGCGTGCCTCGCGGGTCGTCCCCAGTCAAGGAATCACGAAGAATCGAGAGGGCCTCTCGAAGGCCCTGAGTCATCAGCGTCCGTTCGAAAAAGAGTGCTGCGTCAGACTCGAACTCGTCGTCGTCGTCAACATTGTAGAGTTTTACCTGCCCATCGATCTGTCCTTCTTCCCGAAGCTCGCGGCTGAGGGTCACCGTGTCTTCGAGCGTATTTGGTAAGGATCCCGTCTGTGCCATCTTGATACTTAAACAAACCTCAGTGGCACCCAATAAACACTATGGTCCCGCGAATTCAGCGGCTTTGTGAGTCGTCTTCAGCCATATCGGGAGGAATCGGAGTGTGGGTGCAATTCGGCCGACTAGGGATTGTTACGGGCGTGTCGTAGTTCTCGTTATCATACCGTTCTTTCAATCGGTCAAGTAGCGGGTCAATTTCCCACGTGTCGCCAGCTAGTTTCCTGGTACACTCTGACCCTCTGTTTTCGTGTGGCGAATGTGGAATATAACATTCTGAGTACCCGAGTTCCTTCAGTTGTAGAAATGCCCCGTGGTTGTAGAAGCGAACAGCTTGCATTCGAATCAAGGCCTCATTCCAATCGCTGCTAAACGTATTATTATCGTGTGAATGCGGCGATTCGCGCCGTGGAAGCTCCTGTAGAACACGTTCGTATGCCTCTTGATATTCAATTTCGCAGTCAAAGAAGTCGATGAGAATATCTCGTGCATTTTGTTCTCGGTCGCCACCTTCTACCCTCTTTCCATAGATTGGGCGACCAGGAATGATGTCGGCGATCTGCGTTTGAAGGGCATCGTTACTTCGGATTGCTTCGGGGATTTCTAAGTAGTGACTGGCCCACTGGGTCATCTTTGATTACCTACCCTAATGTTATTTCACATCCACTTAGTGATTCGGTGGGAGTTCAGCTGCATATTTTCACTTCCTAAATGGAGACACAGCTGCCTGGTTGCTGATTTGTAGTCACAAAACGTATTTCACGCACACCTGCTTCTACGAACATATGAGCGGGTACGACCTCGTCGATATCGAGGTCACACACGAATCTGCTGACGATCTTCTGGATTCGCTGTCTGAGGGCGGTACTGATGGGAGTCATCTGCAGAGTATCCAGGCAGTCCGTCTGCAAGCAGGCCAGCCGGATTCAGAACTCCGATCACTGAAAGAGTTAGACGAGAACGCCGTCAAACTTCTCGAACACCAAGTGGATGCAGCCTACCGGGCTCTCTTCGAGATGGACGGAAAAGCACTCCTGGCTGACGAAGTCGGCCTCGGGAAGACCATCGAGGTCGGGATGATTCTCAAAGAGATGCATTTCCGTGAAACAGACGAATCCGTCCTTATCCTCACTCCTGCACAGTTGGCCAAACAGTGGCAGGCTGAACTCCGAGAGAAATTCGGTCTTGACTTCGTCTGCAACTACGACGACGAATTCGAAGATTTCGACGTCCACGATTACATCATTGCAAGCATCGATACTGCGAAGAGCGAGCGACATCGTCAGACGGTTCTTGACCGCAACTGGGACGTTCTGGTACTCGACGAGGCCCACTATGTCAAAAACGAAGAGACGGACCGTTACGACCTCATTGACCAGCTTTCCTACAACTACGCGTTCTTCCTGACGGCGACGCCGATTCAGAACGAACTGACTGACCTGTATAACGTCGTCTCGCTACTCCGCCCTGGGCTGTTCGGCACACGCGACGTCTTCCACCACTACTTCGTGAACAGTAATCAGGAGACACTGGTGAATCGAGACGAGCTACAGGACCGGTTGAACAAAGTGATGATCCGGAACCGACGGGAAGACACAGATATCGATTTCACAGATCGGACTATCGACACACGGACGTTCGATCCCACTCCGAAGGAACGCGAACTCTACCAGGCAGTCTCCGACTACGTCAAAGGGGCGTACAGTCAAGACCAGGGTCAAAAGCTCGTATTGATGCTCCTTCAGAAGGAGGTCGTCAGCAGCCCGGTCGCGCTCAAGAAGACCATCGAGAAGCGACTCTACGACCAGTCGGAGCTAACGCACGCAGACGAACTGGAGTCGATCTTAGATCTGATCGATGAGATCGATACGGTGACCAAACAGGAGCGCCTCTTGGATATCGTCGAAGAAGCCCGCGACAATGTTGAGATGGGGAGAGTCATCGTCTTCACCCAGTTCCGAGCAACCCAACAGCAGATCCTCACCAGACTCGCCTCGGAGGGATACACAGTACACGCGTTCCACGGCGGGCATTCAAGCAGTGAGAAGGAGCAAATTGTCGAGGAGTTCGAAGAAGAGGGAGGTATCCTCGTCTCAACCGACGCTATGAGTGAAGGCCGTAACCTACAGTTTTGCAATATATTAGTCAATTTAGACTTGCCGTGGAATCCGATGCGCGTTGAACAACGTATCGGACGCGTACACCGGATCGGCCAGAAGCGAGACGTATTCATCTTCAATATGGCATTGAAAGATACGGTCGAAGAGTATGTACTGGAACGGTTATACCACAAGATCGATCTCTTCCAGCAGAGCGTCGGAGAACTGAGCTCAATACTGAGCCGCTTGGAAGAGTCGGGGACAAGCTTCGAAGACGAGATCTTTGAACGGTTGGTGGCCGCTGATTCCGAAGTCGATCTTGAGAACGACTTCGATGCGATGGCAGTTGACCTCCAGGAACAGCGCGAACTTGCCGACAAACTTGAGGAGTTCAATAGCGGCGTGTTCGAAGGATTCGACCTGGGGGAAAGCGATGACTGACGCTTCGATTTCTGTCACGCAATCTGTGATAGAGCAGTTCACAGAACGGTATCTCCAATCTATCGGCTGTTCCATCGAGCGAAGTGACGATCACTGGCTGGTGTCGGTACCCGATGACATAGACACCGAGATCACCCACGGGAGACACACACTCATCCGGGGGGAGGGTACTCCAGACGATGATGATGATGATAGAACGAAACGGCTGCATCCGGAGAGTGCGTTCTTTCAACAGCTACTCCGTGAGGCGGGTGAACGATCGCCGTCTGGCAAACTGTCGATAGAGAGTGAATCTGACATCGAGAGTCCGGAATGGATCCAAAACAGCTCTGTCGAGGTACAGAGCGCACAGTTCACTCCGTATTACGACCGCACAGCCATCGTGGTTCTCTTTCGTGTCGGTATCGAGACCGTCAGTGAATACCAGCAAGAGCTTCTCCGCGCCGTCGCTGTAGACACGCGATCAGAGGAGAGCCTTCCAAAACTGGCGGAGACATTCCTCGAGACCACCACAGTAGAGAGCGAGACGGCCACTAGTGGCGCTGTACAGCTGACCAAGACAGATGTGCGGCCTCTCCTCGAAACAGCCCGGGAACTGTTGCTGGAAAGCGTACAGGGGCAGCTCGACGACATTCATCGAGAAGCCTCGCGTGCGGCAGATTCAGAAGTTGAAGAGTACCGTCAGATGCAACAACAGCGTATCCAGGAGCTACAGGAAGAACACTCGAACCTGTCGTCGAAAATCAACGAACTGAGTGAGAAGATCAACACAGGAGACGAGGATTCACGCGTCCAGGCGTTGCGAGAACGGAAAGAACTCAAATCGGAGTACGAGGAACTCGACGATACGCTCAACGAATTACAGGAGCGCCGTGACAGTGGATTTCCCAATCGACAACGAGAAATCCGAGAGCGGCACTCACTCGACGTGCAGGTCACACCGCTTACTCTGACGGAAGTTGAGTACGAGCGAGGCGAAATCGATTTCGAACTTATCGACGGTAGCATCCATCAAACCGTTACTCTCGGATACGGGAGTGGGATCGGTGTAGCCGATACTGTTCGATGTTCGTCGTGTGAACGGGAACTCACCGAACGCAACCCGCTTCAAACGATTTCAGATGGACTCAAATGCCAGAGTTGTACCAAAGAGCGGTGATACGGCGACCCCTCGATAGTTCAATAGAGCAAAGCCGCGGAGCGAATAGAGCTAGTACACTGATTCGTCAAGGAAGCCGCCGAACGAGCTGGATATCCGGAACTGAAGGCAACGCCAGGGCTACCGAAGTGAGAATTTGCTGAAAAGATTCGAAACCTCGACGAAGTGGCGCTGTTAGTCTTGGAGTGTGGCGACTGTTCGGCCCGTTTCCTCGGCTTCTTCGCTGCGCGACATATTGTACGTCGCGAGCGCTTCTTCAACCGCCTCATCAAGACTCATTGGTCAACCTAATTTTGACTCTTCTACCGTATAAACGCATGCATGGCACCAGACAAGTAACAAGCAGCCTCAGTTCATCTCGGTCGGTGTTAAGTGCGCGGATGTTCTTCCCTGCTCTGAAGAATCCGTTGCCGCCGAACAACTTGCCCCGAACGAATTTCGGTTATGTTCAAGGAGATGTCTGGATTTGCGGTATGACTACTCGACAACGCTGGCTTCCGAACGTTGTTCTTGACTAATCAGCGCGACTAGGTCCGTTTTCGATAGTGGATCAATATCAACACGGACCCCTTGTGCAGTATAGAAGATCCCTGCGGTCACCTCTCGACCAGAGAACCATTCATTCAGCACGTGATAGTACACGCTGAGTTGCTTCCGATACTCATCCTCGGCGTGCCGCCCAAGGTCGGTTTTGAAATCGATGATCTCGACGGCATCGGGACGAAGGTGAACGAGGTCGACGATTCCTGAGATGGTGACCTGCTCGCCGTCGACGGTGAGTGGCAGATACGCATCCTCCTCGACTCGGAATTCTCCATCGAGGGAGTCCAGGAACGACTTGATGTGACGCTCGTCGTCGTTCGAGGGTTCGACGTCCCCCTCAAGTACGTACCGCTCAGCGAATTCGTGGGTCTGCGTTCCGAACGCGGTCCCTCTTCCGTCGTCGACGTCCTCGAACACATCGTCGCGCATAAGCGTGTGCGGCGAGTGTCCGACCGGGCCGTCCGGCGTTGGCACGGAAATCTGCAAGTGTGCCTGCGTCGTCTCGTCGATATCGTCTTCCTGAACGTTGGGTTCCAGCTCCTCGAGGTCAACCGGGAGCTCTTCAATGAACGTGTTCGGGCTCTCGCCTGCAGCGAACACGAGATGGCTCTCAGCCCGCGTCATCGCGACGTAGAGCAAGCGTCGCTCTTCGTCGTATCCACGCGGCAGACACTTCCGGAGGACGTCAGTCCGCCAGTTGTCGTGAATATGTGGATACCCGTGATCATCGGCGTAGAGCTTTCGCTGGCGTAGTCCAATCGGATCGTCGAACGTGATCGCGTTACTGTTCCCGCCTGACGGTGGGAAGCAATGGGAGTTCATGTTCGCAAGCACGACAATGGGGTGCTCGAGTCCCTTGGCCGCGTGGATGGTCTGGACCGTCACCGAATTCATACCGGCGCTCGCGTGGACCTCGTGGGTGCTTCCGTCCTCGATGCCGCGTTCGATGAATCGGATGAGGTCACCTCGTGTCAATGTCGTCGCGCTGTGGACGGACTGAATCGTCGTCAGCAACACGTCGGCGTAGGCCCCGTCGTAGTCGTACTGGGAGAATACACGCTGGGCAACCCCACCGACCGTCTCCAGGGCCGCAAGCTCCGACTTGAACGCCTGCATGTTGGTGGGGTACTCCTCGCTATCGAGGACGTGTTTGACCTCGTCGAGCGTGTAGCCAGTTTCCTCAAGCACGACTGCCCATCCTCGCTCCGCGTCGGATTCGAGAATTCGCAGCCACGCCAAGAGAAGCTTCGCCGGGTCAGACCGGAACAACTCGATGCCTCCTTCGTATGCCATCGGCAACCCATACGTCTCGGCGACAGAGAGGAGTTCTCGGCCGAAGTCACGAGTTCGGGTGAGGACGGCGATGTCACCGTACTCTGGCAGACGAAGTTCCCCATCCTCCTCGATCTGATACGCGTCGTTCCCGACGATCTCCTGAATCTTGGTCAGAACGGCTTCGTGTTCGTCTTCGTGTTGAATCGCCTCTATCTGAGAGTTCTCGTGCGATGCGTTCGATGAGAGTGACACAATTCTATCTCGCACGGCCGTCTCGTCGACGTCATCCGTGCTCGCCGCGGGAGTCACCAGGCTGTGCTCGGAGAAGTCGAGAATGTCCTGCGTCGACCGGTAGTTCTCGACGAGCTCTATGTCGATGATCGGGCGAGTCGCCCACGAGACTCTCTCGTGATCCTCGTTGAGTTCGTCAACGAACCGATCCAACCGGGATTCGAACTCAGTGATGTTCTCGACGGCAGCATACTGGAACGAGTAGATGCTCTGTTTCCAGTCACCAACGACACAGACGTTGTTCGTGTTCGCGAGCAGGAGAGCGAGTTTGAACTGGATCTCGCTAGAGTCCTGGAACTCGTCGATCATCACGTACTCGAACGCGACATCGTTGCGGAGTCGGTGGTCGTCACAGAGCAGGACGAACGCGAACAGCTGGAGGAAGCTGAAGTTGAGATAGTTCCGACTGAGTGCGAACTCAAGGTACTCGTGGTAGACGTCGTGAACGAAGTTCTTGAGCTCCTCCCGCTGTTCGTCAAACACCAGCTGTGCGACGCTATCAGGAACCTGCTTCTCACCCCATCCGCCACGGATCTCGTCCTCCTCGGGCGCGTCTGGGAGATAACACTTGTCGTCCCCGTAGCCTCCGAGTTTCGAGCGAAGCTTCGACTGCTTGTTCCCGTCGTTACGGGGCTGGTTCAGCTCGTCGAAGATCTCGCGGAACGCCTCGAAATCACCGTCCAAATACCGTTCGCCGTTGCGATACCAGCCATCAGCCGTTGGGAAGACACCTTTCGCCGCAAGCTGATTGATTAACCCGAGGAGTTCGACGGGTTCCTCGACGGCGCGGAAGAAGTCGTCGTACTCGGAGTGGTCGTCGCTGAACCGACGGATGAACTCGCGGAACTGCGCCTTCTCGACGTTTTCGTCTTCGAGGACACGTGTGGACCCAGTGATGCGATCGTCGAGGCCGAGGAGCGTCGGTGCCTCGAAGCCGTGCTCCATGAGGATATCGTGACAGAGGCTGTGGAACGTCTGTATCGGTGCCTCCGAGAGTTCACGCATCCCGTAGTCACAGTGGGCGACGATTCGGTCCTTCATCTCCGTCGCCGCGTTGTTGGTGAACGTCACGAGGAGGACGTCCTCAGGTTCGACATCGTCTTGGTCGATGATTTCGGCGTAGCGACGGGTGACGGTGAACGTCTTTCCAGTCCCTGCGCCGGCGTCGACAACATGGATTCCCTGTTTGCTATCGATGAGGTCTTGCTGTTGGTCGTTTGGTACAGTCATCGTGACTCACCTTCCAGGATGCAATCGCGGTTGTCCACGTACCGATAGTTTGGATCGCCACCGAGTCCCTGAACCGGGAAGCGCTCATCACCGGCACGACGGTCGTTCAACTGCGAAAGGCGATCTTGGACGAACTGCTCGAAGGCGTCCACGTCGCCGGTGAAATAGTTCTGGTTGCGAATACGGAGCAAGTGTCTCAGGGCCTGCTTGCAGCCATTTTTTACGTACTTGTAGTCCCCAACATCAGCAATCAGTCGCTCTGTGAGCGCCTCGCCGAACTCGGATTCGATGAGTTCGTCATTATCACTGATGTCCGGGAACTCGTACGCATCCAACACCGCTTGGTAGACCTCAAATGTCGACTTCGAGAAGGTCTTGTTACAGTCGTTCGCGGCGTCTTCCTGCAGTTCGGTGAAGACAGCTGGACTCGCGATATATTCCTCGTAGGTGACTGGGTAGTAGGTCACCGTCGTGAGGCAGTCCTCGAGAGAACCACCCCCAGTCACCACATCGTCAAGCGTTTCGAGGAAGTGGAAGAACGTGAATCGCAGTTCCTCATCCGGGTGCTCAGTCCGCTGGTGAGCGAGATACAGCAACGCCTGAAAGTTCGGTTTGTCGCTCGGTGGACCAAGCGCCGAATGCTTTACAATCGAATATGCTGACTTCTTTGAGCCACTCTTGTAGTCGAGGAGTCGGGTCGGGCTGTGAACGAGGTCGATCTTGCCCTTCAACCCGAGATCAATGTTCTCGAACCAGCGTTCGGTGTGCGACGCATCGATGGGGCGGTCGTAATACTCGGCGAAGAAGTTCTCTCCCCGACCACCGTCAGGCGTCACCAGGCCGTCACCGTGAGGCGGATTTGCATCGAGGAATTCGACGATGGTCTGGAGACCAACGTGGTACTTGGTGAGTCGGACTTCCCGGTCGACGCCCCGGAGGAACGGGTCGACTTCGTCGAGAATCACTGCGGCTACATCGTCGAGTGTATCAGACGTGATGGCGTCCGGATGCGAGACATAGAACTCCGCGAAGTCGTGGAACAGGTTCCCTTCCCTGAAGTGGTCCTTGTCCGGGTTGTCGACGAGTCGACTGAAGAAGTAGTCGCGGGGTGAGTTTACGTAGGTGTTCAGGCTCGATTGGCTGAGTGCGGTGACTTCTTCGGGGGAGACATCGAGTGGTTCTTTTTCGAATCCGTCCTGTGTCGTTCGAGACGCCCGTGAGTGCCGCAGTGAGTCCAAGTCACTGAATCGGTCAAACTCCTCGTCGAACAGTTCCTCGAAGTATAGGCACGGGGTGACGGGCGTTCCGCCGGCGGTGTCCTGCACGAGGTAGTACTGGTCGACGCCGTTCTGCAGGAGGAGTTGGAACTGACGGATGTTCCGCTCGAACTCCTGATCTCGGTCGACCCACGGGCGACGAGGCGACGAATGTGTCCAACCTTCGTCGAGGCCGAGATAGAACACGACGGCACGGTCGACGTGAGCGGCTGATTTTGCATCCGCCAAGAGGACACCGTCGTTCTCCCGATCCACAGGCACTTCGTACGACTGTAGATAGAACTCGAGACGGTCAACTGCCGGTTCGGTGACGGCGTCGTCAAGGAGGCCGAGCGTCGCGAGTTCCTCTCTGAAGGCGTCGATTGTGGCGTCCGTGACTGCTTCGTATTTGTCGATGGCCTCCTCGAATGTGCGGGAACGAATCTCATCACGGAACTCAAGGATCCAGTCTACTTCCGGGCGGTCAAGGTCGTAGAGACGCTTCTCGTCGTGCTCAATGTCGATGGGCATCCCGAGCTGGGTGAGGAGTGGTCGAACGTCGCCTACTCGCGTATCCCGGCCAGCGTGGGCACTTCGAAGGAGCTGTAGAAATGCACGGTGACGAGTATCGTCATTGAACCCCGGACCACCGTAGTATGGAATCTCTGCAGCTTCCAGCGCCGACTCAATGAGCGAGGAATATTGGCTAGCTGCATCGAGGACGACAGCCACGTCGTCGGCGTTCTCCGGTGTAACCGTATCGAGGACCGCGTCGACGATTGCGGCCGGTGAGTCGAGAATGCGGAACGATGGATGGTCGAATGACTCCTCGGTGAACGGGTCGATCGTCTCGTAGTCTGGGGGAAGGATCGAGCGTTCGAGTTCGGTAAGCTGCTTGAAGCCGACGACAGCGACCGACGCGTCGGCTTCGATACTGTACTCAGTGAGACGGTTAGACGTCGTGTCCATCTCTGCGATACAGTCGACAGCAGTGTGCGTTGCCGTCGTCGCGAACTGCTCGTAGTCCAGAACAGCGTCAGCCGTTCCCTGGTACTCCCAGCACTGGAGGATGTTCCCGACCGCATAGGACGCCTCCTTCCAGTTGAGATCAGTCGTCTCGATGATTTCGAGGAACGCGAGTCGATCCTCGGCCTGTTCTCGGCGTCGGGCAGCCAGGCGCCGTGGTGTGATCGCGAATGGCCCGAAGTGAGGTTGGTCAAGACGCCTGTTCAGGGCACTCGCCATCGGCGCATCCGGCACGAGCACAAGGTCGAAATCCTTGCATTCCTCGTAGAGAGAATCGATAGATTTCGCTCGTGTAATTGACACGGACTAGCAAACTCAGGTGGCTTTCAAAAATGTGTCGTCGGAACAGTCTAATCAGAAGTTCGGGATGATTCCGATAGATAACGGAAGTAGGGGGTAAACGAACGAAAGAGAGATGATGATGAGAGTGACTATTGCCGCTCCTCTGCTAAAATAGTCGTAACCACTGTGGCCAAACGGTCCATCAGTGGGAGCAAAAGAAAGGATTACAAGCACTACACCAGAGACCGCTAACGCAAGTGACTGCGGTTGTCCGAACGAAAATGCAAACCCAGACCAGATTGCCAATCCGCACCAGACGATGAGTAAAGCGTAGAAAACCCTTCGAAGTTGGGTTTGTGCCCGCTGACGTTGCGTTTCAGCTAACCCCACGTATGCTGATTTCCGGTCTTCCAGATCACCAAACCGGAATAGATCCTTGTTGAACCGGCGGATGTGCTTCTCATAGAAATCATAGTCGTTCTTCACCTCAGTGATTGTGTCGTCCAGATCCTCAATTCTCCCTTGAATGAGGGGGAGGTAGAACCCAACAATCACAATAAGAACAAAAATCGAAAACGGTGGCACCAGATCTCGGTCGCTCCATCGAAGTACTAAGAAGATGTTCGCGACGATTGCACCAAGGAGCGTGAACGTCAACCGTTGGATATCTTGAGAGGTTTCATTGGCTGCCGACGAAAGCCTCTCAGTCAATCCAGCCATCAATGTCTGCGTGTCTTCAAGTACATCACTTAGAGCCTCGAAATTTTCTTCGACAGCAGATACTTGGAGGTCCTGATAACTCGATTTAATGTCTTCAATGACCTCTGGGAGCATCTCGATGCCACGCTCCGTACCTCGACAATGTTCAGTTATCGCCAGCTGCCAGAGATCTCGAAATGCGTCTTTTTTCTCTTCAGCTTCAAACGATTGATGAAGGTCTCTAATCGCACAGATTCCACTCTTGCCCCACTCTGCACATTGCTCAGACAAATCAATCCGGGGGTTGAATTCAGGTTCACTAGAGAATTGGAACTGCATCGTCTGACCGTCACGGTCAACAGCTGCGGAGAGAACTCCTAAGAGAGAATATGCATAGAGAGAAGAAACTTGTTCGCTATCGCAGGTTTCCCAAAGACCCTCAACTATCGAAGGGTGGATTGGTGAAAGGTCTCCACGCCAGTGAGTGAACTTTCGGGAAGCAGACATAGAGTCAAAGTACTGGTCGGCAGCCTCCTCAAGCTCCTCCTTTGGGAGTTCTTCAACGCTACTCGCGGTCCACATTGTAACGGGAAAGACCTCATCAGGAGCATCCTGAAGAAAGAGAAATACAGGGAAGGATTCGTATTCGAATAGCTCAGCAGCAACCTCATGTGGGCTGTGACTTCCGATCCATCTGAACAAATCCGATGGCGACCACCAAAGGAGAGGATTCAAGTTTAATCCGGAGGAGAACTCCTCGCTGAGGAGGTCCGAAGCAATTCGTCCCTTCTGAAGGCCAAGTTCGATGGTGACGGTAGTGTTCGCATCGTCGAGTTCTGATGCAAATTCATAAAGCAAGCCAGCAGCGTTCCGGATCTCATCTGGATAGTACCGGTCAAACCCTCGGCGATAAAAATCTACGTCGACGGCAGGATCCAGATCGCGGTCTGCGAGCGCCTCTAGACCTTCGTCGTTTACGCTGAGTTCTCTCCCAGACAATTCGAACAACCGCTGATCATCAGCTATCAAGCGAAATCCGCTAAAATACGCAGGAAACGAATCCCAAGCCTCGAATAGATTTTTGAATGTGCCCTCGGACAGAGAGCTGGCCTCAGTATTTATCGAGAGATTAGAGATGGCTTCATCATTGACTGATCCGGTACTCGAAACTGCGACTATCCTTTGAATGAACTCACGAGGCGTCATTTGAATAGGCTAGAACAGGTCTCGGATGTCAGGAACATTAGACAGGTCGTCTACTAAGGAGCGCTTCCCATTCCCACTTCCGACTGTGAGCTCTGGCTGTAGGTCAGACAGTAGCATATAGAACTGATCACCGTCTCGTGCGAGTTGGACATTATCACTTTCACGCAACTCACTTATTGATACACGGATCGATTTCCCTGCAATTCGAACACTAACGTCTCCCTGATCAACGTCTACCTCCGTTCCATCGGCATCATCCAACGTAATTGGGCCCCCATCAGTGAAGTCCTGATACGTGGAATAAGCAGCCGAGGTTTCATTTTCGCTGGCACGTTGCTTGATTGCAGACTCAACTAGTTCGTCCGGATGCGGAGCTGCTTTGAGATTCAGGAACCCGTACCAATACTTGGCGTAGTGTTGTGCCCCTCCCTCCTGATACAGCTGTGCACTATCTTCGTCAATTAGCTCCTCGTATTTGTCGTACTTAGGATAGACGACGCTTTTGTCCGTCTCTTCTTGGATAACGCGCTCGTTTTCGGTGAATACTGCTTCTGTGTCTTCGTGGTCGAGGTCAATTTCGTGAGCGCCTTCTAAGTAGGGAGTCTTTAGAATCGCAGCGAAGGTGTCGTCGTACTCGCTAAATTGAGTATAAATGAGAAGATCCGATACAGAGCGTGCTTCATTAAGGTAGAGCTGGGAAAGAGACTCTCCAACACTTTCGATGTCACTCCCATCTCGAACTCTTTCGAGTAATTCTACAGTCGTACGGTCCTCACCCTCAAGGTTTACCGATGCACTACGAGCAGCATCCGTGAAGATGTGGTTGCGAGCATTCTTCGTGTCGTCACTATTGTAACGTCGCCCAAGTGTGTCCCGCAGCATACTTGCGACAATCCGCTCGGCTTCTGCACCAGCGTCAGTAACTAGATCGTCTTCATCAAGCGTGCCAACAAGATCCGGGGTCGGTTTTTCGATTTCCTCACCCATTTCGCAACTGAATACGGCAACAGACTCGACATCCACCATTTTTGTAATTCAATAATAGCCGTGGTCAAATGTCTATCGGAGAAGATGACATATTGTGACCACAATCTCACACAGCCTCGGAGGATGGAATTGAGGCGTGCCTTCTGTTACGATTCATCTGTTCTGAATCGAAATCGAGACTGATCTCTCTTGGCGGCTTTGCGCTGGTTACGCTTCCGGAATCTCTTGGATGTCGAGTTCTCCGTCTGGCAAAACGTACGCCCCGAGGTGAGTATCAGTTCCGTCCGTTCGGCCGCTCGACGCCCTCGGCGGCCTTGATTTCGTCTGTTTTCTCGACTTCAGCGAACAGTTCTCGGTATGCGTCGGGCTCGAAGAGGTTGTTCCGGTCGAACAGCTCGCGGGCGGCGTCGGTGAGCTGAAAGAACCGGTACGGCTGACCCCGTTCGAGCCCTTCACGATCTCGTTCGATGGCCTCGATCAGTCCCACTTCCTCCAGCCGGATGAGGTGGTCGGTGAGCGTCGACGCTGCGATACTCGGGTTGTAGTATTCGAGTTCCTTCTTCGAGGGCGCGCCTTTCGGGTGACCGACAATCGTCCCGATGATATTCGCGCGGGTCGTGTCGTCGAGGACACTCAACGCTGCGATCGGATCGAGGCCGGCCGCGTTCTCGGCTGGCGTGAGCGGGGTGGCGTCAGGCCGGGACATTGTGTATCAGTGTTTGCCCCCCGGCCGCATAACCATTTCGGCGAAACTCGAAGTGGTAGTCAGAGTGCTTGCGTATTCCACTTCCGGTCGTATTTCCGTACCGTTAGGTGGCGGTAGTGACTGGTGCCCAGTATGGCCAACGACGACGCTACCCGTGCCGTCATCGACAAATTGGGTGACCAGCCGGGCGAGACGCTCACACCCAAGCGGGTCGAGGCGATCCAGACCGCGATGCACGAGGACCTCGGACGGTTCATCGACAACACATCCTATTTTGTTCTCGGTTCCTACGATGAGGAGGAGCGACCCAGATTGGAAGCCGTTCGCGACCAACTCGCGAGTGATGCCGCTGCCTCGAACTCAGATGATGGCGTCGACGCGTTCCTGATGGATGATATTCTGGATGTCTCGGAGTTCTTCACGTCGAAATTCAAGCTGTTGGTCAGCTACGCGGATCATATCGTGGGGGTATACGAACACTCCCAGGGCGGGCACGCGTGGGAAGCGGGCTACATCGATCAGCCGACCTATCGGGATCGGACGCGAGCGTTTTATCGAACCTACGAGACTGAGGAGGAACAGTACGCGGCCTACGACGGGATGTTCGCACACTACCTCCTTTCGATGGATCGTGTTGATCGTGCATACACATGGACGACGCCCGAGGAACTTCGCGATGGTGTGGCGGACGCCTATGCGCCCGACTGACGACGTGAGGAACGACTATTTGCGTCGGACGCTGAATCTTCTCGTGATGGTCGAGATCCCTGACACACTTCGCTCGGTATTTACTGCGACTATTGAGTCCGACGATGAGAGCTACACATTCGAGATTCCAGAGAATGAGGTGCGTCACGATGCCATTCAGCCCGGTGAGACGTATCGAATCGCCGTTCTCGAAGCCGAGGCTACAACAGCCCGATCCGAGTCCCATCTTTCAGATTCGCCGTCAGGATCTTCCTCAGCTGTCGGTGAACACGGTTCTCCTGAGCCACCCGTTGAGGAGGGTAAAATTCGAGACGTGTCGGTTGAGACGGTTGGCGACCAGGGGGATGGCATCGCGAAGGTGGACCGCGGGTACGTCGTGATTGTTCCGGAGGCTCAGCCCGGTGAGGTACCGACTGTCGAGATCGAACAGGTGCAACAGAACGTTGCGTTTGCCAGTATCGTTGAGCCGGATCCTCGAACGCTGTGATTCTGTTGTTTCACGTTTAGAATGGATTGGCTAGGTCGGTGTCAATGAGCCGAGTCGCGTGGTCACGGGTTGCCTGTTCGACCGCTTCTTGGTCTGTGAGCAAGAAACAATTGTAGTTACTGACGCTGCGCTGGATCACGGACTGTTTAAAGATGTTGTCGGGATGGGTCGTGTATTTTTGCACCACGACGACGAATTCTTCGATCGTATCGACGATGACTAGCCCGTATCCTTGATCACTGAGGAACGATCGGAGCTGGGTAAATTCGTCCGGAGGGACCTCGAAGCGATAATGCTGGTTGTTGTAGTAGTGCTTGAGGCGATCGAACACCTCCTCGTTGTCAAAATAATGCTTGAACAGATACCTCTCATCGACCTCAAAGACGTTGACCCGTTCCTCGCCGCCTCGGTAGAATGCCGCCATTCCGCATGGTAATAGATACCATGAATAATTGAGTGTTCTCCCCTCATCAAGCAGTATCCCTCAAAACAATTCATCACACTTCCAGAGGATCGATTAGGTATTTCTCATCGACGAGAACGATTTATTTGCTGGTGAAGCCTGCGAATAGGAGCTGGAGTCACCGGAGTTAGCAGTCTTCGCCTAGTCAGGGTAGAGCAGTATTTTCACCCGGATTCTTATTTCATTTGAAAACACAGTTCTTGATATGAGTGTATCGGATGTCGTAGACTCTCTTTGTCAGGAGTGGCGTAAGGAAGCTGGTGAACTGGAGGATAGACCTGAGGAAATTAAAGAACAGCAAGACAGCTTCTACAAAGGGAGTTGGGATGCTGCCCGTGAACGCGCAGAACCAGATATAAAACGGAAAGCCATAGAGGACTGTATTGAGGATCTCGAAGAGAGTAGCTCGATAGATGAGTTCTTAGAATCGTTAGCGGATTGGCGGAAGGAGGCAAACGAACTGGATAAGAGAATCTTGGACTCGAACGAATGGTTTAGAAAATCCACACGACGACGGCAGTTAGAGGCTTGTATAGACGAATTCGAGGAGGCGTTCCCCGAGGATAATTTTGATGAGTGCTACCGATGCGGATCTCTACAAGTGCCGGTTAGTGATAAAAGACGTAGTGAGGGGTACCGGTGGGAGTGTGAAGAGTGCGGATATTAGCGTACTATGTGCGAACCTTGATGATCTGTATCCGGCGATTCTGGGCATATTCCTGTGTGACAGGGGAGAATCCAGACGCATTATCTAGAACGAAGCGGTCTACGGGTGCAAGCCGCTCAAAATACTGTTGGACTCTGGTGTGAACGGAACCGACTGCCTCTCATCTATGGTGATTCCGTTATCTAACGTTCGCATCGCAAGGCCAGCTTCACCTGTCGTCACCGATTCTCTGTAGGCTCATATTCCACTTTGTTCCGTAGGAGGTTCTATATGAGACTCGCATTGGAATCGTTCCTCAACCTAGTTACCACTCGGAATTACGCTGCCCTGTTGACTCCAAGCTCCAGAAGAGGGAATTTATCCTTCACGTACTAATTCTCGAGCGTCTAGATCGCCATTGAGGTACTGTTCCCCTTCTCGGGTTATGTCGTAGACACCGTTACCGAGGTGGACAAGAAGCCCGTAGGCTACTAGCGTTTTGCAGCGAGCGTTGATGTGTTGGCGAGAAAAGCGAACGCGACCGCTATCTGCCATTTCCTTGGGAGTGTCGGGGCCCTCTTCAGCGAGATGTTCCAGAATCCGATCATCAGCGCGAGACATCCAGTCAGCATCAAAGCGCATAATCGCTTGTGGTTGCGCCGACGCTATCTCGAACGCGCTACGTCAAGTAGCAAAGCTAACCGCTTCTGTAGTTGACTACAAACCTTTAAACGGCTGCCATCCGACATTCTGAGCGTACAGATGAGTTCTTCACCAGTGGACAGCCCGGCCGAGCCGAATGATCTCCTTGTCGATATTATTGAGACGCTGGAGGCGCGTGGGCTCGATGCCGACGCCTTCCATCTCCAGGATTACGTCGACGTTGACGCCCTTGACCAGCTCGTGAACGCGCCATATGGAGACGTAGAAGTACGGTTTACGGTCGACGGAATCCGGTTGGCTGTCACACCGGACAGCGTCGACGTTCTGACCGACGAATCGGAAGAATAGGAGCCACAGTAGTCGGTTGCCTGCTAAGTGGTGTATCCGGCTACGATCCGCGCACACCTATGTTGATCGACGAATGCACCGAAAACCCGGTGACCACGTCTGTTAAGTGGTCACCAAGTCGTATTATATAAGAATGAACCTGGTGTATCGCGTGGCTAGCCAGTGGTCGGTCACTGTCCTTGGGTTTGTCCTTCTGTTACTTACTCTGGGTCGCGCGATAACTGATACCAACAACCTTGTCGTGGATTTTATCGAAGTATCACTTCCGTTTATTGTCGGAGTTAGCCTCATCATTGGCGGAACTTGGCTGGCACGAACACATCCAACCGACCGTATCATTCAGCTGGCTATGTGGATTCTTGGTGGCGCACTCGTCGGCGTGGCCGTCACCGTCTGGGTACTATTCATCATCTCACTCGAACAAATACCCGCCGGCGAGCCGACTGTTCTCGTTCTTAATGACGTCGGTCTCTTTATGGCTGCAGGAATCCTGCTCGGCTACTATGCGACCGGTTTCGAAGCACGTGAACACGAGCTCGAACTGTCCGAACAACGGTTTCGCGCCCTGACCGAGAACTCGTCATTCGCCGTTATTACGATCGACGAGTCGAGCACGATTCGGTACGCGAACGACGCCGTCGAAGAGCTGTTTGAATATTCACCAGCGTCGCTTACCGGGAAGCCACTCACGATGCTGATGCCCGATCGGTTGCAGGCACCACATCGCGACGCGATGACGCAGTATTTGTCAGCGGGCGAGCGCTCGCTCGACTGGGCGGGGGACGAAGTGGTCGGCCAGCGAGCGAACGGAGAGGAGTTTCCCGTGGAGGTTAGCTTCGGCGAGTATGCTGTTGCCGACGAACATCTGTTTACAGGTGTCATTCAGGATGTCTCCGACCGGAAGGCGGCCGAACACCGACTCCATCAACACACGACGAAAGTGACCCAGCTCCACGAGATCGCCACTGACATCACCGTGGCTGATTCGAGAGCGGCTGTCCACCAACGGGCTGCTGACGGCGCCGTGGAGTTGTTCGGTGCAGATGTCGCGCGAGTTGCCGTAGTTGAGGGTGACCAGCTAGTTCCAACCGTCAGTTCCGATTCTGACGATGTCGATGCTAGTGATCCGGTTCCGCTCTCGTTCGGGTACGCCGGACAGAGCTATCAAACCGGCACCGTGATTCGAATCGACGATCTCGCCGACACGCGATCAGCAGCCACGTCGACGATCCGCGATGGCGGGGCTGAGTCTGATCCCCAGTCACGTGAGGATCCCCGAGCGTTGTTGAGTATCCCGCTCGAAGGCTACGGTGTCTTGCAAGTGCTCGCGTCGGAGCCGGGTTCGTTCACCGAACGCGACGAGGACGTCGCGGAAATGCTGGAAACTCACGTCATGATAGCCCTCGAACGGCTGTCCGCAGAGGCAACGATTCGACGGGAGCGCGACCGCCTCGAAGAGTTCGCCAGTCTCCTCTCTCACGACCTGCGGAATCCGTTGAACGTCGCCCAGGGACGGCTCGAACTCATCGAGAACGATAGTGACCATCTCGATGCCATCGAACGGGCGTTGAATCGCATAGAACGAATCATCGAAGATATGCTGGCACTCGCCCGTGAGGGCGATGCTGTCGGCGAGACGGAGACAATTTCGCTCGACGAACTTGCCACGCAGGCCTGGGAAAACGTCGCAACCGACGCTGCAACACTCGAAGTTGAGACGGATCTACACCTGAATGCAGATCGCAGTCGTCTCGTCCAAGTGTTCGAAAACCTCTATCGAAATGCGATCGAGCACGGCGGCGACGGAGTGACGGTTCGAATGGGAGCTCTCACTGATGGCGATGGCTTCTATATCGAGGACACAGGACCGGGAATTCCGACAGCCGAGCGGGAGAACGTGTTCGAAAGCGGGTACACGACGCATCAAGAGGGCACGGGCTTCGGCCTCGCAATCGTCAGGCGGGTCGTCGAAGCTCACGGCTGGACGGTTGCAGTTACTGACGGGAGTGACGGTGGTGCACGGTTCAAAATTTCGGGGATACAATCCGTCACGACTCCATACTGAGATACGCCGGCCAGGGCAGGCGGGGTTCAACTATTCAAACAACGGGGCCTGACTGTCGGAAAGTCATTCCATATGCAGCGGGGATTCAACGAAAGTCGTTCACGATACTGGGCACCCTCATCCCAAATATGATACCTGTGTGTCCCGAAGCCTAACTAACGATGTCTTCTGAGGAACCTTCCCGCCCATCGGAGGAAGATGCGTATCGACGGGAAGTGTACCAGATTCGAGAAGACCAAGAACTCACTCTGTCTGAGAAATTCAATCGACTCCTTACCCTAGGCTGCGAGTACCTTGGCGTCGAAAACGGGCATATCAAACGGATTGATAAAGAGCGGGGCATCCATGATGTTATCGCGAGCGCCGGAGGAGAGGGCGAACTCCTTGAGGTCGGTGCGCAACATACACACGCGACGACGTTCTGTCGCCGGACAATCGAACAGGACTCTCCACTCGCGATCTCCCATGCCAGTGAACAAGGATGGACGGACGATCCTGCGTACGAGAGGCACGGGCTTGAGTGCTATCTTGGTGCGACGATCTCGGTAGAAGGGACGACCTATGGAACGGTTTGTTTCGTTTCGGAAACGCCATATGATCGTGATTTCTCCTCTTCTGAACGAGCGCTCGTTGAGCTCATCGCTGGCGTCGTTGGCACGGAGATCGAGGCCAAGCGATACGAGTACAAACTCACGGATCATGAGCGACTCAATGCCGTTCTGAACCGGGTTCTCAGGCACAACCTTCGGAACTCGATGAATACTGTCAGCGGGTACGCTGAACTCCTCACCAAACGACTTACTGGTGACGACCAGGAGCTAGCGAAACGTATTGTGACCTGTGCAGACAACCTTATTGAGCTCGGTGAAACGGCTCGGAAGCTCGAAAAAGTCACCCGAGATGCCAGCCCCCCTGAAAAGCAGGAGGTCGGGCCGTTGATCTCTGACGTGGCGGCTGAACTCCGTAATCGTCATCCAGAGGCAGCGGTTGCTGTCGAGCTACCTGATTCCCCGGCTGTATTTGCGAACGAGTATTTGAAGCCCGCACTGTACGAACTCGGAGAGAACGCTATCACTCATGCTGACAAGGATCCGGAGCTTGAGTTGAGCCTGCATTCTGAAACAGCGCAAGACGATTGGGTCGTAATTCGGGTCGACGATAACGGATCTGGACTTCCGGAGCTGGAGCGAAACATTCTCCGAGGTCAGATGGAGACCCAGCTCGAACACAGCCAAGGACTGGGTCTGTGGTTCGTCTATTGGACCGTTATCCGGTCCGGGGGAAAGCTTACGGTCGCTGTTGATGACGGAACAACTATCAGTATCTGGCTTCATTCGGAAGATCTCCCCGAGGATGATTTACAATGGTATCTCGATCTCCCTCTGGAGAATGATCTGATCTGACCTGGTTGTCGAGGTGTATGGGGTGATTACAGTAACTGTAGGGATGTTTTCTGGGTTACTGTCATCACCATCGCGTATTCAGGATCAGCATCATTCAAGCGTGACTCGGTCGCTAATTACGCTACGCACGATCGAGTTCGACGTTATTAATTTCGAATCGTGCTCCACCAGCAGTCCCCTCTGAGATAGCGATGTCCCACTCGTGCCCATCGACGATCTGTTGGACGATCGAGAGACCGAATCCCGTGCCGTTCTCCGACTCGGTGTATCCTGCCTGAACGACGTCACTGCGTTTCTCGGGTGGGATCCCCGGTCCGTCGTCCTCGACATAGAATCCCGCTGCATCCGGAAGACAGCCGATCCTGATTGTCACCGTCTCTCCACCATGTTCGACTGCATTCCGGAACAGATTTTCAAGGAGTTCGCAGAGACGGCCTTCGTCGGCCGTGATCACAAAGGAGTCCTCGAGATCCACGTCGAGTGTGGCGTTTGTTGTCTCGACGTGACTCCATGCTCGGTCAACTGCATCTTCGAGCAGGAGCTCATCGGGATCGAGGACGGCCTGACCTGCTGGAGACGGCCTGTATGGCGTTCAAGCATAGCCCCATCCAGAATACAGAGATCGAACTCAACACCCTCGAGAGCTCTGTCGTCCAGAGTCACGACCTCGTACGTATCCGACAACCAAGTGGCTAGATGATCGCGATTGGTGTCGTTTTGTAATAAGAGGAGAACACGAGTGGAACCGGGCCGCTCCCCGGATGTTATATTGCTGAGGGGGTTCCGGGGTTGGTAATCACTCATTTTAACTCTGCTCAGAAGTCGCATCGAACTTCGTCGGGGAAGGGGTTAAGAGTGGCGGCCAATACATCGCTCTGTGTCTTGATTGGGGTGAGTCCACTCAGCAGCAGTCGGGGTCGTCGGGCGACCACTCGCACGCGTTGCCAGTCGTCAAGTTGTTTTCGTCAACGTAGGTCGAGAGACACGCGTAGTTGCAGAAGTAGGTCGGCGACCCGCAGTCGTCGGTACAGTCGCGCACACAGATCGGGTCGTGGTCGAAGATACGCGACCTGCAGTAGGCGCACGTCTCATCAACGTTGGGGAGTTCGACAGTCGTAGACATACCTGTGCTACGGGCACGAGTCACAAACGTATTTCGTCAGCTGACCATCGATATACTTCGCCTCCGGGCTGTCAGCGGTGTGTGAGTGACAAGGAACGACTAGAACTCGATCGCACCGATCATCGGCTCGCCGACGCACTTCGGGCAGACATCGGTGTCGTATTTCTCCATACAGTGTCGGTGGCAGGAGATCCCGCAGTGCTCGCAGACGAACACCTCGTCGTCGCGAGCGCATTCCGAGTCACAGATGGAGTACTGAACCATGGATACTCGAACGTTAACTTGCAAGCCGCATCAACGCTATGCTCGGCGCCTGATAGGTGGCTGATCTTCATCACGGCTACCGACCAAGTCTACTCCTGTTTGGAGACAAAATGAATGCCAAATCGTTGGCTATCCATTGCTCTCTTCGGGATACAACCCGATCTTTGGGTACTTTGACGGAGTTAACTTTTGATTCTTAACAACAATTCGATTGAATGAGTAGAACGTCTTTCTATGTATGGAAACGACCACGGCGCCCACGGAGACGGTCGGTGGTAGCAAGACGCTCGTTCGAGGCAACGCTCTCGAGAAAACCTACGGGTCACGACTCCCGTTGGGACGGTCGACGCCCGTTCTCACCGGTGCGGATATCGAGGTCCATGCTGGCGAGATCGTCGGTATCGTCGGCGAGAATGGGTCGGGCAAGTCCACGCTGATGAAGATTCTCGTCGGGGTTCTCAACCACGACGCGGGCACGGTCGAACGGCATGGAACCGTCGGATGGTGTCCGCAGGAACCCCTGCTCTACGATCGGTTGACCGTCTCTGAAACGTTCCGGCTGTTCGGCGCTGGCTACGACATGACGCGCGAGGAGATCGACGCGGCGAAACAAAGACTGGCGGACGAACTCGACTTCGAGCAGTACCTTGACTACCGGGTCGACCAGCTCAGCGGCGGGAACCGACAGAAGGTCAACCTCAGTGTCGCGCTCATGCACGACCCGGATGTCCTCATGCTCGACGAACCCTACACGGGGTTCGACTGGGAGACGTACCTGCGATTCTGGGACATGGCCCAGGACCTCGCGAACGACGGCACTGCCGTCGTCATGATCTCCCACCTAATTGAGGAGCGGAGTCGCCTCGATCGCGTCTTCGAGGTGCGAGACGGACTGGTTCACGACGTGACCGACGAAGAGACCGAGAGCGAACTCAGGAGCGACCCGGAGGGGGGAACATGAATAGGTTCGTCGTCGGCGTTCGGGCGAACCTCCAGACGTTTGTCCGGACGCCCCTGAACGTGGTCCTCGCGCTGGTGCTCCCGCTCGTGGTCATCGAGGGGTGGGGCCAGGCGATGGCCGGACTGCCGTCAATGCCGACCGTCGAGGGGATTCCGCTCGACCTGGGACGCCTCCTCGGCGCGATCTTCGGCGTCGCCATCATCGCCGGGCTGATGGGACTGGTCCAGATGATCAGTGCCCGGGAGGCTGACCGACGGCTCGTTCAGACCGGGTACGCGCCACGAACGCTGCTCGCGACGCGGCTGGCGACTCTCGCGGGTGTCACGATCGTCGTCGCGGGGGTGAACTTCGGCGTCCTCTGGCTGACGATCGACGTCGAAGCACCCCTGTTTGTGTTCGCGTTCCTCGCGCTCGCGGGCGTCGTCTATGCTTTCCTCGGTGCGCTCGTCGGCGCAGTGCTTCCGCGACTGTTCGAGGGGTCGCTCGTCGTCGTCTTCCTCGCGATGATGGACGCGTTCCTCAGTGGCGACAGCCCGCTCGCCGCGGACGTCCCCGACTTCGTCCAGTACTTCCCGTTGTATCATCCGAAGGAACTCCTCCAGTCGGCCGCCTTCGACGGTACGTTCGCTGCGGGTGACCTCGTCTTCGTCGGCGGGTACCTTCTCGTGTTGCTCGTCCTCGTGACTGCCGTATTCGGTGCGACGATGCGCACGGCCGGGGGGTGGTCAGCGTGAACCGAACGGCCACGGCGTTCGGTATCGGGCTCCGGGAACACGCCCGCAACTACGTCCTCGTAGCGCTCCTGGTCGTCCTCCCAGTGTCGTTCATCACGCTCGCCTTCGCGGTCACCCAGGACGTCCAGATGCCGGTCCGGACGGTCGTCGACGGCGAGACGACGACCGTGATGCGGGGGATGCCCGAGGTCCACGGCGTGATCATGACACCGATCACGAGTTCGTTCATCGTCGGGTTGGCCGGTCTATTCCTAATGCGCGAGGCGAAAGATACGGACGGGCGCCTCGCTGTCGTCGGCTACCGAGCACGGCAGGTCATCGCCGCACGGTTCGGCGTCCTCGCAGTCATCACGCTTGTCGTGGTCGGTGCCTCCGTCGGGGTGATGTTCATCGACTTCCAGCCCGAACAGCTGTGGTGGTTCGTCGCCGCAATGCTCGTCCTTTCAGTTACCTACGGACTTATTGGGATGCTCGTCGGCGCCGTCTTCAACCGCCTCGCGGGCCTGTGGCTTATGTTGATCCTCCCGATGATTGACATCGGGCTCTTCCAGGACCCGCTGTTCGTCCAGTCTGAACCCGAGTGGTGGATGAAACTCTTCCCGGGTTACCATCCCGTCCGCGTGATGGTCGATACCGGACTCACGACGGACCTGGACACGGCTGCGTCGCTCGGCTGGGGGGCCGGCTATCTCCTCGTCGTCGGACTCCTCGCCGTGTGGGTGTACTACCGCGGAACTCGAACGACGTGACGTTGAGCTCGAACGAAGGTGGTATCCGCGGCCGGACGGATCGATCGAGGGATCCCGACGGGATTCGCTGACTTACCGAACATCGACGAGGCGTTTCACCTGTCTTCCAACCGCTCACGACGCATCTGGAACTCTTCTTCGTCGATCTCGCCTCGTGCGTAACGGCGTTGGAGGGTTTCCATCGCGGAATCATCGCTCTCGGGAGATGCGTCACCTCGTCCTAGTGCCCAATAGAGGAGTCCGCCAGCTAAGCCGAGCATTCCGAGTGCCCCGCCGACGAACGGGACGCCGCCCCACCCGCCTCTCGAGCCACCCATCATGCCCCCTCCGCCGGGCCCCATCATGCCGCCACCGGTGCTCCCGCTTCCGTCGACGTCCGAGCCGATGGCCACGGCGCCGTTCTGGACGATCGTCTCGCTATCGGGGACCTCGCCGTCGGGGATTGAGCTCTCTTCGGCCGGGCCGCCGGGGCTGCCGACGACGATCCGACCGACCATCCCGACCGACTTGTGCGGGATGCAGTAGTAGTCGTACGTGCCTGGCTCTTCGAACGTGTACTCGAAGGATCCCGACGAGATGGTCCCACTGTCGAATGCGCTGGCGTCGGATGGAATCCGGTCCTCGTAGGCAGTCGCCGAGTGGGCTCCGGCCGCTAGCTCGAAGCGAACGGTCGTGCCGGGTTCGACGTGGAGACCGATCGGGTCGAAGTAGTTGTTGCCCATCTTCACGACGGGCGTCTCCTGTGCGCTCGCTGGCTGAGAGATCCCTACACCGGCGACTGCGCCGGCACCGAGTACTCCCAGGAACTGACGTCGGTTATAGTTCGTCATGTGGTTTGAATCGGTCTGCTGGTCGTTATTTTCGCACGACATCGACGAGGCGCTGGACGAATCCAGACGATTGCTGGGTCGCGCGCTCGATGGCTGACTCGAGGTCGTTCCGGTCGACGATGCCGATGAACTCGGCGGTCTGCTCTCCGTTCGCGTAGACGTGTGTCGTCGGCGTCTTTCGGACGCCGTATTCTTCGGCCGTTTCCAGATCTTTCCGGATGTCGACCTCCCGGAACTGCACGTCCGGATACTTATCCTCGAGGCCGTCGTTTTTCTCCCGCTGTGTTGTGCATGCCCCGCACGTCTCTTGGGTGAAGAGGATTACTTCGGTCACATTGTATACTACGGTATTGTAACTTAACCACATTACTATTCAGAATCGTAAGCTGAGAGTCCCCCATTTCTTCGATTCGAAGTCCTGCTCACACAGTGGTGATAGGGAATAGCTTGACGAACGAAATCGAGTACACAGGCTCCGGATATACGCACCTGGGTGTGTACTCGTTGAGTTTACTCTGACCGTTCGAGTTTCTCGCGGCGGGATTCGAACTCTTCGTCGGTGAGGTCGCCGCGAGCGTACGCCGTGCGGAGTTCCTCAATCGCGGGGTTTCGAGACGTCTGGCTTTCATTCGCACGTCGGACGACGAGGTAGCCACCGCCAAGGAGGATGAGGAGGAAGATGAGTGGGACGAGCATCCCGACGAACGGCCACCACCCGCTGGTGGTCCCGCCGTAGCCCATCATCCCTCCGTAGCCCATCATGCCTCCGAACCCCATCCCCATGGTGAGCAACGGGAGGACGATGATCGCCCCGAGGATCAGGAGCACGATAGTCGTGGTGTCGAGTTGATTCGACGAAGACATCGTCACTCCTCCTCTGGCACCGTTCCCAACTTGTCTGAGACCGTTGCGATGACACGCTCGAATCGTTCGTGGACGTCGACCGCGATCTCGTCGAGGTCTGGATTCTCCGTGATGCCGACCAGTTGCTGGGGGTCGACGGCGCTCACGACGACGTCACCGGCATCCGTCTCGTAGACGATGACGTTACACGGGAGCAGGGCCCCCAATTCCGGCTCTTCGGCGAGCCCCTCGTGGGCGAGTGGAGGGTTACACGCCCCGAGAATCCGGTATTGGTCTACGTCGACATCGAGCTTTTCCTTCAGGGTCGTTTTGACGTCGATGTCACAGAGGATGCCGAAGCCTTCGTCCTGTAGTGCGGTCGTGACTGCGGTTACGACATCGTCGAACTGTGCATCGATCGTTGTGGTGATGGTATACGTCATTGGTCTATCGGGTGTTTTTGGCTTCCAAGCTTGCGATGAGCTTCGTTGCTTCCACTTCGGTCAATCCAGCGCCGCCAGACGCTTCTGAGGCGGTGAATGCGCGGAGTCGTCGGCGTTCGGCAGCCTGTCTGCGTTGTTTTCGTGAGTCGATTCGGATATTGTGTTGTGAGTGCTTCATTGTGGTGGTTGATTTTGTCGTGACGCACATTTCGTCTCGGTCTGTGACTGGAGTCGACGCACGCTGAGTTCTGCTCAAATCGCTTGAGTCGTCCCCGACGGAGTCGGAGAGTCCTTGTCGTCAGGTTAGCTCAGTTGCTTTTTCAACATTTTGTGTGTTCGTTCTTTCTCTCCACAATACTATGGACGATTGCACGAGGCATAACCGGCCAGGTCCGTTTGCTGACCCAGCAAATCGCCCCGTCATTCTAGTCCACTCTCTCGTGGTCGCTGTAGCACCCCTGAAGGTGCCAGCCGGCAATACGAATGTATGTGGACGACGTGGAAGGGTACATGGACGGAGGGTGTTGATACTCACTGGGTGAGCGAGGATCGTCGGTTCTCGAACTCCTCGTCCGAGAGTTCACCCCGCGCGTAGCGCTCGCGGAGTTCAGCGAGTGCAGTATCCGTCTTCGAGGTCTGTTCTTCGCGGTTAGTCCCGTACACGAAGAGCAGGATGAGTCCGATCAGGAGCAGTGGCCAGAGGAACATCCCGCCCCCGAGCATCCCGAAGCCGCCAAGTCCGCCCATTCCGCCCCAGCCGCCGCCCATCATACCGCCGCCGTAGCTTCCACTACCGTGGGCAGCAGCCGTTCCAGTCGCCGCGACCAACAGCGGGACAGCGAGTATCGTGAGTCGACGAGCAGTGGGTCCGATGGGAGTGGTGAGTTGCGTCATTATCTTGAGTTGGTGAATCGTGGTGTTCAGTTGAAGCGATCGAAACGGTTGGGGCCGTCAGCAGTGGCCCTGCCCGTACATCCCGCCGTTGTAGTCATCGTCAGCCCCGTCGTGGTATTCCTCGTCAGCCATGTCCTGGGCCATCTCGTCGACGGTCACACCCATGTGCGACTCCATCCACTCGACGCTACCAGGGCCCATGTGTTCGGTCATCTGCCCTTCCATCCAGGCTGCCCAGTCATCAGCAGTAGCGTTGTCAGTGGGCGCGTCGTCAGCAGCCGTGTCGGTGCCGTGTGCGCTGACTACGGGGGCGGCGAACGCGAGTCCGATGATCGCGAGCGCCACGAGCAGCCAGCCGCCGAGTTTGAAGTTGGTCATTGTCTTTCTCCTCGGTTACTCGTAGGACCGCTCGGGAGTTATCGACGTGGGTGTGAATCCACGCAGGAGAACGTTCGAGAACGTGTATAGGCCGCTCTAACCGTTTTTCACAGATGAGTTCGTTCATATCCACCGAATTCGAGGAGCTTCCCGCTTTTCCCACATTTGTTGAACCGCTTCGGAGATTGACCTCGATGCATTCGGCCTGTTCCGTCTGGTAGAAGGAGTGGCCCCCGTTATTCTTGGGAACTCTCATGTTGGTTCCGAAATGCAGATTCACATTCTTCGCAACAAAACTGTTGGAGGGAACCACCAACACGCGAGGCTAATCCGTCTTCGCGAACCGTGCTCCCACAGTTTGCGCATGTGAGTGTAGACTCCGTTTCGTTTGAATACGTTGAGTGGGTGATGCTCGACAGCAATTGCACATCGTATCGCCGGACATCATTCAGTGGAATATTTTGTTGCACCCAGCTTCCGATTGTGGGGCGTGGTGGAGTCGCCACGGCGATAATCTCACCTTCAGCAGTTGTGAATACGTGTTCCACGTATGGGGCTTCGATAACTGAGTCCCGAAGTGAGCCCGCACTATCGAGAACGGGTTGGAAACGCACCATGATACGCACCCGGTTATCGTACTGCATTCGGTCGATGTCGACTGTGAATTGACGAATAACGCCGTCTTGTTCCAACCGACGGATACGCGCCGAAACAGACGGGGCTGAGAGATTTACTGCTTCAGCGATTTCACTGTACGAGCGACGTGCGTTCTCCGCGAGGAGTCGGAGGATCTCACGATCCGTGTCGTCAATCGCATTTTGTGTCATTGAAAGATGAACCGGGGGTGGGGAAAGGGGGGTGGGTTGAGGGGGAAGCTACGACGCCAGATGCGGGGCTTTCTCGGTGGTTGTGACGTTTAGACGTATTCCTCCGGTGCCGAGGTGAATGTGTCCTTGCATCCTTCGGCACAGAAGTAGTACGTCTGACCATCGTACTCGGCAGTAGCCGCTGCATCGGTTTCGTCGACGTCCATTCCACAGACGGGATCAGTTGCCATTCGGTTTCACCCCGCATCAAATGTACGGGGCGATAAACCAAGCACTTTGCTCTTAACAATCCAAAGTCGAGATACCGACCGTCCTGAGCAGTTCTGAACGTTCTGACGACTCAAAGCTGCGGATCGACCACTGCTTTCGCACGATACCGAATGGGCGGTTTGGGCGAACTCACAGTTTCTTATCTCAGTCCAATATAAACGAGGGGCTTGAGGGTAGAGGAGGGCCTGATGAGTCTCCCTATAGGGCGAGAACTGCTGACAATTGAGTTCGACCGTCAATCGAGGCGAATATCCGCGAGTGGAGGGGAAACTGCCCCGAGAAAGTAGGTCATTCCTCCATGGAAGGCGCGAGTTCCGTCCTCAACGTGCGAGCAAAAGCGAGTAGCGACTGCGTAGCAGGGTAGTTTACTGTGCCTGATTCTCCTGCAAATCATCACTCGGATAGATACGATACGTTCGCCCCTGCCGTTCACGATACAACAGCCCACGTTTCTCGAGGGCACTTACTGTCTGACTTACCTTGCTCTTCGAGAAGTTCGATCGGTCCCGCAGTTCGATCTGGGTGATGCCGGGTGAGGAGAGGACTGGCTCGAGGATGCGACGTTCGTCATCGGGCAGCAGATCCAACACACGTGCCTGTGGTTGAGATTCTGGATTGATAGCGCCGTTCGATTGAGCCGCTTCCTCGGGCGGGTTATCGGTCTCGGAAACGGTCTGAATCTCCGTTTTGGCCCGCGTGTCGTCGGGTACAGCTGTGTTAGTGAGATCGTTCCGAATGAGAAGATATCCTCCACCGATGACAGCTGAGACGAGCAGAGTCCCGACGACGTACCAGATGGGGTTTGTCCCGTGCATCGCTCCTACCGATGAATCCATTCCCATCATCGATCCCATTTGCTCGATGGATCGTTGTTGCTGGTAGGCTTGCCAACTGAGCGCACTGCCAATGAGGAGGACAGTAGTGACAAGGAGACTGACGAAGATGTCTGCTCGCCGTTCATTCATATACTCCACCTCAGTCCGGAATAGCAACCATTCATTATCTGGTGTTCGCGAGTCATTACTGTACCAGTTTCGATAGATACGAACAGTTCAGTATGGCTGTCTATCCCCTTTGTGTGACCGACGACCCGTCAATATTTTCCCAGACAACCGTTGTAACACTAGCGCAAAGTGGGTAGAACGCATTAAATCGAGTTAGCTTCCCCGTATCTGCGAGACTACTATCGCAAGCCGACCTCGGTGGTAGAGAATAGCAAGCCCTAAAAGAAATAGGACTGTCGCAAATTCATATCCATAGGTACCGAGCAATATTGTGGTTGTAGTGCCACCCATTCCGCCCGCAAGTGCTAGAGCAATTGGACTGACGCAGGCCGGACACGCCGCGATTCCTATAACGCCGCCAACCGCTGACTGAGAGAGACTAAGTAATGCGTCGTATACGAGATATGCCATCGCGAACAGGCCGACTGCTTGATAAGGTATGATTGTAGCTGTAATTATATTCCCAGTGTAGAGTAGAACGGGGCTCCAGCCTAGTGAGCGCCCCCACGTCAAGCCGTAATCGGTGGCTCCAGTGAGTTGCCCAAGGTGGGAGGTAGATGGGCCAACTAAGCCTGAAAAATATAACATAATGAGAAAGTACATTATGACGACTAACCCGGCTCCAACTCGGTACATCCAACTCGCTGTAGTGGGGCGGGTATGCCATAAGACCCACCCAGATGCAGTAAACCAAATAAATGGTATAATGAAGTGAGTCCACCGACCCACAGTATCACCTGTCACATAGGTGTAAGTGATTCCAACCACTAGCTGGATGGCCAGTATCAAGTTAAGCCACGTACTCGATTCGAGAATCTGATCGAGGGATTGGATTTCGCTTGTTGTTTCCGTCATAGGGCGTAGACTGGCTGGGAGCGGTTTAAGCGTTGATTGATGAAGCAATCTATACTGGTAATAAAAATGACTTCGAATGTAGCCAAATGATTATCCCACACCACTGGCGTTAGTGGTTGTGACTGTGATCTTGATATTCTAATTTCTGATCAGTAAATTTCCCCGGTTTCTTTTCAAATGTTTGCCTACAAGCTTGAGAGCAGAAGTAGTATGTTTCCCCGTTGTGGGTCACGGTCGGTCCCTCCTCGTCGGTCCGCATCCCACAGACCGGGTCGCGGTACTGGCCGGGGGCACCGAGGCCACGCCGGTAGACGTAGAGGAGGAATCCGGAGAGCCCGAACGCGATAATGTTGAGATAGAAGGTGTAATTGATCTCGAAGTACGTTTGTTCGGTTGCAGTCTCACCGCCGGCGAGGTTCGGAACGATTCCGAGGATGTTGAACAGTTCTTCCATGAGGAAGCCTGTGAAGGCCATCGTCACGAAGAAGATGCCGAGAATGTACAGCATCACCTTCCAGCCGTAGTATTTCCGGTAAACGTTGAGAACGGGAACCGTGATGAGGTCAGCGTAGACGAACGCGATGACGCCCGCGAAGCTGATGCCGCCCCCCCAGAGCGCGACGGCAAAGGGGACATTGCCCATACTGCCGACAAAGCTGAGGACAGCGATCGTCACGCCCATGATGGCGTTCTCTGCGCTCACCACCAAACTGTCGCCCTGAAGGAAGAGCGTGTTCCACACCCACTGCGGCACGAAGACGATGACGAACCCTGAGATCAGAAAGCCCGCGATGACGTCCTTCCAGATCATTGACCACTCCTTGCGGTATTGGTTCCCGACCTTGTACCACCCACCCCACGAGAGGAGTTCGTCACGCCACCCACCGGAACTGGCGATTTTCTGTTGATATGTCTCCATACATCCTTTCGAGCAGAATTTCAGCGTCTCACCCCCGTCGGTCGTCAGCGAATACTCGTTTTTGCCCTCCATCCCGCACGTGGGGTCCTCGGCGACGCCGTGTTCATGATCACGTTGATTCAGTTCTTCCCGAACCTCCTCAAAGAGGTTCTCCGGGAGTGTCAGATGGACCAGGAGCGCCATTACAGCGATAAGGATGAGGCCACCCAGGAGCTCGGCGACGAGAAACTCCCACCCCAGCAGAATCAGGATCATCAGCCCCAATTCTACGATGAGATTCGTCGAAGCAAACATGAATGCGAGGAAATTCACCGTGTGTGCTCCTTTTTTGAACAATCCCTTACCAATCGCTACTGCACCGAAACTACAGCCGCTACTCGCAGCACCGAAAACCGTTGCCTTCGTGAGTCCGCTCAGATTCCCTTCCCCAAGGACTTGGGCCATCCGATCTTTGGAGACGTAGACCTGGACGAGGCTCGTAATCGTGAGGCCCATAATAATCGCCCAGGCCGCTGTCCAGAGAAAGCCGACACCGATCCGCAACGATTCGAGGATTCCGTCGACGAGGGCGGCTTGCATACATAGACTATCACAGGCCTTTGTTTTGTCAATTGTCCTTAGGAATGTGGGCTTGTGACTCTCTATAGAATTTGTATTCGAAAGCACAAGCCACCAGAGACAGCAACTCCCTGCTTGAATTGCCATCTCAACTAATTTATTACTGGGTGTTCGGGTTCCAGTTGGTGAATCGCGGACGCCTTTTGTCCGACTAATTACCAAGACAGCGATGCTATATCCTGCTTCTGTCCCCGTATTTTATCATGGCATGTTCCCATCCAACTGGTCTTTCGAATTGTAAGAGAAACTCGATTGAATGAGCCAAGCGTATCTCTACATATGAGTACGACTACCAGAACTCAGGACGCGCATGACACGGAATCCAAGCCCCGCACGATGTCCCTCGATGCACTGGCGCTGGCAGGTGCAGCTGCCGTCGTTTCTGCCGTCGTGATGCTCCTCTTCGGTGTCTTCGGAGCGATTGGAGTCTACGAGCGGGGGATTGAGGCAATGGAACAGTGGCACCTGTTCTTCGAACTGACCATCGTCGGGACGGCAGCAGGTATGGTTGAAGCCGCGGTGGCCAGCTTCGTCTTCGTGTACGCCTTCGCCTGGCTGTACAACTCCCTCACACGGTAAATCGGAGAACTACGCCATGTACACCGATATCCTCATCCCAACCGATGGCAACGATCACGTCGAACCCGCGATCACGTACGGGCTCGACATCGCGGACCGATACGATGCAACCGTTCACGCTCTACACGTCGTCGACAGTTCGCCGATCGAACGGAACCCCGAACTGACCGCGCTGAATCCCGATTTGGAGCTTCCAGACCAATGGTATGACGCTGGGGATGCCGCCACGCAACAGATCGCGAAACGAGCCGCAGAACACAATCTCGACGTGGTTTCTGAGGTCCGCCGTGGCGTTCCAGCGCGAGAAATCCGATCCTACATCACCGATGCCGGAATCGATCTCGTCTGTATGGGAACCCGAGGACACACTGGCCTCGACCGATTTCTGCTTGGGAGTGTAACGACCCGAATTATCCGCACTGTTAACATCCCCGTCCTTAGCATCTATTCGAAGCCGGCTGAAGCGAGTCCTGAAGCCGAGATACGAGCAGGATTCGACTGCATCTTATTTCCGACAGATGGCAGTATTCCGGCACGAGCGGCTTTTGCTCACGCACTCGAAGTGGCTAAGATGTACGATGCGGCAGTTCACGCTCTTTATGTTGTTGATAGGGGTGACTACGCGTCTCGTCCGGGATGGACATGGGACGAACTGCAGCAAGTGCTAGAGCAGACAGGAGAAACGGTCCTCGAAGATGTCCGGTCTCGAGCGACTTCCGACGGGGTTGCAGTCACTGCTGAGATAACCCACGGCGTTCCCCATCAGGAAATATCGGAGTACTGTGACCAGCATAGCGTTGACCTCATCGTTATGGGGACGCACGGTCGATCCGGTATTTCACGACACCTCATCGGAAGTGTGACTGAACGAGTTCTCCGGAACGCTGATGGGCCAGTTCTGACCATTCGAGGAGCGTGAACCGCCATCGGGGGCAAGCCCCAGAGCATTCGGCTCGACAGTGTAAATCGCGTTTTAGTCCCGTGTTGAGACACTCGGCTTGCGGTTCCAGAGCGGTGTCTGGAGCTACCGGCGAAGCGAGATGAGAAGAACCACGAATCCGAGGCCGATGGCGACTGATTCGATGACGTGGACGATAGCGAGGTCGACTCCTGCGAATTCGAACAGCACTCCTTCGATGAAGACACCGAGAGTGATGATCCCGAATCCGATCGCGGCGTTTCGCATATAGTACGTGCCCGTTCGTCGATACGCCTCGAAACTGTAGTACGTGATCAGAATACCGAGTGCGAGAACGAGCAAGCGAACGACTACGAGAATCGCTGTTGTAGCATCCATCTGTACTTACTCCTCCAGTTTCCGCGGGTCGCGTCCGTACAGGGCGTACAGGATCGTGAGCATCCCGAGCGCGACGATTGCCGTCGCCACCATTCCAGCGTTATGGAACGTCAGGCCAACAACGTCGAATAAGACCCCTTCGATGATAGCGCCGAAGCTGATAATTGCGAAGCCGACGGCGAGGTACAACATCGATTGGCTGTTGGATCGACGGTATCCTCGATAGGCTTGGTATGCGATCACGAACCCGAGAGCCATGGTGACGAGTTTTGCGATGACGAGACCGATGTGCATGGTTAGTCGTTCCTCATTGTATCCCACAACCGAGAGAATCTGTCGGGGGCGTCTTCCCGAAGTTCGATGCGGACATCGAACCCAGACTCCAGAAGTTGAACCTCGACCCGGTCGAGCTGGGCTTCGTATTCGCTGTAATGATGACCGTCGGGGTCCATGTGCGTTCGTTCGACGAGCAAGTCGTACTCGAGCAACGTATTGACTCGCCTGGAAACCGTCGAGACGGACATATCGCACTCATCACTGAGTTCCTTGGCAGACATCTGTGTTCGGCGAGTCGCCTCGAGGATCGCTCGTGCATAGTCGTCGTCGAGGATGGCGAGGACCCCCGAGATGTCTCGCTCTTCACTCACATTCTACATTTCTGTGGATGGGTATATAAAGAAACGCCGATTTGCTGACCCAGCAAATCTGCGTTCCGGACTATATGCCCCGAGTGTGTATGTTCACGTGTAAGGTGACCGATGCCATGACCGATTCACTCACGCGTCGACGGATGCTCCAGCTGACTGGCGGTGCAGCAGTCGTTGGCCTCGCCGGTTGCACAGGGACTCAGGACAACAACAGCGAGGCGGCGGGCGGATCGCCGACTGAGAGTGGCCACGACGAGACCAGCACGGAGTCTGGCCACAGCGACGACGAGGACAGTCACGACGACGATGGGGGGCATGACGAAGCGGTCGGAGCGCCGTCCGATACGGCCGAAGTGAACATGATCACCCAAGACGGGGGCTACCACTTCGAGCCACACGTCGTGCGGGTGAACGTCGGTGGGACCGTGACCTGGCACAACGAGAGCGGGAGTCACTCGACGACCGCGTACCACTCCGAAAACGACCAGCCCCAGCTCGTTCCCGACGGAGCGGCGTCTTGGGACAGTGGCATCGTCTCTGAACAGGGCGCAACGTTCGAACACACGTTCGAGACCGAGGGGGTCTACCACTACTACTGCACGCCCCACGAGAGCCTCGGGATGATCGGGAGCGTCATCGTCGGTGAACCGGATCCCCACGAGGAGGTCGCCCTCGAGGATCCGCCGGCAGACAAGCCCGATCGGGTCCGCGAGAAGCTCGAAGAACTGAACGGAATGATTTCGACCGCCCTCGGCGACGACCACTAATCACTCCCGGACGTTTTCAGCAGCGCGCCCCCTCCTACCGTACAAGTAGATTGTAGCCGATATGGAGTACTGCGAGGCCGAGATATCCAAGACCGAGTACCGCCAGATTTCGTCGCGACAGCGACGGTAAGCCTACCTCGTCGGTATGATGAATCCGCTCGCCGAGCGCGTACGCGAACCGCCCGGCAATGAGTGCGAACGGTAGGTGAACGAATACTAGCGGGAGCACGAGCGAGTCGAACTGGGCTGTCGCCTCGAGACGTGACAGGTATTCGAGTTTGAGCACCAGTTCGAGGAAGGCGACTGTCAGACCGGAGGCCACGGTTGCGAGTAGTCCCTCGGTTTTCGAGAGGAGTTGACCTTGCCAGTAGCTCCAGCCGTAGAAAATGAGTATCAAAGGAATGAGACGGACGAACGCCTCCTCGATGAGCCCAACCAGAAGAGTCCACGTGCTTGCGGTCGTCACCTGAAGCAGGGCAAGTTCGAACTGATAGGCACTCCACACACCGATACCGGTCACGACGCTACTTACGACAGTCAACCCGACCAGTGACCGGTACTGTGACGGCATATGTGACAACGACCGTTTCATACGTGAGAGTCAGTCAAAATAGGCGTATCCGTTCGAAGTCCACACTGCGAAGAGCCTTTATTACCCTCCGCCTGTTACTCACTCACACGAATACTAACTGTAGCCGGTCACCATACTACCATGCCACCCGACGAACCCGCTTCCGTCTCTCGGTCGGCTGATACGGAGCACGACGTAATCGGCCGGATTGAAGAGACGGCTCTGTCGCGTCGGGGGTTTCTTGCCGGACTCGGCCTGGGGAGCCTTGGGGGCGCCGGTGCGGTTTTCGGTCTCACGCGAGCGGGGGAGGGATTTCAGTCGCTGGCGACACTCGCTGGTGGGGCCACACTTCCCGCAACAACACGGTACTATCTTCCAGCAGTCGACGGCTCCGATAGCGGCCTCATGGTTCCGGTGGCATTTGAGTTCACCGACGGCGAGGGCGAGTTGTTCGTGAATTTGAATGGAATCGAAGTCCGCCACGACCTCCAGCTCGCGCTTCGTGAAGCGATTGCGACGGCCACGCGGCTCACCGACAGCTCGCTGGCCGGAACGGCGACGCACGTCACGTTCGATTCTCCCACGGACAGTGTGCTCGCACTTCGCGGGAAGAGCTGGGAAGCAGGACTCACGGTCGCCCTCGTCGCCAGCCTCCGCCAGCAGTCACTCACACCGGAGACGCTCATCACGGGAATCGTCGACGACGAAGGAGCGTTGCTTCCCGTTGGGGAGATCGAGACGAAAGCCCATGCAGCACGAGGACTTGATGCACGGGCTTTGGTCATTCCGGCGGACGAACCGACAGAAGTGGCTGTATCGGGGCTCCGTATCGTCAGAGTTCGCTCGATAACGGAGGCGCTTAGCCGGATTCTGTGAACGAAGGCCCTTCGCGACAGCTGTATGAAGTGCTGCAGTGACTGGGTCTTCCGACTGTTCGGAGCCAACAATTCAAGGGCTGGGTAAGCGTAGCTCACTCCATGGTCGAAACTGATCCTTTCGATGCGATACGTGAATTCGAGTTCGATGGGGACGCCTATCAAATGGCGGATCTCACCGCTCTCGAAGAGGCCGGCCTCTGCGAACTGGACCGCCTTCCGGTTAGCATTCGTGTCCTCCTCGAATCCGTCCTTCGGAACGTCGACGGCGACACCATTACGGCTGAGGACGTTCGGAACGTCGCTTCGTGGCAGCCTGACGTGCCGGATGTCGAACTTCCGTTCACGCCGTCGCGGGTCGTCCTCCAAGACCTCACCGGTGTTCCCGCCGTCGTCGACCTCGCGGCACTCCGCTCGGCGGTTGAGCGCAAGGGCGAGGATCCAACCCTCGTCGAACCGGAGATCCCGTGCGATCTCGTCATCGACCACAGCGTTCAGGTCG
>NZ_JAVQKJ010000011.1:0-164953 GCF_031823395.1 Halobellus ordinarius
TCCCCACATTCGCTTTCACTCTTCCAGTCACTGACGACGGAGACTGCATCGCAGCTCGGGCACAGAACGTGATATCCCGGTTCGTCAGCATACCGTTCCTTGGCAATCCTGTAGTCTTTAAATAGGGGGACAGTGTGGCCACAGGAAACGCAGTCGAGCTCCTTGACCCAGAAGTTGTATACCACTTCAGATTCGTGGTTACCGTTCGGGCACGGCGTTTGATAGTACTGGAGAATTTCGCCGGCTACATCCTCTTTTACCTGTTCAAAGGCTGCTTCAAGTTCCGAGACACTAGTTTGTCCAGCTTCTAATTCTTTTTTAGTGACAAACCATGCTACTGGATTCAGATCCATCCCGACTGTTTCGACCCCAAAGCGTGAGGCTTCCACAAGCGACGTCCCACCACCCATGAAGGGATCCAGGATCTTCTTATTCTTCACCCGAACGTCTTTTGGGTAGAATTCCCAGAGCGATTCGGGATCTTCCATATCCACTTGCTCAATCTTCTTTCTAAGGTCCTCTCGGCTACTGCCGCTTCCGTTGAGTGTTTGGTTCTGCCCGGGTTCGTATACTTCGAAGTCCCCTCCATCCATATCCTCGTTTAAAAGTGAATAGAGTGAAATCGCACGGAAAAGACTCCCCGGGCGGCGCGCCCACCACTTATGCATCGTGTATATTGGTCGATACCACTGCTTCGCTCGACCTTCTTTCTCAGCGATTTCATTTACTCGTTCGATAGGGAATCCACGTTCAATGGGGAGTTCGGTTCGGTCGCCAGATTGGCGGCCTTCCTGTTCCTGAGACATCTTAGATGTATACCCGAAAACAAGAGAGGCACATAAAGGTACTCGAACTCACGTCCACTACACTCGGCTCTGGAGAGTCAGAACCGTATCAATTATGTATTCTGTCTCTCTTTTCTAATCTTAGTTACGTTAGCCTGAGATACGTCCAAAGCGGAACCTGGATGATCGGCTTCGAGCCGTCAGTATTGACCGTAACTCCTTCATCCAACGCTGACCGCGCATTTGTAAGCACAATCCCGAATGCTGGTTCGGCGTCGAACGCAGCCTTGCCGTCACCATTGAGCTCACCCCCGTACTCGTCTTGCTGTACGTATGCTCGCCTCTGCTTGGTGAACGTGTCCGTAACAGGACTGTACATCTGCTCATCGACTCGGTCTCGTTCGGTCTCGTAGGCATCGTTCTCGAGGAACTCCTGTAACGCATCGAAATCAGGTGTATCTCGACTCATCTGGAGTTCGTCGAGAGCTTGGTTGTGAGACCACAGTATCGGAACGGGACTACCGCGTATTTTGGGCACGAAGTCGACTGCACCCTTTGATCCCACCCAGAACTTGACTACTCCACGCTTCGGATCGTGTTGATGGTTGAGGGTGTTCGACAACCGGATCGTGTGATCGAACGCGACTGCCTTCGCTAACGCCTCGTCTAGGCCGGGCTCACGCCGGAGGACGTCATTGAGATCGTTCCGACAGAACGCGTTCGTGATTCCTGGATCCCGCAGGTAAAATCGGAGCTTCCGTGGTCGCTGATTGTCGTATTCCTGTGCTGCCGATAGCAGGTGGAGTCGTGAGAGGGCGCTGAGATACTTATCTCGGAGAGTCCGGCGGTCGACATCGAGCACCTCGGTCAGCTCATCGAAGCGCACGTCCCCGGTCGGGTGTTCGTGAGCAGCGAGGCCACAAAACCGCTCCAAGCCGAGCGCGTCCTTTACCCCTCCGAGGCTCGTCGCTGCATGGAGGAGATCGTCTCTGAAGTCGTCGAGTAGCTCCCGTTGGTGGGCTTCGAGGTCGACATCGTCACGTCCACGAAGCACGTCGACAAATCGCTCCTCGTCAATCGAGATGCCGTCACCGGCGACTCTGAGTGTCAGCATCCCCCCGCTCGTACAGTAATTCGCGATCTCCCGGCGGACCGTCGACGGGTCAGCAATTGCGTCGCTGTTCTGGGCTTCGATCTCGGCTACGAATCGGTCAGCGTCTCCCACATCGACAGCCTCCAGTAACGCCTTTCGAACCGCGCCCTCATCGAACCGCTCGGCCGCTGGTGCGAGTTCGATATCTCGGTATCGCATCTTGAGGAAATCGGCGAAGCCCATGGGATACAGCTCACGCGTCTCGCCGCGGATCCCTTCATTCACTTCTGCAAGGTCGGTCTCCTCAAATCGCTCCCGTACGGCACCTCTCGAAAGCGCCGTGAACACGATCCGGCGGTCATCGTGTTCGGCGATCAAGTCTGTAAGGAGGCGCTCCCAGCGACCGACATCTTGATTCCCGCGTTTGTTTGGTCGCTCAACCGTATGGAGATCATCTAACAGGATGTAGTGCGGGGATGACTGGGAGTGCCGCAAGACGTGCGTCTCGAAGTGATCCACGGCTGCTCGGAGCTGGGCTTCCGGCTGAAGTTGGAAGACCGGATCGTCTCGAAGGGGGATGTACAGCACGCTCGATGGGGATACGAGGTGCTCTTGAGCCTGCTCACGCCTGTCCGCATCTCGAACGAACTTCTCTACGAAATCCGGGTCAATATGCGCGGAGGCCAGTTGCTCGAGAAGGGCGGTTTTTCCAGTCCCGTCAGGGCCGGTTATGGGAATCAACCGCCGTTGCTGCTGATGCAGCTCGTCGTATGTTTGATAGAAGATGTCCTGGAGCGAGGAATAGTCGCCAGTTAGACTCGCCTCTTGACCGCGCTCCCACCACGGATTGTATTCCTCAAGCCGCTGAATGAGGGTGTGCCCAGAAGAGAATGACTCCGAGTCGAATGCCATGGGATCTGTCTCAATTCCACAATTAATCTACATAGGTATGTTTCTTTGTATCCCCCTAGCTCACGTTCTTCCATCTATACACGTTGTTTTATGGTAGCCCCCCGATATTTCCCAATTAATGAGTAGCGGGAAGCCGAGTTTCGAGAACTACGACCGCGAGGAGGCGGAGGAATTCAGCGGTATTATTCGAAATAATGCGACCTACGCCACCGATTTCATCAATCGCACCTCTGACCCGGATGCAGTTCGATATCTGGTAAACGAATTGGAGATCGACGGCCGGCGGTCCGGTAATCGGGAACAGGTCAAGCAGGCAGTCCTAACGTCCACCGTCACACCGTTCGAGGTCAAACAGACCGTCGCCCAACGGAATTACAATCTGGGCGAGACGCTCGTCCCAGACACAGTCAAGAAGAACGCCCTCACCGCCATCAAAGTCGGGAAGCCGATCGTTCTCTACGGGCCGACCGGCACCGGAAAGACCTATTTCGCAAAGCAGCTCGCACTGGAGGCGTGTATCGACTACTCGATCCATACCGCGACGCCAACATGGACACCTGCGGACATCACCGGTAGTATCCAGCCGGAGACGAAAGACGGCGAGATTGAGTATCATCGGCGAGCAGGCTGCGTCTCACAGGGCATCCAGAAGGCAAACGAGTATCAGGACAACTGGGGCGTCATTATCGACGAAATCACCCGGGCAGACATCTCTCAGGTATTCGGGCCACTATACACCGCTATCGAGGACGAAGACCAGGTTATCTTTCGCAATGACGACGGGGATCCGCTCACGCTCAACGACAACGTCAAGATCATCTGTACGATGAATATGTCGGACCGGACAGTGAACGAACTCGACAATGCGATCACTCGTCGCTTCGCGATGATAGAACTCAGTCGCTACGGTGATGAGGAGCGGGCCTCGCTGTTCGACCGCTGGATCGGAGAACTCGGCTCTGATGTAGATATCGACCGCGACAAGCTTCAGGAACTCCTCGAGAGCCACCACCAGGGGATCAACGAGGGGACAACTACCAGCGGTGAGGATGGAATAATGGAGTTCGGGCCGATGCACTACGAGGACGTCACCCAGTTCCTCAAGCACGCCTGTGGAGACGGCGGTCAGTACAGAGGTGAGGAAGATGTCGCAGTCGGGCAGGCCTTCGCCACGTACATTGCGCCTCGTATCCTGAACACAGCGGCACTGCCCCAAATCAATCGCCTCGCGAGTCACTACGAGACGCTCGACAATCAGTTCGAAGCGTTCGACCTTAGCCCCGCTATGGACCTCGCGAACCAGCAGGCGGAGGCTGAGGAACGTGAGATGGGCGTCAGCGCCTATGAGTAACGCAGTCCGCTACGACTACGGTACATCCCTCTGCTCCGTCCAGGAGAATCGAAAGCTCATCATCGAGGACTGCGATCCGGATACGATCAATAACGAACTTCGGGCGGCGAACTTCGTTCGAGAGGGGAGCAAATTTGTCAAGAAGCGACCCCGACTACGGACTCGATCCGGGCGAAATCCCGAGTCTGATGCGCTACAGGTCCTTTCAGTACGCCTCGTGGATGACACACTCCACGTCGAGCCCTCAGACGTCGTCGGCATTGTGAGGCTCGTCCCGGGGATGAGTGTTCAGGTCGAACCCAAGGTCGACTGGGAGCACGTCATCCAGATGCTCCTTACGGTCTACGACATCGACAGGACGCAGTCTCATTACGGAGTACCGCTCGACGAGCTGGTGTCAAGCGGCGTTGAATCCGCTCGCATTATCGCCATCCTGGCGATCAACTACGTTCATGGTGTCCGAACGATCCGCCGCAAGGGATTCATTCGGGATCTCAATATTCGTCGCCGGGACGGGTTCGAAGGACTAGGTTCAATCGACGTCGAGCAGACGCTGATGAATCACGCAACGGGGAACCTGGCTCCGACCTGGATTGAAACACAGGTCGAGTACGCTAACCCTGTGAATTCGGCAGTTCATATGGCTGGAAAGCTGCTCCTCAGGCTACTCCAGCAGGATCAGAACGGCCATCAGCACCCCCGCCAGGATGTGCTCCTCTCCATGGTTCATCAGGAGGTTGAACGAATGGAGGAGCTGGGTATCCAGAGTAGTCAGAAGGAAATCGGAGGATATCGTCGACTCTCTCTCCAGGATCTCCCCCGACAACGTCATTACTACCGTCGAGCGTTCCACACTAGTCAATCGATTCTCTCGTCGACATTGCTCGGACAGGCTGGGGGTGGCCCGGAGGAACTCCTCGTCGACTATGCGCTGAGCATGAATAAACTGTTTCAGGATTACTCCAATCGGGTCCTTAACCGGAAAGTGGAATCCCTACGCCAGATTGACTACCTGGAGCAGCTATCGGAGGTAAAATGTAAGCCTGAGCCGCCGATTTATCCTTTCGCTGGGAACTCTGAAGCTCGCCACCAACCTGATCACCTCCTCACAGACGGAGACCAAACGCTCGCGGTGCTTGACTCCAAGTACTATCAAGCGGGCAAGAATCCAGCTAACGAGTCTGCATCCCGGTCAAGGATGTTCGCGTACGCCTATCTCACGGAGACCGACCGGATGGCTTTCCTCTGCCCCCAGTATCGCAATGTTCGACTTCCCGTACAACACACTGGGGCAGAAATAGAGGTCGTCTCACCTGACGGGGACTTCACTTGCGAGGACTACGAGGAGGTCATCCGAAAGTACATTTTGGAGACGCTCGCGATTACCTATCCTGAACTCCACGTTTTCGAGGCGACTGCCGATGCACACCTCAGCCTCAGTGGTGTCTCAGAGGAAGCCCTCTCGGAGGTTCACGATACGAACGGTCCCTTCAGCATCAGTAATCCCGCTACGTTCGCTGACCGGGTCATCGCGGCGATTGCATTCGCGTCCTACGGACCAAACAAACCGGAACTAGAAAACCAGGGTCAGTGGACGAAGTCCCGAATTAAAGAGGCATGTACAAAGACGGATGAGGAAGACCATCCAAAATACCCACAACACGAGACGACGTGCATCCCAATATACGATCCCGAGGGAAATGACGACCATGGGACTGTGACCCTGCACTTCCTCAGATCGGACCAAGAGGGGACTTCGGTAAGCACGGAAGGGCCATTTCCCCTGATGTGAACCGCTGACGGGTGCTACACGCGAAACGGCGCAACGAGCCACCCTGAATCCCGCTTCTTGATTTTCCGGCCAAAGATTGGCTCCAAGGAGTGGAACTCATCATCGATTTCTACGTCGAACGAGTCACCGGCACCTTGGATATCACCATCGACGACAAACTGAATCGCTGGTAACGGTCGCTGGCTGTTGAGATAATCCATCTCTTGCCGCATCGCAGAAACCAGCTGGTCGCGGAGGTCCTCATCTTCGGTAAGGACTTCTTCGAGACCTGCTACGCAGATTTCGTCGGGGAGATCTCGATTCTCGAGCTTCGTCATGAACTCCTCCACGGGAACTCGATACTCGGCGGAATCTCGCTCACCACTCACGATGATGTTGTACATGCCCGCCACTGCGTCGATATCACTCATGTCATCACGAACGTCTCACAGGAGTGTGAAATACGTTAGTCCCTGAGGATCTGACGGAACGTCTCGTCCCCAGTGATGTCCGCAAGTTCAGATGCTACGTCCATCATTGCTCCTGTGATCTCCAGTTCACGGCTCTCTTCCCTGGGTTTGGTCTCCTCATCAGCAGCATACCGGAGGAGCTGCACCCGTTCAAGAGCAGAAAGTTCGTCGGGGGCTTTCGCTTGGAGGTAAGCCATCCGCTGCTCATCGTGCCACCGCAATAACGTGAAGCCATCTGTGGTGTCGAAAAACGCCCGTTCCTGGAGGTCCTTTGGGCTGACTCCAGTTCCACGACACAAACGGTTCACATCGTTAAACGTGGGCTCTCCCATCGACAGGAGGCTCAGATAGATTTCGTCGGGGGAGACACCATCATCACCAGCGATGATGTCGTACATCCCGGCGACAACGTCAGTCGCGGACATAACGGACCCCTCACGATGGACCTTGCCGTGGTGTTTGGAATATTCTCGGAAACACCGTCCGAGTTTGACGACGCTGATATCGCCTTCGGAGATGGTTTGTCCCTCCTGAATCTCCTCCTCCGTTCGCTGCGCGGTCCTGTACATCTGTCGTCGAAGCGCAGCCCAGCTGATCGGGTCGCGATCCGTCATCGGTCGTGCGACCACGATCACGCTGAAGGAGAGTTCGTCGCCCATTACGAACTCGCTGAGATTGGCTGAGATCGGATACGTCGCAGTCACGTCAAATCCTTCGTCGCACAGAGTCTCGAGGAGCGCCCCCCAGGACTCGATTCCACTGTGCCGATACGTGAACGTGAGTACGCCGTCGTCCTTCAGTACGTCCCGCATCCGGGAGAACGATTGCTTGAGCTCCCTCTCGAAGGTAGCTCCGTCTTTGTCGATAGCCGGGTTCGCGACGATGCTCTCTTCGCGAGGCGTCGTTTCGGGGGTAAAGCAGGAGTATTCATCCGAGAGAAGCAGCCGTTGCCAGACGTAGAAGAAGTCTGAGACCTCCGAATAGACGACGTTGTCGTAGTACGGGGGATCAGTGATGATGGCATCATACTCCGATTCAAGCTCAACGTCTCGGAAATCGCCCTGGTGGAGTGTGTATTCGCCACCGACCGGGTTCTCAAACGAATCCGTCTGTTTGAGTTCTCCATCTTCGAGGTACCGCTCCGTGGGCTGATGGGCGAACTCGACGCCGTTGACAATTTTCTCCCACGTATTCTTGAACGTGCCTCGCCCAGCTCTCGTTCCCCAGACGTTGTTTTCCGCATATTCGACCTGGGGTTGGTAGGAGTTCTGTCTGAAGATCCCCTCTATTTTCGTCCCGGAGATATTGTAGAGGGCGAAGTTATTCTGGAACATCAGAGAGTCGCTGAAAGCGAGGAGGAGATACTCCTTGACGGTCTGGTCTTCGACGTCATCGATGGCAGAGAGCAGCGTCGAAAGACAGTAGAGCTGGCGATCGTTGAACATGTCCGACCACGTCTCGTAGCCGTGGCGGAAGACATCGTTTCCATTGATGCCGGACGCTGCCGTGATCGCACCTTCAGGGATTTCACTCTGAGGGATATACGCATCTAACTCCTCTGCAGAGTGCCACTCCTCGCTAGCGCGATCGAACTGAGTACGATCTTTGTCAGTTGCCGCAGTGAAGCCCTTGAACGTCGCTCGATCCTTGCCTTCGTCCTCACACTCCGTACAGTAGTATTCGATCGCGTAGAGGTCCTCGGCGTATGACTGTCCGTCGGCGATCGCATCGACGATTGGATACTGCAGACCGCACGACGGGCATCCGTAGTTACCGCCTCGAGAGACTGGACCATTCGCCGGGATGTACTCGTAGCCACATTCCGTACAAACGGACTCGGTTTGGTAGTCGTCAGTTAGAAAGACGGATTCACAGTCCGGGCAGTAGACGTTGTATTTGTCATCGTCCTCGTAGCGACCGTTCGCGACGCGGTAATCTTTGAACAGTGGAACCGTCTCGCCACAGGAAGTGCAGTCTAGCTTCCGTACCCAGAGCGCATACACGACGTCAGCAACGTGGTTCTCGTCGTGAGGACAGGTAGTCTCATAGTGAGACTGGAGTTCGTCTGCGACGGTCGCTCGGACATCGTCGAAGGCCTGTTGCAGCTCGTCGGCATCGACCTCGTGAGCTTCAAGGCTCTTTTTTGAAATGAACCACGCGACAGGATTCAAGTCGACACCGGTTACGGCTGCCCCGAATCGGATGGCCTCCATGAGACTCGTTCCACCACCCATGAACGGGTCAAGGACGGTCTTCCCGTCAACGCGAACGTCTTTCGGATACAGCTCCCAGAGCGCGTCGGGCTCGGTGAGACTGACCGACTCGATGAGTTGAGCGAGGTCCTCAGTGGTGGTGTCTTCTGTATCGCCGTCGCCGAAATCGGAAAGGTTCAGATTTTCCTGGTCTGCATTATGGATTTCGACAGCGCTAGGATCGTCAACTAACGAGTACAGCGAGATCGCCCTGAACACGCTCCCGAGCCGTCTAGCCCACCACTTGTGCATCGTGGACAGCGGTCGGTAGTACATCTTAGCGCGGCCCTCGCGGTCAGCAAGGTCGTTCACCTGCTCGATGGGGAACCCCCGCTCGATAGGGAGCGTATCCCGCGAGTTCGCGTCCGGGTCAGACATGATAGCTGGTGGTTCCGTCTTCGTATTTGAAGCTGCGCGTCATTCGAACTGGATGGTGATGTCGATGCTTGTGGCAGACTCAGGGATATTCTCCAGAATGTCGGCGACGATCTCGTGAGATTGCCCGAGTTCGAGTTGCAGATCCGTGTGTGCCTGCTGGAACTCAGCGACCCCTTGGAGACCGCCAGGCACTGCGCCCTCACCATCGGTATTGAATGAAATCGAGCCGTACGAGACGGAGCCAGATTCGTGTGATTCGTTCCACTCCTGGCGCATCTCTGCCGGGCTGTCGCCTTGGTATTCGAAAGTCCAGCCCTCCTCCGGCGGGATGCGGAACCCAGCGCCGGGGAACCAGTCTGCAGGATCCTCTGAGCCAGTCGCGCCGACAACGTAGTGTGGGTCCTCCTTTCCGAGGTTTGCGAGCAGGAAGTGTTTGACCGCCGCCTCGGGCTGTCCCGCAGCGCATTCACTCTGAATCGACTGCACCTGGAAGGTGGCTTCCTCATCGAGGTCGCCAATATAGTTCAGAATCCGGTCGCCGATGTCCTCGGGAACCATCGGCGCGAGGACGACGGACGTGGGGTCACGATCACCGAGGGTGCTGACGTAGTCGCCTCCAGTTTTGAGCTTGTATCCATCCGCCAGGAGCGCACTTACCGCGCTTCGGAATGCAGACTCGGTATCGTCTTGTGGGAGGTAGACCTCAGCGTCATTCCGGATGGTCGTAAGAACCTGACTGGTATCGGCTTCGCCGGCGGCATCAACCGTCTCCTCGATACGGTCACGAATCTCGTTTGCGCCGAGCGTCTCAGCGTCCGAGACGTCTCGGAGCGTCGCGTCAGAGCGAACTTTGTCGAGGATTTCACTGCCGCTGACGAGGACGTAGTGATCCTCGTTTGCCAGCCGCCCGGCAGCCATCTTGACGGCGTCTTCCGGGTCTTGGTCGTGAATCCACACGTCGGTCCGCTGGCGAAGATCGAGTTCGAACGATCCCAGGTCGACTTCCTTCGTTCCGGCGCCGAAGCGCCCCCGAAGTTCGGATTCGACCTCCTCAGTCGACCACTTCTCGACGTCGCTCTCCAGAACGAGCACCGTGTCCTGATTCAGCCCGCGGAGTTCGTCCTTGAACCCGCTACCATCGTGGGCGAGGATCGGCTTGTCTCCGAGCCCGTCCTCGACGGCGTTGACGACCGCCTGCGCGCTCCCCGGGATGGGATACGTCGGGTCCATCAGGAACTGCTCGTAGATATCGTCGATGGTCGTCTCGGAGCGGTTGTCGAGGCGATCGCGGACGATGTCCCAGACGTGACGCTGGAGGTCGAAGGGATCTGCCTCCGCTGCTGCGGCGATGTTGCTGGCGTTCAGGACGGGTTCGGTGGCGACGAAGTTCTCCAGCGACATCTCGGCCGCGTAGTCGAACTCGTTAAGGAGATCGTCGCCGTCGATGATTTCCCCGTAGGCGCTCTCCAAGCGTTCGAGGAGGTCGTCTTCGTACTCATCGTGGAGCTTTGCGATCTCTTCACGAATCTCCTCTGCAAGGTTCTCGTCCGCCTTGCGGATCTCTGCGCCGATGACCTCCTTGGCCTTCCCGAGGAACTTCTCCTGCTGCGAGGTGGGCGAGATGGTCTTGCCGTTCTTGGGCTGGACGAACACGAGCGTGTTCCGCCACTGTCGACCGGCAGGCTGATTCTTGATGATCTCACCAACGCTGTCCGCACCCCAGGGGCCGTTTTTCACGACGGTTTTGATGTTCTGACTATCGGGGACGTTCTCGAGTTCTCCGTCGACGTTGAAGCCGACCGCGTGTGCACCCGAACCGAATAGCGTTTCGACGGTATCGCCGACGAGCTCGATCGCGTCTTCATCGTCGACGTCGCGAGCGGCGTTCTTCACGAGCGAGCGTGGGTTCTCGTCCTCACGGATGACATAGCGGTCGTCGGAACGCCAGAGGTGGTAGACTTCGCCTTGGAGACGTTCGAGGTCGACGATGATGTCGTTGATGCGGTCGCCGGCGTGGTAGGTCCCGATGACGATGTCGGAGGTGGTCGCGCCCTCAGCGAGCCCCGGCGTGAGCGAGTAGATGAGAACAGTGCTGAGGATGGGTCGGCCGTAGGTGATATCGGCGTCGGCGAGGCGTTCCCGGATGTCGTCGTAACACCGGTCAGGCCGGGAGTGTTCGACGTTGATGCGAGTGAGTTCGTCGTTGTACTCGACGGCGTCGACCTCGCCGTGCGTGAGAAGGTCAGTATCTTGGTACTGATCGACGAGTACCTTCGCGAAGAGATACAGCATCCCCCGAGTCGCCCCCGACTCGGTCTCCGCGAAGTAGCGGGTTTTCAGCGAGTCGATGAGGATCGGGTGGAACGGGTAGGTATCGTACATCTCCTCGCGGAGGCCATCCGGAAGGTCGACGTAATCAGTGTCCGCGTAGGCTTCGATGTACTGGTCGACGAGCGTGCGCATCGCCGAGCGGTCGTGGATAGAGTCGACGAGACGATGACGGAGAACGTCCCGAATGTCGACCTGGTTGGACATATTGACCTGCACGCGCTCGGGCTCGCGAGACAGGATATCGTGGACGTCAGACCCCTCACGAAGCACGGAGACGAATGCGAACAGTTCCGTGTTGGGACGGGACGTCGTCTCGAAGAGCGCTTGCAGGAACCCGCGGTTCGCGTCTTTCCGGCGACCGCTGAGCGAGCCGAACCAGTCCTCGAGTTCGTCCATAAAGAACGCGACGGTGCGGTCGCCGACCGCGTCCTGGATGACGTCGATGCTTGGGTAGCCACCTTCCTCGTCGTATTCTTCCTCATCCGGTTCGTAATCCAGCTGTTCGAACAGTGGCTCCCAGAGGTATTCATACTGCTCCTTCTGGAGGGAGACGACGACCGGGAGTGCGTCGTCAGGGAGCGCTTCCCCAAGCCCCTCGATACGGCCATCGGCCCAGTCGCCCACTACGTCGGGCGAGTTGAAGCAATGATACAGCGCGACCATCTGGTGGGACTTCCCGGTCCCGTACGGACCGTACATCTCGTGGAGACGGTTGTTGTCCTCGCCCCGACGGGTGTCTCGGAGTCGCTTCAGGGAGTCCTCCAGCCCACCGGTCAGCAGCGTCCGGTTGAAGAATCGCTCTGCGTCGGATTCCAGCGTATCGGCCTTGCTGTCGACATCGTAGAGGCGGATCTGGCCCTTGATGAGACTATCCCCCTCAGTGAGCTCCGGACTGAGCGTCAGCACGTCGTCGATTGTGGTATCGAGAGTTCCTTCCGCGCTCATGTATACCCGACACGATGGACGACCATCTTATTAAAGTATGTATCATAAAATTCTACTTGATTCTACTATCTCATATTAGGTGAGAAGAAATTGATTATGTAGTTATAAAGAACAAAGTAATGTTTTTTGCTCTACTAAGCCTGAGTATTGGACCTCGATCTAATGAAGCAGCTGACCAAGAAAGGAACTCTACAGAAGATCTATTCGTTGGTGAATTCGTCCCAGTTGGTGTTGTGGACACCAAGCATCTTCAGGTAAGTTTCGTCCCCCGTCGCCTCAGCGAGGCCTTCACAGAGTTCCTGAAGGTCGTCGGAGTTCCAGCGCTTCAGATACTCCTTGGTAGACTTGTCCTCTTCGTAACGATAGCGCAGGAAGTGAGCCTTGTCCAGAACGCTGAGTTCGCTGCTCGCCTCAGAGACCTTGCTTCGGACGTAGGCTTGTCGCTTTTCATCGTTCCAGTCTCCAAGGATAAAGTTGTCACCATCCATACGGAACAGGGCCTTGTCGCGCATCTCTTCCTCGGAAGCCTCACTCCTACGGAGGAGCTTATTGAAGTCGTTGTAGCTGGGCGACGTACTCCGACGGAGTGAGAGGAAGAGGTCCTGCTCGCCGAGCGCGTTGTCCTGGATGATGCCGTAGATCTCTTGCACGGCTTCTTTGGCGGTCATAATGTTGCCTCCGCGACGGACCTCGCCGTGATGCTTCGAATACTCGGAGAAGCAAGCGCCCATTTCGATCACACCGATGTCACCCTCGGCGAGATCACGGTTTTCTTCGAGCTCCGCTTGGATTTCATCTAGCCGGTTCATAATGTCGATACGGAGGCGCCGCCATGAGATTGGTGTCCGTTCTTCTGTCGGACGGGCGACGATGACGATATCGAACGAAACAGACTCACCACCGATAAACTTGTGAAGATCTGAATTTATCGGATAAGTTGCGGTCACCTCGAACTCGTTCTCACATAGCGATTCGAGCAGTTCTCCCCATGACTCTTCATCACTATGATGATAGGTGAAGACAAGCGTCCCGTTGTCTTTTAATGCTCTGTTGATAACCGCCAGAGCTTGCCCCATCTCGTGCTCGAAATCTTCTGCAGTCTTGCCAAGATATGGGTTTGTAACTATTGACTCAACCCTTGGTGTTTTTTCCTTGTCAAAACCAGAATATACATCACCTAGAAGGATTTTCTGCCAGACATAAAAGTAGTCTGCGACCTCTGAATAGATGATATTATCGTAGTATGGCGGATCAGTGATGACCGCATCATATTCATCTTCCTCGGAGAGTTCACGCATATCAGCCATTTGCACCTGCGAATTTGAGCCGATGTTTTGTGCAAATTGAGCGGTCTCCTTTGTTTTTCCATCTACAATATATCGTTCTGTTGGGGAATGAGCATACTCAACTCCCTTTTTGACCATATCCCACATCGCTTTGAAATTCCCGGCCCCGAACTCTGTCCCCCAAGGGTTGTTTTCTATCGGCCTTGCAGGGGGGTCGAACGAGTTTGATTTGAAAATATTAATCCCCTTATTAGTAGATGGCTGGTAGATACTCATCATATTTACATAGTTTAGGGTCTCTGAAAATGCCAACAAAAGATATTCCTTTGCGTCACCCGCTGGTACGTCATCTATCGCTTTCAGCAGGGTCGAAAGAGCGAGAAGTTGACGCTCGTTAAACATATCTGTCCAATTCCGAAGGCCATGCTGAAATACATCGTTCCCACTTATCGATGAAGCAGCAGTAATCGCCCCTTCAGGAATCTCCTCGTCAGGAACGTATTGGTGGAGGTCTGTCCGAGTGTTCCAATCTCGTTTTGCCTGTTCGAAGAGGTTCTTATCTGCTGCGGACGCTTTCTTGTATCCTTTATATTCACTCTTTTCACGCCCTTCTTGATCACAGGTACTACAGTAATATTCGACCGCACATAGACGCATCTCCGCTTTCCCCTGTTCTTTAATAGCGTCAGTAATCGACTCCTTTTGCCCACACTCAGGACAGCTGTAGTATCCACCACGAGTTACATTACCCTCTTTGGGGACGAAACTGTGACTACACTCCGTACACTGGCTTTCCTCCTGCCAGTCATCGACTAGGGTTACGGTTCCGCAATCTGGGCAGATGACGTTGTATTTATCATCGTTCTCGTAGCGTCCAGCAGCGATTCGGTAATCTTTGAACAGAGGGACAGTGAATCCACAGGAAACACAATCTAGCTCTTTCACCCAGAAATTGTACATCACGTCGGCATCGTGATTTCCATTGGGGCAAGGGGTCCGATAATATTCAAGAATCTCCTCAGAGACATCACTCTCTACTTTGGCGAATGCTTTCTCAAGCTCGCTGATATCGGCCTTCCCGGCCTCTAACTGTTTCTTTGTAACAAACCATGCAACAGGATTTAAATCTACACCCTTAGATTCAATTCCGAAACGAGAGGCCTCCACGAGCGAAGTTCCACCACCCATAAACGGGTCCAGGATTTTCTTATTTTTGACCCGGACATCTTTAGAATAGAAGTCCCAAAGTGGTTCGGGATCTTCCATTGAGACATCACTAATGGCGTTGATGAGATCGTTCTTGGTTAGACCGTTAGTACCGAGTGTTTGATTCTCCCCCGGCTCGTATATCTCAATATCGTCAACCTCTGTACTTCCGTCTAAAAGAGAATAGAGTGTGATAGCTCGAAAGAGGCAACCTGGACGCCGTGCCCACCACTTGTGCATCGTGTAAACTGGGCGGTAGTGCTGCTTCGCACGACCTTCTTTTTGCGCGATCTCGTTCACCCGCTCGATCGGGAAGCCACGCTCGATAGGGAGTTCGGAACGAGCCTTCGAGTCCTCGGAATGCTCCTGCTTAGACATTAGTCGACCTTACCGAGTCTTTTTGCAGGAGTCATATAAAAATACGCAACCACTGTCAGACCGTCTCATTCAGAGAATCGGCGTCAAGTATCAGTCCGATCAAGCGCCAGGATTGCTGCCACACACTTATTCCACGCCAGATTATTTACTGAGGTATAACAGATGCCCGGGAAGGAGCTCTCAAAACAGCAACTCCATAAATTACTCATCGAGTCGCTTGATGATGCTGTCAAGAAACACAGTAAGCCGGGTCAAGTTCCACTTGAGTTGCAATTAACGTCTCCACTCCCTTCGAAACTGCGTTTATATCTGTACAATGTATCATCTTTCCGTGAAGGGGATTGCAAAATTAATGTTCGTCTTCCGGATCACCGAGAGGGGAATAAATACGCACCTCCAGACCGTGGCGAGGATTTTTTAGTAGTTTTGGGGGGTTACGATGAGAAGTATGATGTCTTCGCGTTTTGGGACGATACTCTCTACGATGAATATCGGGAAGTCCAACTACTAACGCTGAAGGAGACGACCCTGAAAAGGGGGTCTGTAGAAGGAATTGCAACACAATTTCGGGACGGAGGAAAAGGTGGAGAGACGGTGATCGTGGCCGATAATTCGCATCTCTCAGAAGCGCTTCGAATGCGAGAACGGTTGGTTCAAATCCGAGAGCTACTCAATGACTTTCTTCCCCCAGAGTGGCGTGATAATTCGAAACAAGGACAAATAATAGAACACGTCGTGTATGCATTTCTTGAAAAAACCGATCCCGACCAACCCACGCACGAGCGTCGGGAGTCGGCACAAGAATTCATCGCTGCCGAACAGGCCGTTGAAATTCAGGCCATACAGGAAATGACTGGTAGTCAGTTGTGGAAAGAACCAGGGAAGGAAGGCTATCATCGGGAGTACTTCGATCCGGTCCTAAATGCAATCGAATCTGTCTGGAAAAGTGCAGGCGATCAACTCAAACCAACTCTTGACGACATTTTAGCGGAGACAACTGTCCCAGAATTACTCGATAATCTCGGCACCGACAGCCCAGAACGACGAACCACGGTACAAGACCAAATCCAACGAAATCAACAGCTCGTTGACGCACTCAAGGCGCTCTATGATCATCAATGTCAAGTTTGTAACCGGCGACTTCAACAGAGAAACGGAGACGGTTACTCAGAGGTTCACCACGTTCGACCACTCGGAGACCCGCACACCGGACCTGATAAACAATCAAATATGCTCGTCTTGTGTCCAAATCACCACGCCGATTTTGATAACGGGATGATAATTATTGAGCCAAGCACACACGAAATCACACATCTATATGATGAAAGGTATACTGGTAAACAATTAGAAACTACTGGATGGCACGAACTCGACAACGAGCACTTAGAGTACCACAACACCGAGATATGTGGATTTGGTTAATTCGAGCTGAGTATTAGTAGTTTGAGTATAGATAGACACGTCTACTACCACCATCGCCAAGACAAACAGTTCTCTCTTGACTTCGAACATCCAGACCCGGCTAAAATAGTTTCGTAGATCTTTGGATATGACGAAGACTTGGCAGATAAAGTCTATACGTGCGAAATTGGCGAAGAGTTCTATACATATGAGTCAATCGTGTGGCAGTCCTGCGAGGCACTGTTCAGATAAGATCGAAAAGTGAGGCGGTCGTAGTTCGTTGGTGCCTATGCAAGAACCAGACCTCCTCATCGGATGTAGCGACTTTCCGGAGTTAGAGTTTGTGGAGCGAGAGGCGACACCCGAGTTTGCGATGAAGCTGGGTATCCAACTCCATTTAGCGGGATTATCGCTGTCGGATACCGTCTCAGTCCTTGCAAGCCTGGGTGTCGAGCGATGTCGTTCCACCGTTCACAACTGGATTCAGAAGGCCGATCTACAGCCTACAGAGGGACAGAATCCGAATTACGTTGCGGTTGATGAGACCGTAATTCGAGTGAATATCCAGCGCTACTGGCTGTTTGCGACGGTCGATCCCGACACAAGTCGCCTGCTGCACGTGCGACTCTTCCCGACCAGAACCCAAGCGCTGACCGAGATGTTCCTCACGGAACTCCGCGAAAAACATCTCGTCGACGACGCGATCTTCCTGGTCGATGGCGCACCCTGGCTGCAGGCGGCCTGCCATCGTCACTCGCTCCGATTCCAACATGTCACCCACGGGAATCGGAATGCCGTCGAACGCGTGTTTAAGGAGCTAAAACGCCGAACTGAGGCGTTTGCAAATCACTTCAGACACGCTGATCCGAACATCGCAGAAACGTGGCTGCAAGCATTTGCCGTCTGCTTCAATCAGCTAATCTGAACAATGCCGTCCTGCGAGGGGAGAACTTGTAATAGACTGGTACTGAAATGAAGAGTATGAATCTCCCTCTAGATCCGACGCAAAACGACGCGTCACCACAAGAACTCATTCGAAATCTCCCCTCGCAGGCTGCCCGTCGTCGCGTCCTTCAAGCGGCTGATATCTCCCTCGATGTCGACGACAGGAGCTTCGCCGACACACTCAACGAACTTTCCCAGATCGAACTCCGACGGGCGGCGTCACAGCTCCGCTTTGCAGGAGACCGGACAGTCTACTACTACCAGGTCGACGGTCTGCGCCAGGTTTCACCCGACGGAGCGACCGGCCAAGTCGGAGACGTGGGTTCCCCGGGTGCGTACGGACCCGAAGTCCAGACAGCCATCAGAGACCACGACCGCATCTACGTCGTCTGCAACGTCCCCGACACCGGGTCACAGACGCAACTGACGATCTCGAAGGAAAATCGACCGACGACGATCGCGACGTTCAAACCGAGGACACAGCTCCTCGCCGTTCGAGCTTCTGACGACGGTACCGCAGACGCGTCACTACAGGCTGTGCTGAGTTATCTTGACCTGGATGACGCAACCCGGATTTCCTTCCTCGACACCGGATTCCGTGGACGGTTCGAAGACGTCTGTGTTGATGGATATTCGACGCTTCGGTTGAGAAATACGAACCCACGAGACAGCTCGCGAGAGATCGAGGTCCGGTCAAAGGACCCAGAAGCTGGGAACGTAGCCGACGTTCGTACCGACGCGATCGTCGAGGACCTACTCCGGCGTGGTGACACGGAACTCAACGCGGCAACGGGACTCGTCACCGTCCCGACTGACATCCGCTCGATGGAACACAGCGAACCGCTGCATCCGCGAGTAACAATTGGATTTCCGGATGGATGGGTGGCCTTCGAACAGTTTGTCCCTGAGCAGATCCTGATCGAGTTCGACGATTTGGTGCGAGATTCGCTCTGAGAGGATTCAAGATCAGATCCCTGCTATACACGATAGGACTCAAATTCGAGTCGAATCCCCTTAACGAAGCTCGAGTTAGAATCTCACCAAGTCTACTCCCTCGACACTGACTAAGCGGTGTCTCTCAAATCTGCACGGCAATACTCCAAACCGGCAAACCCTCAGTACCTCTGACTCGTAGCTCGCAGTATGCCCTACTGCCCGAATTGTGGGAGTCAAGTCAAGGCGGTTCACCACTACTGCGGATCCTTTGGCCAGGCACTGTCTGAGATTGCAGATTCGGAGAGCAACCCACCGATGGCTATCGAGATCAACCGGCGGATGCTCAATACGGCTCGGACAGCCCGCCAGTCACTATATACCGACGCCTACACCTACTACGATCGATACCGCCGGTTGTTGGCCGGGGCCTATGATGACGATGATATCTCCGAGTTGCTATCGGACACTCTCGTCGTCCCGGAGCGCTTGCCGCGGCTGTTCGAACTGTTCTGCATTTTCCGACTTCTCAGAGGGTTTAGCGACGAGGGATTCCGACTGCATCCGATTGAATCTGGGTCGAACCCGCTCGCGTCACTAGAGGGCGACCAGCACACGGTCGATGTGTACCACGACCGAAGCGGGGAACTCTCCTTCCACGTTCCACTCTTGGAACTGGATGGAGTCGAAGAGGACTACGTCGAACGCATCCGGCACATCCAGCACCGTCATGAAGAACTGGTAGATGCTTTTCTTGGGGACGATACGCGGCATTCGCTGTTCAGTGGACGCCCCGATATCGTTTTCGAGGTGTATGATTCCCCTCGGCGAGAGATACCGGTATCGGTCATCTTAGCCGAAATAAAATATAGTGACAGTCCACAGACGTTCAAGAGCGGTCTAGAGGAACTGCTGGAGTACATCGAGTTCGCCCAGCAGGATGGTTATCTTACCGATCAGGACATCGAGAGTCGGGGGCTACTCATCACCGACGGGGTTGAGTCGAACATGGTTGCCCCGCTTGATGGGCACATCACGCATCTCTCGGCTGCTGATCTACCAGCTGAGAGATTCTCAACGCACTGGATACCAGAGAGGCTTCGATAGGTCAATCGAGGTCCGCAGACCGTCCGTATTCGTGTTTGTGTTCGGCGCCATGACTGCTGGGAGCCTCGCGAGAATTGTGTTCTGCAAGCCATAACCACGCGATTGGAAATATTCTCGATGATTCTATGAGCAAGAGAATGCAGTTCAGGAGTGGGCCGTTCTGTTGTAGAGTGAGAGTGCGCCGTATTCGATTCCTCACTCCGGTGAGACAGTTCATCCTCATATAGATTTTATTTCACCCCCAATGGGTGAGGGGCTCGCCGTACTGGCGATTTCCTGAACACGGTGAGAACGATGGCAACCAGAAACATCTACGAGAACGGATTCGACGAAGACGTCCGAACGGAATCGAGTGCGAACCAGTGTCCCGAGTGCGACGGCCGGGTCACCACGAACGCGGTCGAAACGGTCTGCGAGGACTGTGGCCTGGTCATCGACGAACAGCGCATCGATCACGGGCCGGAGTGGCGGGCGTACGACGACGAGGAGTGCGAGCGAACGGGCGCCCAACTCACTGTGGCTCGCCACGATCGCGGCCTGTCGACGGAAATCGGTCGCGGCACCGACGCGAAGGGGAACGAGATCTCTGGGCAGAAACGACGGCGACTCGCGCGGATGCGTCGTGAGCAGACACGTGGTCGCTGGCGGTCGAAAGCGGAACGGAATCTGGCCCACGGATTGGGCGAAGTGCGTCGGTTGGCGAGTGCCCTCGAACTCTCCGATTCGGTCCGCGACCAGGCGTGTCAGCTCTTCCGGAGCGCCCAGAACGAGGATCTGCTTCGTGGCAGATCCATCGAGGCCATCGCCGCAGCCAGCGTCTACGGGGCCTGCCGGTGCAACGGTCTCTCGCGGTTAGTGGACGACATCAGCGAGATGGCCCGCGTCGCGGAGTCACGGGTCACGAACGCGTACAAAACGCTGAACGAAGAGCTGGGACTCCCCGCTGAGCCCGTTGCCCCCAGTATGTTCGTGCCGCGACTCGCCTCGGACCTCGAGTGTCCGGACAAGATCCGTCAACGGGCCCGAACGCTCGCGGAGCAGGCCGAGGAGCGCGGCGTCACGACGGGCGTCCATCCGGCCGGGTTCGCTGCGGCCTGTCTCTACAAAGCGGGGGAGGAACGGGGGTACTGGGTGACGCAAAGCGACGTCGCGGAGACAGGAAACGTCACGCCAACCACGGTTCGGACGCATCACGAGACGTTAGAGGAGCATATAGCCTGACAACGCACCTGTACAAATACTGCCGCTAGATATTTTTCTCAGGAAATTATTTGTTTCTCGACCGCGTAGCACCCAGTATGACCGAGACGTGGAAGGATATCAACGAACAGGTCAAGGCGGACTGGAAAGACGACACGACGCCGTTCGAGCGGGTGTACGAAATCGTCGAACAGACCCACGACGGACAGTCGGCCGCCGAGATCGCCGACCGAGCCCTCGTGAGCGAGCCGACGGCACGTCGCCACTGCAAGACGCTCGTGAATACGGGCTTCGCCGAGACGGAACAGGACGGCCAAACAACGCTGTATAAGCGAGATAGCGACCGGATCTTGATGTCCCGGATCCGTGAGCTGCGCGAGGAAGTCACTCGTCCGGAGTTGCTTGACAGCATCCAGGACATGAAGGCTGAAATCCGGGACTACGAGGACCGCTACGACGTGGTGTCACCGGAGGAACTCGCCCAGCAACTCGACGCCGACGAGACGAAGGGGTGGGATGACCTCACCGCGTGGCGCACGACGCGACAGAATCTCGCCGTCGCGCAAGCCGCACTCGCCTACGACGAGGCCAGCCACCAGCTCGCGGTATGAACGGGGACGACCGTGCCGGCGAGTTCGGTCCGATCTATCTCCCGGCACTCCAGCGGATTCGTGACCTCTGGCTCGACCTCGAACCGCTCGTCGACGAAACAGCGTACGACGATGTCGTCGCTCCCACAGAACTGCAGATCAGTCTCAGCGATGGGCTCGGCGACGCCGAGAGCGCGCGCCTCGATATCCAGTGGAGCGAACTGGGGATGTATTCGTTCCACTACGTCGATAGCGACGACATCAACTGGCGCTTCGATCGCCACCCGAATACACACTCGCCCGAGATCCACTTCCATCCTCCGCCCGAGGCCGCGACGACGGCCGCCGAGCCGTCCTGTATCGACGTGACCGAGGTCTCACTCGTGACGCGTGCCGTCTATGCGATGTGGCGGGCTGCGTACGAGGATGATACACTGGATCGGCTAAATAGTGCGTCAAACCCACCGTAAAAATGGACGTAACCGAGGACGCAGTTAGGGACATCTGCACGGACGCAGTCTTCGAACGGGGCGAACGATATCTTGCTGAGGGCCGTATCCGCGAGATTCACCGCGTCGACACCACCGTAACCGCCGTCCTGAGTGGCAGCCGTCAGTACGATGTTCGTGTTGAGCTCGCCACTGACGGGTTTGACCCGTGGTGCGAATGTCCGTACGACGGGCCGGGAGCGTGCAAGCACGTCGTCGCCGTGTTGCTTCGGTGTGTCGACGACCCACCGCCAGACGACGGCGATCGACTCGACGCCGCACTCGATAGCGCCGACGCCGACGAACTGCGCGCGTTCCTGCGTGACGAACTCGCGACCGATGTGGATCTCCGCGATCGGTTTCTCGCCCGCATCGGCGAGCCGACGAGACAGTCGGTCGACGAGTTTCGTACCTCGATCGACCGACGGTTCGAAGAGACGAACCCTGAGTACCACGTCGTCTTCGAGCCCATCGACTTCACGCAGTGGTTCGATCTCGCGAACGAGTATCATGAGCAGGGGCGGTACGCGTCGGCGGCGACCGTCTACCGGGCACTCACCGAGTCACTCGACGACAACATGGAGCGCGTTGACGGCGCGTACGACCATTTCTCGCGTGCATTCAGTCGGGCACTCGACGGGTATGTTGACTGTGTCGCGGCTACGGAACGCGACGCTGATGCGGTCACTGACGCCGTCGAATTCCTCACCGAGCGGGCGACATCGGGAACGCCGTTCCTCGCGGAACACTTCGAGAAGGCCGCAGTCGAACTCCAGCAAAAGGCGGATGAGCAGTCTTGCAAGTAGCTGTGTCGGCTACGTTCGGAATGCTCAACGACGACCGTAAGTGCGAAGATTACGAAAACTAGTTTGTGCCGCGGTCAGCCACGTTGATCCGCTGTTCGCGAGCGGCTTCGACGTCCGAGTAGAGCGCCAACGCGGGCTTGATGAGGCGACGGTCTTCCAGATTCTCCTCCCACCGCGTGATCACGTCACGACGTTCGTGAAGTTCGTCACTTGTGAGGTCGCCGTCGGGGAGCGACTGTTCGAGCTTCTCCCACGTCTCCACGTCGTAGGTCGCCTGCCATCCCTCGATTTCCTCGGTGATCGCGGCCAGTTCATTGCGAAGCTCCTCGCGCGTGTTTGCCTCGATGAGCGTCCGGATCTCCTCGAAGAGCAGGCGCGTGTAGTCCGGCTGGTAGCGCGTCGTCTCGCCGGCCTCGACGCGACGCAACTGGCCCTGATCGACGAGATCCTGGAGTTCCTCGTTGGTCGTACTCCAGGCAGCGTCAGCCTGCTCGCTGATCCAGTTGACGGACCGCGGTTCGCGAAGTGACTCGGCGACCGCCCGAATGCGGTCGCGGGCGCTCATCGACTCAGTCCACGATTGGGCCCCATCTCGCGAGGATTCGGACATGCTTGGCACCTCTTGCGACAGTGTTGGCACTAAACTCTCATATATAGTTGTACTCTCTCGTATAATCAAGAGTACGTTGCGAGCGAATGCGTCCGGATATTGAAATGCGATAACGGCAGAAGTTATGATTCAACTGATGCGCAACCGATGTTCTGACTTTGCGGAACTACGGCCGACCGGCGAGGCGTCCCACATTCCGGACACGAGGCTGGACGACGGGTGTGAGGGTGCCCCCCCGGCGGCAACGCGTCGCGACGAGCGCTGGTGGCTACCCCGATGCGCCGACGGTAACCGACGGCGAGTGCCGGTCCTGTGGGGCGTCAGTCCCAAACGGCCAGACGAAATGCCGGTTCTGTCTCACCAACCATCTCGGAAGTGACGCCACTAGCACGAACGAGATAGCGTCGACGACGGTCCTCGGCATCGTCCACCTGGTCGTCGAGTCGACCACGTTCTACGGCGCCGTCGCGAAGGGCGGCGCCGCTGCGAACCTCCTCTCCGCCAACGAGGCGGAACCGGCCGTCGACGACTACACGCTCATTTACGATCTCGACGAGGCGCCGGCGCGCCAGCTGGCCGAGCAATGGCCCGCACTCCCCGACGCGGTACAGGTGTCGTCAGCGGAGGAAGAGCGGCTTCTCAGTGCCGCCCGTGACCGGACTGGGTGGCACGGACAGGGAGCGTCGGAGCGGCAGGAGCAGGCCCCGACGCCGCTCTACGACCAGTGTGGGGACGGCATCCGCGACACGTCGCGTCTCGACGCGGTCCTCGACGACGCCGACGACGCGGTGTGGCTGGTTCCAGCGATGGCGCTGACCGAATCCGCTGACGAAGGTGCGGCTGATCGCCAGGTGTCGTCGGTACCGACGACGCAGGAACTCGACTGTCAAACCTGTGGACGGGCGACCGACCATCGGTTCGAGACCCACGAGTCGGTCCCGGATGCGGCGTGGACGGGGCAACCGATCTGGGAGTGCCGGGTGTGTGGCTCGGCTCGCTACGGCCCCACCAAGTCGGCACAGTCCCTGTCTTAACCAACAGCCCCATCTATTGTTCTCTGTAGGTTAAGTTTCGAACATCCACTCCGCGTTTCCGTCGTTTCGTTACCCGATGTAGGTCGATAGTCGGAAGAGTAAATGGCAACCTCGGATCACCCATCCCGTGTTTCCGTCGTTTCTCGATAACGATCTTATCAATAGTGACGATGGATTTTCAGTCGTAGCAAAAAATGCAGTTTGACTATAGGAGTTAACACCCCGTGTACGAAGTGAATTGGTGGAGGGCTTGGACCCGATTACCCAAATATCGTTGTCAGTTAAATGTAGTTGAGAGGAGATACACACACCTCGTCGAGAGTGAAAGCTGCCGGAAAATACAGAATTGAACCAGCAACGGGAAAATAAATTCTTCGTATTGATTGCTTCCGCTCCAACCACTCCACACCCCTCGTCACAAGTGAATTCGCTGATAAATTCTGAATTCATACACCCCGTGTTCGAAGTGTAAATACGCTCAATTGCGGCAACCTATCACTCTTACGTCGACTTTAGGGAACCGAATCACCGCTCCGATAGCTGTGATCAATTATTGAAAGGAGTATTCGAAAACAGATTGATATTCAATCAGAACAGCCACACAAGTTCATCTGAACTAAGCGGAAACTCTCCTTCGAATGAACTAACAAATACCGATGGAATGCCACCCCCCGTGTGAGAGATGAATCCACTCTTCTCCTAAGGGGACCCCGTGTGAGAGATGAATAGGCTGACAAACCAAGAGAGGGGACACCCCGTGTGCGAAATGAAATCTTGCGTACTGTTGTCAGACATATATCACCATCCTAACAACACTATCGCCGGAACCACCCCCCGTGTGCGATATGAATTCGGTGCCGGAGTCGGTGTCTCTTCGCGTTAATTCCCCTCGAAGAAATCGTCTATCTGTGCGTTGACAACTGATTTGACGAGATCCTCGTCGTGTTCAGCATCCTCGAGGCGGAAGTCAGTCTGGAGGGTCTCGGCGACCACTTCCGGATCGTCGACGAAGGTGTACTCCTTGTGGACACCACTGCCGTAGCCGCGTCCCCGCTTCTCCGACGTGACGAAATTGTATGTCTCAGCTTCGTTCATATATCGCAGATAGGAGTCGCGCGATTTTTCATCGGCATCCAAGAGGTCGGTAAGGTACTGGTACACCCGGTAGGCAACCGTACTGGGGACGGCGTTCAAATTTCGCTGAGAGTGGACTGGGACGATCGCGGTAGCGTATAGCGAGAGCTTCTTTTGCGTCGAAAGACCCTGCATCTGGGTCAGCGTCCGGTCCCGTTCAGCTTCTTTCTGAGCATCGCGAACGTGCTCTTCACTAACGGTGTCTTCTCCTTCCCGATCCGCGATTTCACCAGCCTTCCGGAACAGATCGATCGCCTTTCGGGCGTCGCCGTGATCCTGTGCCGCGAATGCAGCACTGAGCGGAATGATACCGTCTTCGAGGACATCATCCTGGTACGCGTCGCGGCGGCGTTCGAGAATCGCCTGCAGTTGATTCGCGTCGTAGTCGGGGAAGACGACGTCCTGTGGATTGAATGAACTCTCGGCCCGACCGTCAAGATCCTCCATAAATCGGGGATCGTTCGTGAGCGCAGCGACGGACACGTGGCCTTCGATGCGGCCGAGCTGTGACGCTCGCGACAGCTGGTAGAGAAGTTTCGAATACGCCGGCTCGTCGTTTGGATCTCGCTGTCGGCCTACCAGAAGGTCGACTTCGTCGAGGATGATGATGACCGAGTGGAAATTGTTGCTCAGAATTTCGTAGAACCGATTGAGCTTCTGGTCCGTCGAGATACCACTTTGAGGAATGCCGACATCGACACCGGCTTCATCAGCTGCATTCTTCGCCAAGCGATAGACAGCCCGGTCGTGGGACTTGATCGTTTGGCAGTTGATTTTGATGACGCCGAACCGATCTCCTTGCGAGTTCGCGAGTTCGAGAACCTGCTGGCAGACCGCATTGATGATGAGGGACTTCCCGGTCCCCGACGGGCCGTAGAGGAGCATATTGGGGGGACGATTCCCCTGCAGTGCCGGTCGTAGGTAGGTGATGATGTCGTCCAGCTGGTCATCGCGACCGACAATCCGGTCCTCGTCGATGACGGCATCCGGGTCGAGAAGCCCTTTATCTCGAAAGACAGAGTTCTGAACTCCCTCCTGAAGACGGCCTTTGATAGATTGTGAGAGGGATTGTTGATCGTCGCCGTCAGCCATATTTGCGCAGTTAGGTCGAAACTATAAATAGATATGGGTACCGCGTGCGAGGTTAAATCGCCCGTATTCAGTCGACAGAGACGATCTATGTAAGGGAGATAGGTAGAGAACGGTAACCGCGGGCGGAATCAATTGATCGTAGTGACCCCCCGTGTGCGATATGAAATGCGGGATAGTTCATCGGCAGCAACCGTTATTGAGGCGAGTCAGAAGAATCCGGTGAAGACACTCCCCGTGTGCAAGATGAAATATCGGACGTACTCTTAATCCAAATAGTACCAGAATATCTCTCGCCGATCCCGACAGAGATGGCATCTTGGCGGAAAGTCACCCCCATACCCCGTGTGCAATATGAATTCGGCGAGAGGGTAGACAGGGACGAACCATCCAAAGAACTCGGGATTCGGTGAGAGAGTCCACGAGAAGACGGAAACCCGACGAAGATACCCTGCCCACAAAGGAGCAAAACTACGGACGAGTTTTGTTATATCACGAAATATACTGTTTCTCTTCGACCGACTCTAGCACCAGTACGGATTTGGTTGACAGAGTACCTATGTAAAGGTTTCCTTTATTAGAGCTCACTTCGATATTGCTGTCTTCGAGACTTCTTCTCCGAGAAATCGTGTATTTCTGGTATTTCGTGGTCTCCCTCCCCGACCACCCCCTCCCGTCGTCTTCCCGATTTCATATCGCACACGGGGTGTGGGGGTTCGACCTCGTGGGGCTGTGATTAACCAACAAACTCACTGCGTGCGTCTCTTGTGTTGGTTAAGTATTCTCCGTGTTCGCGAACGCAGTTGACTCCGTGACCTGTGTCTCCGCGAGTTCTCGACGCAATTTCGAGCGGTCCCAGCCCATCGGCGACAGCAGACTTTCGACAGTTCTGGCGAGCTCCGTCTCATAGCACGACACATCGTACGACTCAATCTCCTCGTGGGCCAACGCGACCCGTTCTTGCGAGGTTTTCTCGTCATCGACGACCACGTACTCGATATCCTGTCCCGGGTGGACAGCGAAGATCCTGGCTCCCGAGCCCGCTTCAGTGACGCCACGTTCTGTGTGTTCTGCGTTTATCGCTCCAGCGGTTTGGAAACACGATTCTGTTCGACGAGTTGTTCACCCGATACCGTTCCAGCGTGGAGCGGATTGATGGCGTCCTAGAGAGTCGAGTAATGCGCCGGGGACAGGGTCGTATCGAACCGTTCGAGACACTTCTGCTGGACGGCTTCGATGTACGGTGGGGTCGAGCGTTGGCGGGCTTCGATCCCTCTAATCTTGAAGTCGTCTCCACCGGCGACCTTCCCGAAGGAATTCGTCAGGGCGCTGGCCTCACTCTTGCGCTGCGAGACGAACGCTACCCAGCCGTAATGGGCTTTGTGTTCGAGCCGTATCTCAATGGACCCCGTAATCTCCGTCGCGAACATTTCGAGGTCCTCGCGGTCATCGTCGTCGACGTCCGGATCCGGCGTCATCCAGATCGAATCGACGATCCCATGGACGACGCCCCAGTCGCCGGCTTCCAGCCGTGGCTTTGCCGTCAGCAGAATTTCGCGAGCGAAGACATTGATCGCTTCGTGGCACTCGATACGCCCGAAATTCACGTTGCTGAATCCCTGATACCCGAAGCAGGCGGCGAGAGACGTTTCGAGTACAGGTGCTGTTCGGGTACAACGAGAAGAAGTCGAGTTCATAAACGTTCTCGTGGAGCCGACCTCAGGGGCGAAGATGAAGCCACCCCGGTCGGCATCTTGGACCGTCTCCATCGGCTTGTAGAACTCGTGGCGCCAGGAGTTCCAAGGGGCGAGTCCGAACACGACGATGATCGTGAGAACGCCCGGTTCGCGGAAACTCGTCGTGGCGATGAGCAACGCGATGGCTACATTTCGCGCAGCAGTCGTCGTCACGAGGACTTCCCGTATGCGCTTCGCTGGGCCACCGAGGGCATACCCCAGTAGTATCGCATCGCCGACGACAACGACCGAGTTGAACAGCGTCCCCGTACCGACGAGCTGGCGCTTTTCCGCCGGCATAGACGATCGTCAAGAGGATAATCAGAAATTCGTAACCAATGTGTTCTCCAAAATCACAACAATTAAAAAAATTCGCTAATCAGTAGATGTGACAGCTACTACTAGAGACAACAGTCCCCCCGTACGGTTGGGTTCCGCGATCTCCTCTTGTTGAGCGTCGGGGGTATGATGGGTTCGTCGATATTCTTCTTTCCCTCATTCACCGGTCAATGGATCGGTCCTGGAGCAATACTTGCGTGGCTGGTCGCAGGTTTCGGGATGATTAGTATCGCACTTTGCTACACGGAACTCGCAACGGCCTTTCCGGAGTCGGGCGGCCCGGCCGTCTTTCCCGCGAAAACCCTCGGGCCAAACGCGGCAGTTCGTCGATTCGTTGCGTACTTGGAGGGGACGTCCTACGCGCTCGGGTGGGCGTTTGGCGTCGCCGTCTCGGCGTGGTACGTGGCGAACTATCTCGGGGCAATTCCAGAACTCGCGGGCGTCTGGAACTACACAGTCGCATTCGGCCTACTCGCGATTCTCGCCAGTCTCGCCATCACGCTCGCCGGTATCGATGTCACTAAACGGACGAACCTCGTCCTTACGGCATTCATCCTCGCCGTCCTCACAGTCGTCGCCGGCGTCGGCCTCGCGAACGGCGACCCGTCGAACGCTACCCCGTTCATCACGGGACGCGAAACACAGTTCTTCGCCGCCGTCGGCGTCGCTATCACGGGCTACGGCGCGTGGACGGTCGTCCCGGCTGCCGCAGGCGAGGTGAAGAAGCCGAATTGGACGATCCCGCGTGCCATCGTCGGCAGTCTCCTTCTGACGACGGCGTTCTACACTGTCATCGTCCTCGCGCTCCACTTTACAGTCGCGCCAAGTGCCTTCCAGCGTGGTAACCTCGTGATGGTCGCGCCTCTCTCTACCGTCGTCGTCGATGCTGGTCTCCCGTTGTTCGCGAACTATCTGCTTGCCGGTCGCCGCACTCGTCGCCATCTTCACCACGATGCTCGTCGGAATGACCAGTGCCTCACGCGTTCTCGCAGCCCTCGCCGAGCGCAACCTCTTCCCGAGTGCATTCGCCGCCACCAGCGACCAGACGAACGCTCCGTACGTCGCACTCTGTGCCGTCGCTGTCGCTGCTACCGCCGTCGTCGTCGGCAAACAGGTTACCGGGGGTATCGTCCTTGCAGCGCTCGTTGGAACGGTGCTCCCGTACGCCATCAATATCGCGTCATTTGTTGGCCTGCGCGTCCACCGTGGTGACATCTCCGCGCCGTTCCGTGCCCCCGGCGGCCTCGTCACTGCCGCCGTCGCTTTCGGGTTTCTCGTGCTACTCGCCGTGGGCCTCTCCATCGATTACCCTGTGGCAGCACTCCTCGCTATCTCTGCGCTGCTTTCAGGCTATGTCCTCCAATATACGCTCGGTGATGGACCGACCGTCGACCACACGACGTGAACAGTGGTCGCTTCAGAGGCCCTTGCCGGCGTATCTCACGTGTCCTTATTCTGCCGATGCCCTCTCGAAAACCAGGGAAGAAATACTGAAAAACACCGTCGAAATACATTAAAAGTCACTACAATCTACGTCGAAAGAGCGTAGAACGCCAGAAGACCCGGGTATGTATTATAATAGTGTTTAATTAGGAGCGGGATTGCTGAAAACGAGAGGCTGAGGACTTCGAAAGCCCCCGTGCTCTCGAGGTAGTGTTCAGATAAGCTGATTCTATGCGAAGGCAAAGGATCGAAGCCAATCGTCGGCGGTGTCTGCTTCGGCGTTGCTGAAACAGTTTGAGAAATGGTAGTTCTTCGTTTTATATCTCGAAAGACACGTTCGACGCTGTTCCGATTTCCATAGCGTTCATATCTAAAATCGAGGCTGTGGCGGCGACAGGCGTCTTTCAGTGAATGCGAGCCATCAATGAGAAACACGGCGTCGTCAACAGCGTGTTTCTCGCGGGGATCGGCAAAGAATGTGTGAGCAATTACCTTGTTTATCATCGGTTCAAGTGTTGTATGCAGTAATTCGTTTGTCTCAGGATCGACAGCAGTATACAGCCAGTACTGCCCATTATTGAGTCGGATCACGGTCTCATCCACCCCAACGTGATCCGGATTCCGACCAGATTCGGGCTGTAGATCTGCCTTGTGAACCCAGTTGTGAACGGTGGATCGAGCTCGACTGACACCGAATATTTCAAGAATAGAAATGGTATTCGAAAGTGATAGGCCAGCAAGATGGAGCTGAATACCGAGCTTCATCAGCAATCTCGGTGTCGGCTCTCGTTCCACAAACTCTAACTCGATCTCGTTCAAACAGCCGTCGAGGCGGTCGTTATCGGGCATAGCTCACTCAGAAAACGAACCGCCTCACTTTTCGACCTTATCTGAACAGTGCCACTACCGCGGGTCGTAACCGAACGCAGTTACGAACAACGCGCTCATCCGGGCGAAAGGTTGCCCTCAGCGCTGGATGGCCGAAACCTCGTAATCGACAACCAAGCGCTCGCACGGCGTCGCCGAGCGAGCGCTTGGCTGGTATCGACAGTTCCGTGAAATTGTCCTGCTGTTCGCCATCATCAACATAGAATCGTTGTGTGAGCCGTTATAACTACGACTCAGCATCTATTCAACAGAGCTGAGCAGTCAACACTGTGGCGAAGCTGGCACGAGCGGTTCACCGCTGACCTCAAGGAAACAGTCGAGACGGTGGCTCGAACAATCCTTATCAAAGCCCAGAATGCCGGTGTTGCGGTTCCCCGTGACCCAGAACGGAAGCTACAGTACCATAACGGCGAGTCTGGGGAGACCGGTCCGGACGGTCAGTCCGTTTTGGGAGAAGCAGCGAAGATCACGGACCACGTCAGCCGCATCGTTTTCCCGACGTTTTCGCTGGATCGTAGGGACGGCTGTGAGATATACAAGAACGCTTACTGGGATTTACAGACGTATCTCGGACTTCATGAGAGTCTCGCTGCAAATGAGGGGGCTCGCAGTTTCGTCGTTGAGTCAACCCGGGAGCGGACGCCGTTGGGTCACGCTCATCGGGAGCAGCTGCGCCACCTCTCTATCGAGCAGATCCGAGAGATGTACCGACAGGCTGTCCGTCAACTGCTGGACGAGGTCGCGGAGACAGAGGAAGTCTTCCGAGCGGGTATCGTCGCGATTGATATTACCGAAGCTACACCCTTCATTGGCGATAGAACGGGCTACGAAGATTTGATTATGGGGATAAAGGAAAAGACCAACGAGCACGCCTACCAGTGGGTAACAGTCCAGCTGGTCGGGAACGCCGTCCCAACCGTGCTGGACGCACGCTCGGTCCGAAAGGGTAGACTCGACTGGAAATAGTCAAGGATCTGCTTGACTCCGCTGAAAGCCTCGTACACGTCGATAACGTGCTGATGGACCGGGAGTTCGATAGTCACCACGTTCTGGAGATGGTCAGCCAGCGCGGACTGTCGTAAGTCGTGCCGAAGCGGATGATCACCCGCGTCCGACCCACAGCGACGAGCACCGCATCAGCTTCGTACTCTCTCGCCGCTGTCAGCGTCTCCAGTATGACCGAAACGCCTCGGTCTGTAGAGCGATACTCCGCGGCGAATTCGCCGTAGTTCGTTTCGATCGCGACCGCTGAAGCGGCTGACGAAACTGGAGCGACCCCGTCCGTCGGGAACGCGGTCATACGAAGGCGTTCGGTTTCATCCCGGCTGGATACCAGCTTCTGCGATACGTAGTCTGTCGTCTCGTATACCTTTACAGCAGACACTTGACTCGTGGCTCCATATTTCATTAGTTCGGAGCCGGTCACTGCACCGGCAACCTCGATTCCGACACTGCAAATCGGCTTTGAGGATGGGTGTTCGAAAAATCAGAACGGCTGTCGATGTCCCAGTCACCGGGAGGACGATCTCAGATAACAAATCTATATTTGTAATTTTGAAAACTGAGCCAGAGATCTCCGTGAGAATCGGTCTCATTCGGCCGTGCAGCTTCTGCACTGCGTTCTTATTTTTCGAACGGTGTGGCTAGTCTGCGTGCTGGGGCATATATAGTGGCGCTCACGGCCCATCTGGACCTATGCCGAAGCCTTATTTTGCTTCCAGCTAGTTACGGGTATATGGATGAAAACGCGACCTACAGTTCAGAGGTGAAAACAGCCGTGCGCGTGTTCGAAATAATAGAAACGATTCGGGAGAAGAATGAGGTCGGGGTCACGGAACTTGCCAACGAATTGGACATCGCGAAAAGTACCACGCATCGGTACCTGACGACGATGGAACAGGCAGAATACCTGATCAAGAAGGATGACAAGTACCAACTCAGTCTGAAGTATCTCGACCACGGAGTATACAAACGGAAACAAATCCTTCCCTGGCAGATCATCGGCCAGACGCTGAAGCAACTGTCGAGCGAGACGTCAGAAATCGCCTGGTTCACAGTCGAAGAACACGGGAAAGGGCGAGACATCTACAAGTCCGAGGGCGACCGCGCAATCACCGTCGAGACCTGGATCGGGCAAGCAAAGCCGCTGCACGCACTCGCTGCCGGAAAAGCAATTCTCGCGTTCACACCTCAGGACCGGGTTCGCGAAATCTTAGACACCCAGGAACTGGAGAAGATAACCGAACAGACGATTTCGACCCGGGACGCTCTGCTCGCCGAGCTCGAGGAGATTCGAGAGAAGGGGGTCGCGTTCAACGACGAAGAGTACACGAAAGGCATCCGTAGCGTTGCTGCACCCGTGTTTCACGACGACGACGTAGTTGGAGCAGTGAGTGTGTCGGGACCAGCGAACCGAATGAGAGGGGACCGGTACCGACAAGAATTACCCGAGTTGGTACTCGGCGCCGTGAACGAAGTCGAACTTAAGATGCAATCGACGTTCTAACGGTTCGAGACTGGAGACACCATACCGAATTGCTGCATATTCTTTCCTCGGCCTCCCTGTTGACGGACGCACGAACTGGTCCGTCGACAGTTGGCAAGGAGTCAGGTGGGGCGGCCTGCTGATCCACCGCCGATACTACTGTCTCGACCGGGCTGTCCCAGTGCGATTCTCTCGTCCCGTTATGCAGTACTTCTCTTATTGCGGTACTTCTGGGTGTCCGTCGCTCACGACTCCAGCGACGCTACCATCACCAGTTCGATTTCCGCCCCACCTGGAAGCGCCTCGACTTGGATGACGTCTCTCGCAGGAGGGGTGCTATCGAAGTATTCGGCGTAGGCGTCGTCCATCTCACCGAAGTCGTCGATGTCGGTGAAGTACGCCGTCGTCCGAACCACGTCTTCGAAGCCGGTTCCAGCCTCGGCGAGGATGGCCTCTAAGTTCGACATTATCTGATGCGTCTTTTCGGCGACTGTTCCATCGACGAGTGTTCCGTCGGGGGTCATTGGAACCTGGCCTGCTGTGAATACGAACCCCTGGGCTTCTACAGCGTGGGTGTATGCTTCCTGTTCTGTTGGTGCGTCTGGGCTAGAGTAGGCTTGGCGCATAGAGAGTACCAATCTCGAGAATATATAAAAGTATTTTGGGTGGGCAGGTGGGCACTGTTCAGATAAGGATGAAGGGTGAGGCGATGCGATTTGCTAGTGATCTATGCCAGAAATCGACCGCCTCAAGCGAAGTAACGGCTGCTTCGAGTTAGATTTTGTGGAACGAGAGACGACACCGGAATGGGCGATGAAGCTCGGTATTCGACTCCATTTAGCGGGACTCTCACTGTCGAATACCGTCGCAGAGCTTGAAAGGTTCGGTGTCGACCGTTGTCGCTCCACCGTTCACAACTGGGTGCAGAAGGCTGGCCTACAGCCCACCGAGGGGGAGAGCCCGGAGCGTGTTGCGGTTGACGAGACCGTGATCCAGATCGATGACCAGCGATACTGGCTGTACGCCGCGGTCGATCCCGACACGAACGAATTTCTCCACGTCAAGCTCGGAACAGCACAAAATCTCGGTATCTCCGAGATTTTCCTCGGTGAGTTACGCGAGAAACACGACGTCTCCGACGCCGTGTTTCTCGTCGATGGCGCTCAGTGGCTCCAAGAAGCCTGTCGCCGCCACGGACTCCGATTCCAACACGAAACACACGGGAATCGGAACGCCATCGAACGCTTGTATAAAGAACTCAAACGCGGAACCAACCAGTTCGCCACCCACTTCCGAAACGTCGAGCCAGCAACCGCCGAAACCTGGCTGCTCGCACAAGCTTTCTGTCAAAATCAGCTAATCTGAACAGTGCCTATAGTAGCGTTTGCAACTGATTGCTCATCAGATCGCACGACAGCGTGCGATCGTGTGAGTGAAGACTTGCAAACGCTACTATAGTTCGAATACACGTTCGAGCGAGAACGGACACACAGGTTCGGTTGCAGAAAGCTATTAGTCCCTGCCACGACTACAGCTATTAGATGTCGTACGAGGAGTTGCCCCTGTCGCAGGTGCACGAAGACGAAGGGGCAAACGTGACGAACGTAACAGGATGGCAAGTCCCGATCGAATTCAACTCGATCCGTCTCGAACACAACGAAGTCCGAAACAACGCGGGACGGTTCGACGTAAGCCACCTCTGTAAAATCCGGGTCTCTGGACCAGACGCGACCAGGCTCGTCGGCAGGGTGACGACGAATCGAGCGACCGATATCGCGCCGGGCGAGGTCCAGGCCAGTTGCATCCTCGCGGCAGACGGGACGATGCTTGACTACGTCACCGTCTACCGGGTGCCCGACTCGAGCGAACAGGCATTTCTCGTGGTCGGAGGGCCGGGAAGCGATGGGCTGGTTCACGACTGGATTCGGGCGCGTCGTGATGAACTGGGACTCCAGGCTTCGGTGGAGAACAGCACCCGCGAACTCGCGACGCTCGCCGTTCAGGGTCCCGATGCCGAACGGCACGTCTCACAAATCACCGGTCCGTCGGTGGGGAATCTCGACCGATTCGAGGCGACGTATACCGGTGTCGACGGCACGTCAGTGTTGGTATCTCGAACGGGCTACACAGGCGAGGACGGGTTCGAGCTATTCCTCCCGTGGACGGAAGCCCCTGACATCTGGAACGAACTTGATTGCCAGCCGTGCGGCATCGGAGCGCGCGATACCCTCCGGCTGGAGGCCGGGTTGATACAGGCTGGTAACGAATTCCACCACGAGAACAACGAGCGGACGCCGCTGGAAACTGGGCTAGAGAACATCGTCGATTTCCAGACGCCGTTCGTAGGGAAGGACGCGCTCGAGACCGAATCGGACGGGGACACACTCATCGGCCTCAAACTTCGCGGTCGGGGTGTGCCGAAACAGGGCTGCGCGATTCAGTACGATGGAACGCGTGTCGGGAGAGTAACGAGTGGTGTCTTGAGCCCAACGCTGAACGAAGCCATCGGACTCGGCTACGTCAGTTCAGAGACGGGAACCGAGGCGGCCGTCGTCGAAGTCGAGATTCGAAATCGGTGCGTCGATGCCCGTGTCGTAGACACGCGATTCTATACTGGAACGATGACCAATATATGAGCAAGCAACTCTTCAGTCCCAACGTCCCACGCGAGAACTTCGACTTCCGGTACGTTCCGGATACGAACCAGCACTTCGAGAACGCGCTGGCGAAGGCCCGTGACGGCGACCGCCTGACCGTCGACGATGCGGTCGAACTCCTCACGACGGGCACCGACTGCGACGGTATCGACCGCCAGCGCAAGGAGCAGGTGCTTGAAGCCGCCGACCGTCGCAGAGCCGAAGTGGTCGGCGAGGAGGTGACCTTCGTCGCGAATCTGAACAACAACGTCACGACCGCCTGCAACACCGGGTGTCAGTTCTGCAACTTCAAGGACCGCTCCGAGCAGTTCCGGACTGACCACAACGGCGACCACGGCGGCTTCACGAAGACGCCCGCCGAATCTCGCGCTGTCGTCGCCGATGCTCTCGAACGAGGCATATACGAGGTTACCTCGGTGTCCGGACTGCACCCGGCGTTCGCGCTGAATGCCGACCACCGTGAACTACTCGAACGCAGCGAGCGCGGCGACCTGAACTACCGGTCGCCGGAGGCGTACGATGTCGACCCTGGCACCTACTGCGAGCAACTCCGTGCGATGAGTGTCGATGACGTCCACCTCCACTCGATGACTCCCGAGGAGGCGTACCACGCGCGCAGAGGAACCGACTGGTCATACGAGGAGGTTTACGGACGCCTAGCCGACGCCGGGCTGGACTCAGTGCCTGGCACGGCCGCGGAAATCCTCGTCGACGAGGTACGTGAGGTCATCTGTCCGGCAAAGATAGACACCCGGGAGTGGCTCGACGCGATGGAGGCCGCCGCTGACGTCGGTCTCGACACCACTGCCACCATCATGTACGGTCACGTCGACAACGAAGCCCATCGTGCGATACACCTGAAACGGATACGCGACCTGCAGGACCGGACAGGCGCGATTACAGAGTTCGTTCCGCTCTCGTTCGTCCACCACGACACGCCGCTATTCGACCGCGGTATGGTCGATGGGGGCGCGAGCCGCCACGAGGACGAGCTTATGATAGCCGTCTCGCGACTTTTCCTGGACAACGTCGACCACATCCAGTCGTCGTGGGTCAAGTACGGCGACGCCCAGGGACTGAAGATGCTCACCTGTGGGGCCGATGACTTTATGGGGACCATCCTCAGCGAGGAGATAACGACGCGCGCGGGCGGGAAATACGGGGAGTGCCGGAGTTTCGAGGAGTACGTCGAGATGATATCTGCCATCGGCCGGGTCCCCGTCGAGCGGTCGACGGACTACCGACAGCGCCGCCGCATCGACCCCGATGATCGCCCCCACGGCCCACGACTCGGGCCCAAAGCCGACGGCACACCCCTTCTCGACTAGTGAGACGGCACTCACCGACATCCGTAGCACACAAGATATAATATCTTCGGGTAGAACGTAACAGTTGATGCAGTTCCAAGACGAGGTAGTCATCGAAGCAGACGCAGAGTCGACTTGGGAACTCGTTTCCGACCCCGAAGTCTTAGTCGGAGCAGTCCCCGGCGCAAAAGAAGTGACGCGGGTCTCCGACGACGAGTACGAGGGGACGATAGAGCGCGGCATCGCAGGTATTTCCGTGACGCTCGACGGACGAGTGGTTATGACTGAATTGAATGCACCGTCGCATCTCACCGCGGAAGCCAGCGGCGAAGACTCTAACACGGGGAGCAGGCTCGACGCCGACGCGGAGATGACGATGACTGACGAGGGTGATTCGACGACGATAGCCTACGATATCGACATAGAGTTCACGGGTCGACTGGCAACTGTCGGTTCGCGATTGCTCAAGCGTATGATCCGGAAAGACATCAACACGTACTGGGACAACATCAAAGAGACCGCCGATACCGACCAAACGGAAGCTGCGGCCGGGGAGTAAGCGGATGGCATTTACCGGGCCCCAGCGCGTCGCCTGGTTCTCGATGACCACCTCGAACTGACGCCCCTCCTCCGCGACAGAGCCGAAATCACGGGTGTACTGTTTACGTCACCGACCGTTGTGAGCGACGAACGTGTCGCTCACCAGAACGGTTAAACGGTTGCTGGTTGGACGTGTGTCACGATGATGCAAGAGGTACTGCGAACCCTGATAGAGCCGATACGTGGGCCCTCGACGATCGAGTCCGTTGGTGAACAACCGTCGCCGGAACGCCCTCCGAGCATTACTCCCGACGGTAGCACCGCCGTGGTTGACGACGACGCCAGTCGGCAATCGACTGCCTCAATCCACAATTATATGATCGTGTAGCCCACAGCACCAAACGTATGCAAGTAGCACTACTAGGTGGTACTGGCGATATCGGCGAAGGGCTGGCCCTCCGAATCGCGGCGGAGACGGACCACGAGGTCCTCGTCGGGTCACGTGAGGAGTCGAAGGCAGTCGACGCAGCGACAGACTACGAGGACGTGCTGGCCGAGCATGGTCACGACGTGGCTCTTTCGGGACACGCGAACGACGAGGCGACCGCACTGGGCGATGTGGTCGTTCTGGCAGTGCCTCCCTTCCACGTCACTGACACCGTCGACGCAGTCGCGGCGGAACTCGACGCAGGAACGGTGCTGGTCAGTCCTGCAGTCGGCATGGACAAATCTGCCGACGGGTTCAGCTACGACCCACCCGGAGTCGGGAGCGTGACGGAACTGGTCGCTGCGACTGCCCCCGACGAAGTTCCGGTCGTCGGGGCGTTTCACAACCTCCCCGCAAACCGTCTGGCACACCTCGACGACGACCTCGGCATCGACACGCTCGTCGTCGCCGACGACGACGACGCCAAGCGGACTGTAGTGGACCTTGCTGACGACGTCGGCGGGCTGCGACCGGTCGACGCCGGGCCGCTCGCGAACGCCCCGGAGATAGAGGGCATCACGCCGTTGCTCATCAACATCGCGATGAACAACGACGATATGCACGATGTCGGCGTGCGTTTCCTGTAAACCGAACTGTCGACACGACCTCGACACGGTGGGCGCGGACGGAACACCGTCGCCACCGACGGCCCATCTACGGTGAAAAGAGACGACGAAACTGACGCTGAGGTCAGTCCCGGAGCGATTCGGTCGCTTCCCAATCGATTTCGAGGTCCTCGGTCACGACGACGCCGTAGTCTTCTCTGGCGCTTTCTCTGGAGACGTATTCGTCGATCACGTCCTCCAGCACGCGCTCGGGATCACGTTCGTAGGGGTCGCCGTATCCACCGCCTCCAGCGGACCGGTTCGATAGCGATTCGCCGGGCTGGAACGTTTTCCGCATCATACCGGTGCTGAGTTCTTGTTCGGTATCGGGGTAGAGGACGACTGCGTTCTTCGAGTTTGCTTCGCCACCTTCGAGCCCCCAGCCGGCGGTTTCGGTCTTCTGGATAATCGAGAGCGCACCGATTTCGTGCGTGAACCGGAAGTCCCGTCGGATGCCGAGGCCGCCTCTGTTCCGACCAGGGCCACCCGAGTCCTGTCGGAGTTCCAGCCGGTCGATGACCACGGGCGCCTTGTTTTCCAGCACCTCGATAGGGATGTTCTGGACCATCGTCTCGCTGATGTGCATCAGCGCCGACCCGCCGTCGTGGTCCTGGGTCGCACCCCAGCCGACGCCCTGGTTGGTCGCCTCGACGATTTGTTTTCCAGTCTTGGGGTTTTCACCGAAGACCGTAATCGAGAGGATGTCGCCGCCCGAGCTAGCGGGGATACGGTCGGGCATACCCTGTGCAAGTGCTTTGTAGATGACGTCGACGGCCAGCATAGCTGGCCAGACTGCGAACGTCGGCGCGGGGTATGATGGGTTGTAGAGGTTGTCTTCGGGGACTTCGACGTTGAGGGGGGCGTAGTGGCCCGCGTTGGATTCCTCGTCGGGCGTCGTTATTGTCTTCAGACAGAGTCTGGCGACCGTCTGGGTCATCCCGATGGGGACGTTGAACGGCGCCTCTACCTGGTCGGACGACCCCGAGAAATCGACCGTCATTTCGTCGCCGTCGATGGTGACGGTGGTTTCGATGCGAAGGAGGTCGTCGTCGTCGATGGCGCCGTCTGCGTAGTCGACAGCGTTCCAGGTACCGTCGGGCAACTCTTCGACGGCATTGTGGGCGTTTTCCTCGCCGTAAGAGAGGATGCGGTCGATGCTCGCTTCGACGGTGTCGGCGCCGTACTTCTCGTAGAGGTCCACGAAGCGCTCCTTGCCGGTTCTGAGCGCCGCAATCTGAGCGTTGATGTCGCCGATGACCTTGTCGGGGACGCGAGTGTTGAACCGTAGCAGGTCGCGTATCTCCTCGTCGAGTTCGCCCGCCTTGTATAGCTTCGTCCCAGGAAACAGCAGTCCCTCCTGGTGGACGTCGGTCGAGTCCAAGACGTATCCTGGGTCTTTCTGTCCGATGTCGAGCAGATGAGCGCGGCTGACCGCATATCCCCTGAGCTCGTCCGCGACGAAGATGGGCATAATGACACACACGTCGAGTGTGTGCCCCGAACTCCAGTAGGGATAGTTCATAATGACGACGTCACCATCCTCGAAGTTCTCCTCACCGATGTGTTCGACACCTTTCTTCAGGCTGTAGTCGTTCGCGCCGAGAAAGAGGGTCAGTCCCGGGGAGTCGGCGACGAGGTTGAGGTCGCTGTCGTACAGCGACAGCCCGAAATCCTTGATTTCGTAGACGATAGTATTGTACGCGGTTCTTATGAGCGTCCGCTGCATCTCACTAGCCGCCGACGTGAGATAGTTACGAATCACTTCGACGGTCGCAGGATCGACGTCGCTGTTTTTCATTGTCGGGCACCTCGGTTACTGATGATGATGTTACCGTAGCCGTCTAGTTCGGCTGTCTGATCGGAGTGGAAGACAGTGGTCGTCGTCGGTTCCTCGATGACCGCGGGACCGGGAACGGTCTGGCCGCGTGCGAGATGCGACCGCTCGTAGACGTCGAACTGGACCATATCGTCCTCGGCGAAACAGTATGCCTGGCGCTGGGCGACCGGCGACGCTTCGCCATCGGTTTCCTCGGCGTGCTCGAACGTCGGTTTGTCGTTTTCCCCGATGCCACGGACGCGCAGACTGACGACTTCGGGAGGGTCGTCCATCGTGTGGCCGTACCGGTCGCGGTGGACCTGCTCGAAACGGTCGCTCAGTTCGTCCGTCCCCGAGACGTCGTCGGCCGGCACGTCGACGGTGTGTTCCTGCCCGAAGTAGCGCATCTCGAGCGTCCGTTCGAGGTGTGCCTCCGAGCGGTGGAATCCTTCCGCCTCGATGGCGTCGAGGGCCTGGGTCTCTAGGGCTTCGAACTCCGATTCGAGAGCGTCCTCGTCCAGGTCGTCGACGATCTCGATGTGCATCTCCGAGAAGTCGTAGACGACGTCGGCCATCAGCATACCCCACGCTGAGAACACGGAGGGGGCGCGCGGAACCATCATCTCGGGGATGTCGAGTTCGCGGGCGAACAGCGACCCGAGCAACGGCCCCGCACCGCCGAACGGTGCGAGCGTGAAGTCTCGGGGGTCGAGCCCGCGTTCGACGGTTATCTCCTGAATCGCGCCGACCGCCTTCGCGGCCGTAACGTCGAGGACACCCTTCGCGGCGTCGCGAACCGACGTATCAAGCGGGTCGGCGAGTTTCGCCTCGAGGCCGTCCATCGCGCTCTGTTTGTCGAGTTTCATCTCGCCGCCCAGAAGTCCTTCCGGATTGATGTAGCCCAGCGAGAGCGCGGCGTCGGTGACGGTCGGTTGTTCCCCGCCGCGTCCGTAGCAGATGGGACCGGGATCCGCACCGGCGGACTTCGGTCCGACCTTCAACAGTCCGCTGTCGACCCAGGCGATGGAACCACCACCGGCGCCGATGGTACGGATGTCGTAGACCGGAATCATCATCGGCAGGTGCTCCAGATTGGACTCATATTGGATGGCTGGCGACCCGTCCTCGATGACACAGGCGTCGGTACTGGTCCCGCCGATGTCGACGGTGATAACGTCCGATCGACCGGTCATATCGCCGACGGCCGAAGCCCCGATTATGCCGCCAGCAGGTCCGGAGAGAATCGTCTGTACCGGCGTCTGCTTGGCGTTGGCCGCCGAGAGCGTTCCCCCTCCCGAGCGGGTGATGTAGAACGCGTTGTCGAAACCTGCCTCGCGTAACTGCCCGTCTAGTTCGTCGACGTACGTCTCGAAGGTGGGCTTGATGTAGGCATCGAAGACGGCAGTGCTCGTACGCTCGTATTCGCGGTACTCCGAGGCGATTTCGCTCGATATCGATATCGACACGTCAGGACACGCTTCGCGAACGAGTTCGGCCGCTTGCCGCTCGTGGGACTGGTTTTGATACGCGTGGAGGAAACACACGGCGATGGATTCGACGTCGTATTCCTCGACGAGTTCGATCGCCGCGTCGGCGACTGCCTGCTCATCGAGCGGTTCGACGACGTTACCGTCGACGTCGATGCGGCCCGGGACGCCCTTGCGTCGTCGCCGTGGAACCAGCAACTCCGGTTTCTGGTAGTCGAGGTCGTACATAGACTCGGGTTCGAGATTCGTCCGGGCGATCTCGTACACGTCGCGGAATCCCTCGTTCGTAATGATGCCCGTGGTTGCACCTTCCCGTTCGAGGAACGCGTTCAGACCGAGAGTCGTCCCGTGGACGAATGCTTCGACCGTTTCGAGGTCGAGTTCGAGACCCTCAATGGAGTCCAGTACGCCTTCCGTTGGGTTACTCGGCGTTGTGGACGTCTTGTCGATGGCGAGTTCGCCCGACTCCCGATCGAACGTTATCGCATCGACGAATGTCCCGCCGATATCGACTGCTAATCGCTTCATTGGCAGTTTGAAAATCCAACAGCAACCACTAATACTTTGCCCAGTCTATCCAGAGAGCCCCGGCGTCCCGATCGTCGACGCGCGCGAGGGACCCGGTGCGGTCCGTCCGGTGATACAGCTATTTGTAGGAGGGCCCACATCGCTAGGCAGAACGTATGGTAGACACGCTCGTAACCAACGGAACAGTCGTCACTCAGAACGACGCACGCGAGGTACTCCAAGACGGGACAGTCGCCATCCACGATGGCGAAATCGTCGCGGTCGGACCCACCGCCGAGGTGACAGACCGGTACGACGCCGACGAGGTCGTCGACGCGAGCGACCACCTGGTGTTGCCGGGACTCATCAACGCACACACGCACGTCTCGGACATCCTCTTTCGGGGGTGCTGGGGTGACGACCGAACACTGTTCGACTGGCTATACAACGTGAAACGACCTGGCGTCGCGGCGATGGACGCAGACGACCACCGCGTCGCGGCGGAGCTGTACTGTCTTGAAGCCATCAAATCCGGTATGACGACGTTCGTCGAGAACGACGCCGAGATGACCTGGGAGGAGTGGGACGAAATCGAGACCAAACTCGACACGTACGACCGCTCCGGTATCCGGAGCGTGTATGCGCGCGGGTTTATGGACCAGCCAGTCGACGACGGGTACAGGTCGATGGTCGCGGAGTTCACGACGAAAGAGCCCGGCGTCGAGCATCCGGACCCGGAAAACTACGTCGTCGAGACCGAGGCAGGCCTCGACGAGGTTGCCTCGCTCATCGAGCAGTACCACGGCACTGCCGAGGGCCGCCGTGAGATATGGATTGCGCCGGTCGTCGTCGAGGGAATGACGAAGGAGGGTCTCCAGAAATCGTACGCGCTGGCGGAACGCCACGACGTAATGACGACGACGCACGTCTCGGAGTCTCAACTCCAAGAGCAGGGTCGAGCGCTCTCGAGCGTCGAGTATCTCTCGAACATCGACTACCTCGGCGAACACGCGCTGCTGGCCCACTGCATCCACATCAGCGAGCGCGACGCCCGCATCCTCGCGGCGACGGACACGCGCGTTTCGCACAACCTCATTGCGAACCTCTTCCTGGGGTCGGGCCTCGCGCCGCTTGACGCGCTCCGGAACCACGGCGTCACGACCTGCGTGAGCACCGACAACGCGAGCTGTTCAGATACCGTGAACCTCCTCAAGGACGCTCAGTACGCGACGCTCACACACCGTGGCGCGAACGCCGATTCCGGCGTCGTGTCTACGCAGGCGGCCCTCGATATGGTAACGCGAGACGCAGCACGGGCGATGCGCAAAGGCGACGCGCTCGGATCGCTCGAGACCGGTAAGCGCGCCGACGTGATCCTGCTTGATGCCGACAGACCCCATATGACGCCGGTGCGCGACGCGGTATCCGCCGTGATCCACCAGGCGCAGGGCCACGAGGTCGATACTGTCATCTGCGACGGGGACATCGTGATGCGCGACGGAGTGGTAACGACCCTCGACGAATCGAGCATCCTCCAGCGTGCCCGAGAGACTGCTACGGCGGTTATCGAACGATCCGGCCTCGACTCGCTTGCCGACCACGACCGCTGACTGTCAACGACGTAGTGAGACAGATGGACGCGGAACCGACCTGCCGAAGGTACTTTTTTAACCCCTCACGGTTAGTTTGGAGCTATGGGTAGAGTTGGCGTGACACAGCCAGAAGACACGTCCGAGAGTACGCCGCTCATTGAGTTCGACGGGATTCACAAGGAGTTTCCAGGTGTCGTCGCGAACGACCAAGTCTCCTTCTCCGTGGAACGTGGTGAGGTACACGGGCTGCTCGGCGAGAATGGTGCGGGGAAGTCGACGCTGATGAAGACGATGTATGGGCTCTACCACCAGGACGAGGGCCAAATCAAACTCGACGGAGAACCCGTCGAGATAGATTCCCCCCAGGACGCCATCGAACACGGAATTGGGATGGTGCATCAGCACTTCAAACTGGTACAGAGTCTCACGGTGGCTGAGAACATCATCCTGGGGCTGCGGGAGTCCTACGAGCGGTTCGACGGCTCCGGGCCACTGAGCGTGCTGAACCGTCTCGGTCGTATATTCACTATCGACCGAACCCGGTCACAGAAGCGCACCGAAGAAATCGCCGATCGATACGGCATCGAAATCGATCCGACCGACGAGGTGTGGCAACTCGACGTCGGTGAACAGCAGCGAGTTGAACTGCTGAAGGCCCTGTACCGCGACATCGACCTCCTCATCCTGGACGAGCCGACGGCGGTTTTGACGCCCACACAGGTCGACCGGCTGTTCGAGACCGTCGAATCGCTGACCGAACAGGGGATGACCATCATCTTCATCACGCACAAACTGGAGGAGGCCAAATCGATTACCGACCGCGTGACGGTGCTGCGCGACGGGTCGGTCGTTGGAACCGTCGAGACGGCCGACGTCACGACCGACGAGATGGCCGAAATGATGGTCGGTCGGGAGGTGCTGTTCGAACTCGACCGAAAACCCGCCCGGCCCGGCGACCCTGTCTGTACGGCGCAGGGGTTACGGGCGACGAACGCGCGGGACGTCGAGGCACTCAGTGGACTCGACCTTACCGTCCGGAGTGGTGAAATCGTCGGCGTCGCTGGCGTGAGCGGGAACGGCCAGCTGGAACTCAGCGAGTGTCTGGCGGGCGTGCGTGAACCGGAGGAAGGAACGATAACAGTCGCGGGAACCGAACTCACCGGCGAGTCGACGAAGACCTTCATCGAAAACGGCGTAGCCTACGTCCCCGAGGACCGCCTCAAGCACGGGTGCGCTCCGGAGCAGACACTCACCTACAACGGCATCCTGAAGGTGTACGACACCGACGACTTCGACGACAGTATCGGTCTCGGTATGGATTACGGGAAGGCCCGTGCCTACGCCGAAGATATCGTCGACCGGTTCGACGTCCGCGTGCCGAACGTCGACACGAAGCTGAAGGACCTATCGGGGGGGAACCTCCAGAAGTTCATCCTCGGTCGTGAGCTGACCCGGGAGCCGAACCTCATCGTGGCGAACCAGCCGACCCGGGGGGTCGACGTCGGTGCCATCGAGTTCATCCACGAGATTATGTTCGACCAGCGCGACGACGGCGCAGGTATCGTCTACGTCTCCGAGGACCTCGACGAGTTGATCAACGTCAGCGACAGGCTGGTCGTGATGTACGAAGGCGAAATCGTCCACTCGACGCCCAACGAGAACGTCGACCCGGAGGAACTTGGGTACTATATGACCGGCGCGACGGCAGACGAGTAATGCCGCGGCACATCATCCATCTTTAGTTAGAAGACGAATCGCTGTACGGCGGTCGCTCATCGGGTCTTCTTTTCGAGAGGAATGAGGAAGTCGAGTCTGTGTAAACCAGATGTACCGTGAGTTGAAGTCGCGGTACGTACTGGAGGAGTTCGACACGAGCACGTGGTGAAGATCTTGCTGTATGCAGTGATACTGTCGCGGCTTGTGCGCCGTTATCTGTTGGATCTGGTCACTGCGCAGGCGGCTGATGCGATCCTGTTTCCACCGGAGCGCTGGACAGCGACCATTCGGTCGCCCGCCAGCCCTTAGTCCACGAACTCGGTGAGCACCTTGGCTACTTACCTCCGCCACTACTCGAACGGCTGATCGAAGACGCGCAGAAGATCCATAAGCAGCGACCGATCTCCCAAGAGACGCTCGCTACTGCTACGCAACCGAGCTGTAATCTTCAAGTGAAGATTAGTGGCCGCGGTACATATTTTCGTCGCGTGAAACCCCGAATCGGTACCGTGGGTTGAATACCCCTCCGTGCCTACCGCCGCCCGCATGGAGGCAGTAGCTAGCCGTCCCCGCAGTGGACGGTACGGCACGACCGACAGGTATCGATGGCAACCGGACCCCGGTCAGCGGAGGGACAGATGCTAGTCGGGGTCCCAACCGAGACGGACCCCGGCGAACGACGGGTCGCACTTGTCCCATCGGTGGCCACAGAACTAATCGAACGTGGACACGAAGTTGTCGTCCAGAGCGGTGCTGGGGAGAGAGTCGATCACAGCGACGACGCCTACGAGGCGGTTGGCTGCGAGATGGTCCCCGACCGCGAGACGGTCTTCGCACGCGCGGACATAATCACCCAAGTCAACGGACTGGCTGCCAGCGACGAGCCGGACCCGACAGCGTACCGCGAAGGCCAAACCGTCGTCGGGCTGTTGGGTCCCTACGAGATCGAAGAGGCGTCACTCTCGACGCTGGCCGACCGGAACGTCAGCGCGTTCTCGCTGGAATTGATGCCCCGCATCAGCCGCGCCCAGAGTATGGACGCCCTCTCGTCGATGGCCAGCCTCGGCGGCTACAAGGCGTGTCTGATGGCCGCCGAACAGTTGCCCAAGATGTTCCCTATGGAGATGACTGCCGCGGGCACCATCCAACCCGCGGAGGTGTTCGTCATCGGCGCCGGCGTCGCAGGCCTGAAGGCCATCGCGACCGCCGAACGCCTCGGCGCGTCCGTCCGCGCGTACGATATCCGTTTGGAGGTTAAACGGGAGGTAGAGAGTCTGGGTGCGGACTTCGTCGAACTGGACCTCGAAACGGAGGAGTCGGGCGACGATGAGGGCTACGCTCGCGAGATGGACGAAGAGTTCTATCGCGCCCAGCGCGAGGCGATGCGGGAAGTGGTTCCCGACTCGGACGTCCTCATCACCACGGCCGCCATCCCCGGCGCGCCAGCGCCCGAACTCGTGACCGCCGAGATGGTGGCCGATATGGACGCCGGGTCGGTCGTCGTCGATATGTCCGCCGACAGCGGGGGCAACTGCGAACCCACTCGCGCCGGCGAGACCATCGAACACGAGGGTGTGACGGTATTCGGTCCGACTGACCTTCCCTCACGGGTGGCACACACCGCCAGCGAACAGTACGCCAACAACATAGCGAACTTTCTGGACGCGATACTCGACGACGACGAACTCCACTTCGATTTCGAGGACGAAATCGTCGACTCGACGCTGCTGACTCACGATGGAACGATACGCAATCCACACCGCGACGACGAGACTGAACCGGATACCGACGAGGAAGGCTCGAACCCGGACCCAGACGAGGAATCCGATTCCACCGCGACCGATGGAGGGGCGACTGATGGCCAGTGAGTCACTGGAGGTGCAACGATGACCTTCGTCGGGAACCTCACACTGTTCGTCCTCTCGGGGTTCGTCGGTTACGAGATTATCACGAAGATACCGACCAACCTCCACACGCCGCTGATGTCCGGCGCCAACGCCATCTCGGGCATCACGCTCCTGGGATCGGTCGTGGTCGCGGGCTCCGGATCGACCACGCTGGCGACGGTGCTGGGCTTCCTCGCGGTCGTTATGGCGACTATCAACGTCGTCGGCGGCTATATGGTGAGCCACTTTATGCTCGATCAGTTCAGCAACGGGGGTCGATGACCTATGGCTGGCGTGCTCGCGGGACTGCCTGAGTCGGTCCTGCAACTGGCCTATCTCGTCGCCGGCGTGTTGTTCATCCAGGGGTTGCGGGATATGACTCACCCGCGGACAGCCACGCGCGGTAACGCCATCTCGTCCGGTGGGATGTTCCTGGCGGTGGCGATTACCGTGCTGTGGTTCGAGATCCTGTCGCCGGTGGTGCTGGCGGCGGGGCTGCTGGTCGGCGGTGCGGTCGGCGCGTATCTGGCGGTCACCGTCGAGACGACCGAGATGCCCCAGCTCGTCGGCCTGTTCAACGGTTTCGGCGGCGGCGCGTCGGCAGTCGTCGCCGGCGCGGAACTGGTCGACGTGCTGGCAGCGGGCGGGTCGCTGTCAGTCGGGCTGACGTCGACGGCAGCTATCGCCGGCATCATCGGGTCGGTCACATTCTGGGGCAGCCTGGTCGCCGCCGGCAAACTCCACGGGCTGGTGGGCGATTCGCCGCTGGGCGACACTGCCGGCCACGCCATCAAGGTCGTCTTCCTGACGGCGGCGGTCGTCGCCGGTCTGTTCCTGGTGGTTCGACCGGACTTGGGCACCCAACCGCCGCTGGCGTCGTGGGTGCCGTCCTACTGGGTCGTCGTCGCCGCGGCCTCGGTGCTGGGCGTGTTCCTCGTGGTTCCTATCGGCGGCGCGGATATGCCCGTCGTCATCGCGCTGTTGAACTCCTACTCCGGGCTGGCGGCCGCCACCACGGGCTTCGTGCTGAACAACACCGTCCTCATCATCGCCGGGACGCTGGTCGGTGCCTCCGGGCTTATCCTGACGGTCATTATGTGCGAGTCGATGAACCGGTCGCTGACGAACGTCCTCTTCGGCGGCCTCGACAGCGATGACGGCGACAGCGAGGATATGGAGGACATCTACGAGGGACAAATAACCGAGACCTCCCCCGAAGAGGTCGTGATGTTGCTGGAGACAGCCAGCCGTGTGGTCGTCGTCCCGGGCTACGGGATGGCGGTCGCACAGGCCCAACACGCCGTCGCCGAACTGGTCGAGTTGCTCGACGAGAACGGCGTCGACGTCGAGTTCGGCATCCACCCCGTCGCCGGCCGGATGCCCGGCCATATGAACGCGCTACTGGCGGAGGCGGACGTCCCCTACGAGAAGATGCGCGAACTGGAGGAGGTCAACCCCTCCTTCTCGAGGACCGACGTCGTCATCGTCACCGGAGCCAACGACGTCGTCAACCCGAAGGCCAACACCGACGACTCCAGTCCCATCGCGGGGATGCCCGTACTGAACGTCTCAGAGGCGCAGTCGGTCGTCGTCAACAAGCGGAGCCTCAGTCCAGGCTTCTCGGGAATTCCCAATCCGCTGTTCGCGAAGGACAACACGAGTATGTTATTCGGTGACGCCAAAGCGTCGATGCAGGCGCTGGTCAACGAATACAAGGAAAGCATTAATTAGCAACCGACGTCGGTTTTCACCGTCGCGAGTGCCGAAACATCCTTGATCGAAGCCGGACTGTGCGCTCCGGACGGGTCCGGCGCCTGCTCGCGTGCCGTTGAGGCGGAGACAAATTTAAATAGTTGACTATTAACAGTGCTACCGTATGCCACAGAAACGGCGGCAGTTCATTCGGGCAGCGGGCACAGTCGGTGCCATCGGCCTCGCCGGATGTACGCAAGGCGGCAGCGGTGACCAGACAACCGATAACGACACGACGACCAGCAGTGGTAGCGACGATTCGGACTCAGATACGGTCAGGGCGGCGTACGTGTACAACGGGCCTATCGGCGACCAGGGCTGGGTCGCGTCACACGAAACGGCACGCAAGGAACTGGAAGAGAAGTACGACTGGTACCAGACCGAGACGGTGACTGAGCTCCCGGCGTCCGAAGCCAGTTCGGTGTTCCAAGACTACGGCGAACGCGGCTTCGATATCGTCGAGGGCTGTACCTTCGACTACGGTCCCGTCCAAAAGCAGGTCGCAGGAGATTATCCGGACACGTACTACGAGTCATCGCGTGTCACGACTGTCGAGGACGATATGTCGAACGTCGGATACTACTACGGAAAGCTCCACGAGGCGCGCTACCTGACCGGCGTCGCCAGCGCTATGTTGTCGGAGTCGAACAAACTCGGCTACGTGCTGGCGTTCCCCATTTCGTTGCTCATCAATGACCTCAACGCGATGACGCTGGGCGCCCGGTCGGTCAACCCCGACATCACGATGATCCCGACGTACACGAACACATGGTACGACCCGCCGAAGGAGCAGGACGCGGCGCGGTCGCTCGTCGACCAGGGCGCCGACGTCTTGGCGTACCACGAGAGTTCGCCCTCCGTGCTGAAAACGGCGCAAGAGGCGGGCGTGTGGGGTATCGGATACGCGGACGAGGTCGGGCAGTTCGCGGGCGACTCCTACCTGACCTCCTGTATGTGGAACTGGACACCCATCCTCGAGGCGACGGCAAAGGCCGCGAAAAACGGCGAGAGCCAACCGGAAATGAAGTTCTTCGGTCTCGAGAACAACGGCGTGAAACTCGACGATTGGGGGCCAGAAGTGCCCCAGGACGTCAAGGACGAGGTCGCTTCCATCCGGGAAGAACTCATCAACGGCGATCGCAGCATCTGGTCCGGGTCGAAGTTCGAGGGCAAATCCGACCTCGAAATCGCCCGGACCGCCAACGAGTACGTCGAAGGCGTCGAAGGTTCGGTGCCCGAGTCGTAACGCGGCGCGCCGCTCTGCGTCCGGGACGAACCGCAGTGCAATTCTTTTGGTCGTCTCTCGACGAGCGACCGCTCTGACCGAAGACCGTGCCGTCGGTTGGGGAATACCTATATCGGTCGTCGTCGTAGGGAGCAGTATGTCGTTGCGACCTCCGACGGCGGAGGATATCCGTCGCCTTGGTGAACAGCTTCATCTCGACCTCGACGACGAGGAGATAGCCGACTTCCAGTCACTCGTCACCGAGGGGCTGGACGCGTACGAAACCGTCAGACAGTACCCCCACCCGTCGACGCGAACGCCGCTCGGCGATCGCGACACCGGCTGTCGAGTTCCACGCAACGAGGACCCCAACAACGCCTGGATAACTGCCTGTGAGGTCGTCGGGGCGTCCGAAGGACCTCTGGCAGGCTGGGACGTCGCACTCAAAGACAACGTGGCCGTCGCCGGCGTCGAGATGACCTGCGGGTCGCAGGTTATGGAGGGTTACGTTCCGAACCGCGACGCCACCATCGTCTCGCGGTTGCTGGATGCGGGCGCGACGGTGGTCGGGAAGACGAATATGGACGATTTCGCGTTCACCGGCAACGGGCATTCGAGCGCGTTCGGTCCGACGCTGAACCCACACGACGACGACCGCCTCGCGGGCGGGTCCTCCGGTGGCAGCGCTATCGCTGTCGCGGAGGGCGAGGTCGACCTCGGTATCGGTGGCGACCAGGGCGGTAGCGTCCGCGTGCCTGCGGCCTGGACCGGCGTCGTCGGTCACAAACCGACCCACGGGCTGGTCCCGTACACGGGCATCGTCGGCATCGAAAACACCATTGACCACACCGGGCCGATCGCTCCAAACGTCGAGACAGCCGCCCGGGCACTGACCGTGCTGGCGGGCCGCGACCCCGACGACCCACGCCAACCCGACGAGGTGCCGACACAGGAGTACGAGGCGACACTCGACGGCGATGTCGACGACCTCGCTATCGGCGTCGTTCGGGAGGGGTTTGAGCGGCCGGAGTGTGACGAAGCAGTCAACGATAGCGTGCGCGACGGTCTCGCGACCCTAGAGTCGGCGGGCGCAACCGTCGACGAAATATCGATTCCTATCCACCACGACGCGGTCGACATCTACACCGTTGCACTCAACGAGGGGACCGTCGCCGCGTTCCGTGGGGAGGGCGTGGGACGCAACTGGTGGGGCTGGTACGACACTTCCTGGGTGGAGTCGTTCGGGAAGTTCCGTCGCGCACAGGGTGGTGACCTGGCTCCGAGCGTCAAGTACACTCTGTTGATCGGGGCGTACGCGTCCGAGGAGTATCACTCGAAGTACTACGCTGAGGCGATGAACCTGCGGCGGACCGTGCGGGACGTATACGACGACCACCTCGCGGAGTATGATCTCCTGGCGACGCCGACGACACCACAGTTGCCACACGTGTACGTTCCCGATCAGAACCGGTTCGAATTCATCGACGACGCTTGGGGGAGTCTGGCGAACACATGTCAGTTCAACGCCACGGGCCACCCGGCAGTGAGTGTTCCGGTCGCGCCCGTCGATGGACTCCCGGTCGGGCTGCAACTCGTGGGGTCACACTTCGACGACGCGACGGTTCTGAACGCGGCGTACGCGCTCGAATCCGCGACCGACGGAGACGCATCGGAGTGACCGACGGGGACGCGTAGCTGTCCGTCGATGCGAGTACGGCGAAACGAAGAACCAAAAAACGGAACCTTCCGCGAAGGCGGACGACGGACGCGTCCGGCCGTCGGCGCTATATTTCTCGCAGCCCAGCGTCGTCGAGCGCCGGAAGGACGTAGTGTGGGGCCAGTGGCAACTCAGTGAACCGGATGCCGGTGGCGTCGTAGACGGCGTTGGCTACCGCCGCGGACGTCGGGACGAGCGGGCACTCGCCGACGCCCTTCTGGCCGTGAGAGGTGGTCGGATCGGGGTTTTCGAGTTCCTCGATCTTGGTGACCAGCGGCACGTCCGCGGCCGTCGGGAGATGGTAGTCTATCATCGACCCGTTCATCAGGTTCCCGTTGTTGTCGTAGGCGTACTCCTCGTAGAGCGTCTCGCCGAGCCCCTGGACGATGGCACCCTGCACCTGTCCTTCGACGAGTTTCGGGTTGATGACGTTGCCGACGTCCTCGCAGATGGCGACGTCGACAACGTCTATCTCACCCGTTCCGGGGTCGACGTCGACGACGATCGCCAGCGCGCCGAGGGTGTAACTGTGCGCGACGTTCCCGCGCCCGGTGTCGGGGTCGACAAACTCGACTTCCTGACTCTGGTACTTGCCGCGACCGACGAGAGAGATGCCGTTCTGAAGTATCTCCGGACGCTCGGACTCTGGACCGAGGGTCTCGGGGTTGCCGAGCATCGCAGTGTTCGCCAGTTCCTCGATTTCGATTCCAGTGCCGGGATCTGTGGCATCGTAAGCTCGTCCGTCTCCGAGACGAACGTCCTCGGGATCCACGTCGAGCATATGCGCGGCGACCGCCTTCAGCGTCTCCGCGAGGTCCTCGGCTGCGCGTGCGGCCGCGCTGCCACCGATAATCGTCCCGCGGTCCGCCCACACACCGAGGCCTTCGGGCGTGGCGTCGGTGTCACCGCGCACCGCGTCGACGCGGTCGATAGGGATTCCGAGGGTGTCCGCGACCATCTGGTTGATACCGGTCTCGGTTCCCTGGCCGATGCTCGCGATGGCGGTCAACACGGTGACGTCACCATTCCGGTTCATCTTCACCACCGCCTCGTCGAAGTCACCACCGGAGGCAGACTTGTTGCCGCCCCGTTTCATAATGGTACCCATCCCGACGCCGCGGAGCTTCCCGTCTCGCGTCTTGCTGCCGCCGCGGTGTTCGTCCCAGTTTATCATCTCGCGGGTCTTTTTGAGACAGGTGACCTGGTCGGCGTTGCGCCAGATGTGGCCCGCGTCCGACCGCATCGGCATATCCTCTTGACGCGGCGTGTTCTTCAGGCGGAGTTCGATGGCATCCATACCGATTTCTTCGGCTGCCATCTCGATGAGTTGCTCGCGCATAAACGTGACCTGCGGGTCGCCGAACCCACGGACTGCGGTCGTGGGCATCTCGTTGGTGTAGACGACCTTCGTCCGCCAGTGCTGGTTCGGAATCAGGTACGGCCCCTGGCCGCAGTTGGCCGAGGAGTAGGCGACTGCGACGCCGTATGCGGCGGCCGCTCCCGTGTTCTGTAGCAGATCGACGTCTATACCGACGATGTCGCCGTCCTCGGTAACGCCGAGCCGACCATCGAGCTCTTCCGGCGAGCGACCGCGACCTGCGGTGAACTCTTCGAGTCGGTCGAGAACGTGCTTGACCGGGCGCTGTGTTGCCTTCGACAGCAGTATCGAACAGATCTCGAAGGGATATGGGTCCAGCTTGATGCCGAAACCGCCCCCAACGTCGGGAAGCCGACAGGTGATGTCCCGCTGTTCGAAGTTCTTCAGGACCTCCGAAATCTCCACGGACAGCAGGTGTGGCATCTGCGTCGAGGAGACAAGTTCGACCGACCCCGTCGCGGGGTCGTAGTCGGCGATGCAGCCGTGAGGTTCCATCGGGGCAGGCGTAGTCTTGTTCGTCTGGAAGGTGTCCTCAACCACGACGTCGGCGTCGGCCAGTGGGTCTTCGTAGTTGCCGACTTCGACTTGGCCGGACCAAGCCACGTTCCCATCGGTATCGTTCTCGGGGTCGGCGTCGAGGTCTGGATGTACGAGCGGCGCATCGTCCGCCAGCGCATCCTCGACTTTGGTGATGGTATCGAGTCGCTCGTACTCGATGTCGACGAGGTCCGCAGCCTCTTGAGCGACGTCCCGCTCGTTCGCCACCACGACGGCCACCTCCTGACCGGCGTACGTGACGCGGTCGGACGCGAGCACTTCTTCGTCGTGCAGCATATAACCGAACGGTTCCTCGACCTTGTCAGCGATGTCGTCGTGAGTCCAGACGAGTTCGACTCCAGGGTGGGCCTCCGCTTCGCTGGTGTCGACGTCCAAGACCTTCGCGTGGCTGTACTGGCTCCGCACGAAGTAGGCGTGGAGCATATCCGGCCGCTGGATGTCGTCGACGTAGCGACCGTGGCCGGAGACAAACCGGCTCCCATCGTAGCTGTTGACGCGCTCGCCGACCCACTCGGTCTCGGATTCCTCGCTTTTGGTCTCCTCGTCCTGGTCTTCGGTCACCTCACGCTGTTTCTGCTTGCTCATGGTGCATCACCGTCCATCCGGTCGCCGGCCTCCTGGACGCTCTCGATGATTTTCGTGTAGCCCGTACACCGGCAGATGTTCCCTGCCAGGTGGTCCTGTATCTCGTCGACGCTCGGGTCAGGGTTGTCTTCGAGCAGCGCCACAGCGTTCGTCACGAACCCGGGCGTACAGTAGCCACACTGACTTCCGTGGCAATCCCAGAAAGCCTGCTGGACGGGGTGAAGTTCTTCACCGTCGGCGAGACCCTCGACGGTCGTGATGCTGCTCCCGTCGACCTGCGCGGCGAGTAGGTTGCACGATTTCACCGGTTCGCCGTCGACCAGGACCGTACAGGCGCCACACTTGGCCGTCTCGCAACCGCGATGCGTCCCCGTGAGGTATTCGTGGTTTCGGAGGAACGCCGACAACAGCGTCCCGGCCGGAACAGTCTGTTCCACTTCGGTACCGTTGAGCGTCGTCTCGATAGTGACGTTGGCGCTCGGTTCGGTTTCGGTGCTCATCATCAATGCTGGGCGCGGTCGCGCGCCGTCTTGAGTGCGTCTTTCGCGAGTTTCTTGCTGATGGCCGTCTTGAACTCGGCCGATCCCTCGAAGTCGTCGACCGGCATTGTGTCGTCGCCGAGCCGCTCGGCCGCCTCCGTCAGGGCCTCGTCCGTCGGTTGCCTGGCTTCGAGGAGGGATGCAGCGTCTTCCATCGGCGTCGGTCCGGCTTCGAGTGCACCGGTCGCGAGGCGTGCCTCCGTGACCTGTCCGTCGTCGGACAGCGAGAGGTATGCCCCGACCGTCGCGACGGGGTAGGCTCCTTCCGTCGGTTCGTACTTCTCGTATCCCGCCCCCTCGTTCGCAGACAGGGCGGGGAACCGGACTTCAGTCACGAGTTCGTCCTTCGACAGTCCGGTCTCGTAGAAGTCGTGGAAGAACGAGTCGCCTGACAAGGTCCGCGTGTCGTTGGCACTGCGGGCGACGATGGTCGCGTCGAGGAGAGTGGCGATCACCGGCGGGTCGCCGGACGGGTCTGCGTGGGCGACAGCTCCGCAGAACGTCCCGCGGTTGCGTACTTGAACGTCGCCGATCTGGGCAGCGACCTCCGCCAGTACCGGACAGTGACGCTCGACGGCCTCGGCGGTTGCGACGTCACGGTGTCTACTCAGACAGCCGATTCGCACTTCGCCGTCGGTCACGTCGATGTAATCCTGGTCGGGCAGGTCGTTGATGTCGATGACCTTGTCGTAGGAGCCGACGCGCTGACGGAGCATCGGCAGTAGCGACTGTCCACCCGACAGGATGGCCGCGTCCTCCTTGTGTTCGTGCAGTAACGAACACGCCTCTTCGACCGTCTCTGGGTTCGCATATTTTATCTCTGGCACATCGAGTTACCCTTGTACTGCGACCAGTATATAATTATTGCGTGCGAGCGGGCGCCTCGGGTGACAGAGCTACCGGGACTTCGGCGGTCCTCCTGACTGGCAATGACACCCACATCTATAAGAGAGTGTACGGATATGTGGCGATTAGATGGTTAGAGTGTACCTATCCTCGCGAACGTCCGTTCCGAGGTGGCTCTCGGTCACCACTCAGATAGCGACGGTCGTCGCGGCCCTGGCGGTCGGCGGTATCGCGCTGGCATTTACGGGTGTCGACCCTTTCCAGGCGTACTCCATACTGTTCATCGACACGCTGACGACACCGTACACGATCACGAACACGATCGTTCGGGCGGTCCCGCTGGTCCTTGCGGGTTACGCTGTCTTTCTGCCCTTGAAGGCGGGACTTGAGAACATCGGTGCAGAGGGACAGATATACCTCGGTGGCATCCTCGGTACCTGGGTCGGATTGAATCTCGGTCTACCGTCACCGATTTTGTTACCGGTAATGGTCCTCAGCGGTCTCCTCGGCGGTGCGCTGTGGGCGCTCGTGCCGGCGTTTCTCCGCGCTAAGTGGAACGTCAACGAGATCCTGACGACGCTGATGAGCGTCTTCATCGCCATCCAGGTCAACGAGTACCTGATAAACGGACCGATGCAGGGTGGCGCCGGCGCGTTCCCCCGGTCGGAGTCGTTACCGACTGGGGCCCTGCTCCCGACGATACCCGGAACGGGTTTCCACGTTGGAGTCCTGTTCCTCGTGGTTGTTCCCGTCCTGTTGCACTTACTGTTGAACCGGACGCGCTTGGGATACGAAATAACGATGACCGGGTCGAATCCCGAGGCGGCCGGACAGGCGGGAATGTCGAAGTTCAAGATTTACGTGATAGTCCTGACGCTCGGTGCCGCATTCGCTGGACTCGCCGGTATGGTCGAGATAGCCGCCAATCAGCAACGGCTGACCTCCCAGTGGAGCCCGGGATACGGCTGGACGGCGATTCCGATCGCCTTGCTCGGCCGACGCGGCGCGTTCCAGACGGCCCTAGCCGGGTTCTTTTTCGCCATCCTCATCGTGGGGAGTCTGCAGATGCAATCGGCCCTCAGCGTCTCGGCGGCCTTAGCGAGCGTCATCGAGGCGCTCGTCATCCTCTTTCTCATAACTGCGGAGTTCGTCCGTAGTTACGAGGTCTACGTCGAGACTGAGCGCAACTTCGGACGGGACCTCCCGTTCGTCAACGTGGTCGGCAAGGAGTCCTAATTATGTATGAATTAGTCCTTCCACTGGCAACGAGTGGAGCCGCGGTCGGATTGCTCGACGCGACGGTACGCGCGTCGACGGTACTCATCCTCGCCGGACTGGGTGAGCTCATCACCCAGCGATCCGGCGTGTTGAATCTCGGCGTCGAGGGGATGTTGCTGTTCAGCGCGCTCGGGTCGTTCATCGCTGTCGTCGCGACGGGGAGCTACGTCCTGGGATTCGCGGTGGGCGTCATCATCGGCGTCCTCGCGGCTGGATTACACGCGTTCCTCAGTGTGTCGCTGAACTCCAATCAGGTCATCAGCGGCCTCATGATTACACTGTTGGGCATAGGTGCAACGACGTTCTTCGGCCAGCCCTACACCGGCGAAACCATCCAGGGTATGCCGAAGACGACGCTCCCGCTCGTCGGCCAGTACCTCGTTCAGGTTCCGGTCGTGGGCGAGGTCCTGTTCCGGAACGCGGCAACCGACTTCCTCGCCATCGCCCTCGTCCCCATAACGTGGTACTTCCTGTTCCGGACCAACCTCGGACTGGAGATACTATCGGTCGGCGAGGCACCGGAGGCGGCCGACACCGCCGGCGTTCGTGTCGACCGGCTCCGGTACCTGAGTACGATGCTCGGCGGTGCGCTCGCCGGACTCGCGGGTGCGCACCTCTCGCTGGCGCTGACCGGTCTCTGGTCGGCCGGTATGGCCGCAGGACGCGGCTGGATCGCCATCGCTCTCGTGTTCGTTGCCCAGTGGAAACCCTTCCGAATGCTCGCTATCGCGTACGTGTTCGCGGTCCTCGACGCACTGACGATTCGCATCCAGGCCATCGACGTCGGCGGCGCGCCGATCGTCGAGTTCCTGACGCACCCGACCATTATGGCGATGTATCCCTACATCGCGACCGTGTTGGTGCTGGTGCTGGCCTCGCGTGGTACGCTCAAGGAACGGCTCGGTGGGCCGTCGGCACTGGCGCAGCCGTATCGTCGGCTAGAGTAGCGGTCTATCACCCCCGGTTCGCGAGCGCGTTCGGCACCTACTTTTATTTTGTCGCGGCGGGACGCACGGGACGCAATGGAAGACCAGCGACCGGACGCCGCTTTCCTCGACAGCGGCGTCGCGACATTCATGGGAGCAGACCAACTCGACGTGTACGACGACGACGCGCTGGCAGCGACCGACGCGGACGTCGGTGTCGTCGGATTCCCCTTCGACAGCACTTGCATCTCTCGAACGGGGACGAACCAGGGTCCACGCGCGATACGCGATGCGAGTTCGCAGACGCGCTACTACCACTTCGAGTACGACATCGACCTCAGGGACCACTACGCGTTTGCCGACTGTGGCGACGTCCCGGTGATACCGGGCAACGCAGCCCGGAGCCTCGACCACGGTGCGACGCATATGAGCCGGATGCTCGAAGCGGACGTGATGCCGGTTATGGTCGGCGGCGACCACGTTACGACCGTCTCCGGCGTTCGTGCGCTCGCGGACCATAGAGACGACCCGGGTCTCGTCCTGATAGACACGCACTTCGACACCGCGACGGATGTGGCAGGCGAGAGGTACAACCACTGCTGTCCCATCGCGCGTGCCGTCGACGAAGCGGATTTCGACCCAGAGAATATCAGTATCGTCGGGTTGACCGGCCCGACGAACCCGCGGTTCGAACTCGAATGGGCCAACGAACGCGGTATAAACCTCTACACCCTCGACGAGGTGATTCGACGCGGACCGGTCGAAGTCGCTCGTGACGCAGTCGACGCCGCCACCGACGGTTCTGACGGGCTGTACCTTACGCTTGACATCGACGTGCTGGACGCGAGTGCGGCACCCGGTACCGGCGTCCCTACCAACGGCGGTCTTCGCGCGCGCGAGCTACTACAAATACTCGGGACCGTCGCGAGCGAAGGCATCGACGCTATGGACGTCGTCGAGACATCTCCCCAACTCGATCCGGCCGGAATCACGTCGCGGATGGCGGTCCGCAGCATCGTCGATTGTCTCGCAGCGAACGCTCTAGGGGAATCACACGCCCCGGGAACCGGCACCGCCGCGACCGAAAACTGTTCCTGACGAGGGGATCCCCTCCGGCCAACGACAGAAGCTTTATATTTTCGTTTTACACAGTTAGTGTGTGTCACACCTGCCACCTGTCGTGCGACCACCGACTCGGGAGGAGCTCCGCGACATCGCGGACCTCTATCACTTCGAGTTGAGCGAGGAGGAACTCGAAGACTACCTCGAACTCATCGAGGCGAAGATGGGGTTCTGCGAGCGTATCGACGAACTCTCCGACAGAACGGAAACGCGAACCGCAGCGAGCCGGGACCCGGGCTATCGGGCCGGCAAGCACGAAGACCCAAAAAACGCCATCATCACGTACTGCGATGTCGGGAGCGAGGCGGACGGCCCCCTGTCAGGGTACGAAGTCGGCGTCAAGGACAACATCGCCGTCGCAGACGTCGAGATGACGTGTGCCTCGAAGGTGCTGATGGGGTACCGACCCAAGTACGACGCGCCGGTCGTCGAGCGATTGCTCGACGCGGGGGCTACCATCACAGCGAAGACGAATATGGACGAAATGGCGGTCTCCGGGAGCGGCGAGATGTCGGCGTTCGGTCCCGTCTTGAACCCGTTCAGCGACGACCATCTCGCGGGAGGGTCCTCCGGCGGGTCCGCGGTGGCAGTCGTCACCGGACAGGTCGACATCGCCATCGGCAGCGACCAGGCGGGGTCGCTGCGAACGCCTGCCTCCTGGAGCGGGTGCGTCGGGTTCAAACCGACCCACGGTCTCGTCTCGTTCCGTGGTGTTGCCCCGCTCGGCCACTCCTTCGATCACGTCGGGCCGATGGCGACGTCCGTCACGGACGTCGCGCGCGCGATGGAAGTGCTCGCCGGCGAAGACGCGCGGGACCCGCGCCAGACCACCGTCGAAACGGCGGCCTACACCGACGCACTCGACGAGTCGATCGACGACCTCCGAATCGGCGTCGTCCGTGAAGGGTTCGAGTTCGAGGGCAGCGAGGCCGCCGTCAACGAGGGCGTCCGCGCGGCCGTCGAGGAACTGGAATCACTCGGCGCTACGGCCGAGGAAGTGTCGATTCCGTGGCACGTCGACGGCTTCTTCGTCTGGCTGGCCGTCGAGAACGAAGAGGCGGCTATGATGTGGGACGCCGACAACACCGGGTACTTCGTCGACGGCCACTACAATACCGACTTCGCGGAGGCGTTCGGCAAGGCTCGGAGAGCACAGGCAGACGAGTTCGCTCCGACGGTAAAGCTGAAGTGCCTGCTCGGAAGGTACCTCAAAGAGCAGTTCTACGGGCGATACCACGGCAAAGCGCAGAACCTCCGAGAGGACCTGACCGCTGCCTACGACGAGCAACTCGAGACGTACGACGTACTGGTGATGCCGACGACACCGATGACGGCGTTCGAGTTGGAGGAAGACCTCTCCCGCCAGGAGGTCGTCAACCGAGCCCAGGGGAAAGAGGGCCGGACGCGCAACACGATGCCGTTCGATATGACCGGCCATCCGGCGTTGTCCGTCCCCTGTGGGACGAGCGACGGATTGCCCATCGGTATGATGATAGTCGGCGACCAATTCGACGAACGAACGGTCGTATCGGTCGCTGACGCCTTCGAGCGGAACACCGACTGGCGCGAGCGATCTTACTGAACAGCGATGCAACTATCAGAAGTGCGATTCAACGTGCAACGGCAACCCGGATACGAAGTATGACATACAGAATCGGTACTGACATCGGCGGAACGTGTACTGACTCAGCAGTTATGGACGAGGACGGGCGGGTCGTCATCGGCAAGGATCTGACGACTTACCCGGACTTCTCGGAGGGAATCTTCAATTCGCTGCGGACGGCAACCGAGAAGATGGACCTGACGCTGGAAGAACTCCTGCAGGACACCGAGTTGTTCCTGCACGCAACGTCGGTCGGCGAGAACGCGCTCTTCGAGCGAGAGGGTGCCGAGACCGGCCTGCTGACGACCAAGGGGTTCGAGGAGACACTCCACGCCACGCGTGGCGGCTACGGTCGCTGGTCGGGACTCCCGTTCGAGGAAGTCAAAGACATCGTCAACTCCGACAAGCCCGACCCGCTCATCCCGCGCGAGCGGGTCGCCGGCATCTCCGAGCGAGCCTATCGCGAGCAGATCGTCGAACCTCTCGACGAGCAGGAAGTCGTCGAGGCCGTCGATTCCCTCGTCGACGACGGCGTCGAAGCGATGGCTGGCTGTTTCCTCTGGTCGTTCACTGCTCCGGAACACGAGCAGCGCGTGAAGGACGTTCTGCAGGAGCGGTATCCGGACCTGTACGTCTCTATGTCGAATGACATCTCGCCGACGATGGGCGAATACGAGCGGACCGCGACGACGGTTCTCAACGCCTACCTGGGACCGACGACCGAACAGTACCTGGAAAGCCTCGGCACGACGCTTGAAGACTACGGCTTCGACGGACTCATCCTCCTTATGTTCGCTCACGGCGGTCTGGTGACGCGTCGGGACGCCATCGAGAAACCGGTCGGACTCATCGAGTCGGGTCCGGTCGGCGGGCTGCTCGGAAGCCGGTTCGTCGCAGGGGAACGCGACATCGAGAACGTCATCTCAACGGATATGGGCGGGACGACGTTCAAAGTCGGCATCATCAACGACGGCCGGCTGGAGTATGCCGATGAACCGATGGTCGGACGGTACCACTACCAGTTCCCGAAACGGGACATCAACTCAATAGCTGTGGCGGGCGGGAGCATAATCTCCCTCGAAGAGGGCACGAACGTTCCGTCCGTCGGGCCCGAAAGCGCCGGTTCCGACCCTGGGCCGGTCTGCTACGGACGCGGTGGCGAACAGCCGACAGTGACGGACGTCGATATGATTCAGGGGTACTTCGCACCGGAGTACTTCCTCGGCGGTGACAAGGAAATGAACCCGGCGAAGGCTCACGACGTATTCGAAGAGCAGATAGCGGACCCACTGGGCAAGTCCCCGGTCGAAGCCGCCGCGGACATCTACGAACTCATAAACTCCATCGTCGCGGACCTGCTCCGGGAGATGACCGTGGAAAAAGGAATCGACCCCCGCAAGTTCACGCTCGTGTCAATCGGCGGCGCGGCCGGTATGCACGCCGCTTCCTACGCCCGGATGCTTGACATTCCCGAGGTGCTGGTCCCGTACACCGCCTCGGTGAACAGCGCGCTCGGGTTGCTCTCGACCGACGTTACGCACGAACACTTAGACGTTCGGCAGGTCAAGCCGCCCTTCGAGGCCGACCGTATCAATGGCATCTTCGCCGACCTCGAATCGGAGGCCCGCGACAAACTCACCGCGGAGGGCTTCGACCCCGAGGAGATGACCATCGAACGGTCCATCAGTATGCGCTACCAGCGGCAGGTGCACGAACTCGTCACGCCGATAGAGACGAGTGGCGAACTCGACCAGAGCGACGTCGACGAGACCATCGACCGCTTCGAAACGCTGTACGAGAAGCGATACGGCGAGGGCTCGGCGTTCAAGGAAGGCGGTATCGAGATGACCGAGTTCCGGGTCCGCGGCGTCGGGCCGATGTCGATGCCCGAGTTCAACGAACACGAACTCACGGACTCCTCGGTTGACGACGCCATCGTGGGTGAAAAAGAGATGTACTTCAAGCAGGCCGGTGGTATCATCGACGGCAATGTCTACGATTTCACCGATTTGACACCTGGAGACGTCATCGACGAACCCGGCGTCATCCTGACTCCGGTCACGACGATCGTGGTCAATCCGGGCGACGTCGCACGAATGGACCGCTATCAGAACGTTTACATCGACATCGAAGGTGACGACCAATGAGTTCAGACATCGACACCTCCCTGGAAGGCATCGACCCGGTCACGTTCCAGATAATCAAACACCGGCTTGCACGGGTGACCGACGAGGCCGTCGAGGCGCTCAAGCGAGTCTCCGGCGCGCCGAATACCAACGAGGGACACGACCTGATGGTCGCGCTGTACACGGCCGAGGGCGACCTGCTGACCGGCGGCGTCGGGTTCCTCCACCACTACCTCGGGGCGTCGGAGGCGACCAAACATATCATCGACGAGTACGGCGATGACGTCGAAGAGGGCGATATGTTCGTCCTCAACGACTCCTATACTGCGGCGTTGCATCCCCCTGACGTCTACATCATCAGCCCGATCTTCTACGACGGTGAGTTGCAGGCGTTCTCAGCGAGTTTCGTTCACGTGGCCGATATCGGAGCCGCCGACCCCGGCGGGTTCTCCCCGAGTTCCACGAGCGTCTTTCACGAAGGGTTCCAGACGCCGGGTCTGAAACTCATCGAAGGTGGCGAGATGCGCCAGGACGCGCTCAACACCATCCTCAATATGAGCCGCGACCCTGGAATGGTCGAACTCGACCTGCGTTCGGAGATCGCCGCCAACAACGTCGCGAAAGACCGGATGCGGGACCTGATGGACGAGTACGACCCGGACACCGTTGAACACGTGGGCCGGGAACTCATCAAGCAGTCGCGCAACAAGTTCAAGAAACGACTGCTCGACCTTCCCGACGGCGAGTGGCAGGCCCGACAGTACGTCGACTCTGCCCCCGAAGACGAGAACTTCACGGTTCAGGTCACGCTCCGGAAGGACGGCGACTCGCTGACCTTCGACTTCGAGGGTACCAGCGAACAGAGCGAGTACGGACTGAACTGTACCCTGACCGCGACGGTCGGGGGCGTGTTCGCGCCGGTGTTCCCGCTGCTGTGCTGGGATATGACCTGGAACGACGGTATCATCGACGTGGTCGACGTCGAAGCCCCGAAGGGGACCATCGTCAACGCCGAGCGACCTGCGCCGATATCCATCGCGACCGTCGCGACGCTACAGGTCTGTAACAACCTCTCGACGCTGTGCGTCTCGAAGATGCTCGGGTCCAGCGAGGAGTACGCCGACCGCGCGACTGGCGTCTGGCACGGGTCACACGCGCACGTTATGCTGGAGATCACCGAGGGGGGAACGACCCAGGTCGAAGCGCTGACTGACACCTTCGCCGGGGCTGGCGGTGCACGACGGTTCGCTGACGGGGTCGAACTCGGTGGCGAGATTCCCAACATCGTGGCCCGATGGGGTAACGCCGAGCGCCACGAAGCGGTGTTGCCGCTGATGTACCTGTACCGGCAGTTCGTGCCAGACTCGGGCGGTCCGGGGGCGAATCGCGGTGGCGTCGGCCACGAGTACGCCGTGACGCCGGTGGGTGACGAGGCCGACGAGATTGATGTCGTCACGTTCGGTCGCGCGGTCGACGTCCCCGCATCGAACGGGATGTTCGGCGGTCACCCCGGCAGTACCATCGAGTACTCGTTCTTCCGGGACGCGGGTCTCGATACCGACGAGATGCCGTTCCCGCCGACGAACGACGAGCTCGACACCGACCGGGAAGACGGCCGCTGGGGCGTCAACGAGCTCGGCGAAGACGACGTGTTCTACCTGCGGTTCCCGGGGAGCGGCGGCTACGGTGACCCGCTAGAACGCGACCCAGAGGACGTCGTCGAGGACGTCGTGAACGGCACCGTCTCGCCCCGGTCTGCGCGCGAGGTGTACGGCGTCCCGGTCGACGACGACGGACAACTGGCGGGCTCCGTCGAGCAAGCGCGCGAGGACATCAGGGCCGACAGACTGGACGGCTCGGACGCGTCGCCCCTCGACGTGACCGGGGCAACCGCGACCGACCGGAAACTCGGCGAGTGCCTGCGAATCGTCCGAGCCGACGACGAACGGTACGTGGCGTGCACGGACTGCGATACCGTCCTCAGCCGAGTCGAGGACAACTGGAAGAACAACGTGGTGGTGAACGAGCGTCCACTCTCCGACAGCGGCGAGAACCACGAGGGTGGTGAGGAGTTCTGTCTCCGCGAGTTCGTGTGCAGCGGCTGTGCCAGGTTGCTCGACGTCGAGGTCGCACAACGGGACGATCCGTACCTCGTGAGCCGGCTTGTGTAGCTCTGGTCCCGGCGCACGTCCGGCGTCGGACAGTAAGTATAAATCATTCGCGGCTGATTGGTTGGCGTATGTACCGTATCCTACTCGCAGTCGACGAGAATGAAGACCGCGCCCACTACCAGGCAGACTACATCGCCGAGCGTCCCGGGACCGAGTCGGTCGAAGTCTGTATCATCCACGCGTGGTCGGGTGACCTCGAATCGGTACCCGAAGAGAGCGTCGGTACGCAGACGGTCGACCACGTCGGATCGGTCCAGGCCGCAGTCGAACGGTTCGAGGAGGCAGACATCGACTACGACGTCATCGACGGTGCGGGCGACCCGGGCGAACTCGTTCTAGACGTGGCCGAGGACGTCAACCCGTCCGAAATCGTCATGAGCAGGGGGAAGCGTTCTCCGGTTGGCAAGGCGCTGTTCGGAAGTGTTACCCAGAAAGTCCTGCTCAATACCGACGCTCCAGTCGTGGTCATCAATCCGGGCGAGGACTAGTTACCCTGCGCGGTCGAAGAGGTCCAGGAGGGCACGCGGCAGGGCCGCCAGTGCCGCGTCAAGTTCCACGACGGGGACGTATTCGTCCTGGCTGTGTGCTTGTGCCAGTGCGCCGGGACCCCAGACGACGGCGTCCATCCCGCCCTCGTTGACGAGAAAGCGCACGTCACAGGCTGCGGTATAGCCCCAGGGTTCCGTCGGAACGTCTGCGGCGGCCGCCGACGCCTCACGTAGCGCTGACGCAAGGGGACTGTCAGCGGGGCTGGCCGCCGATTCGTAGGTCCGGACCCGTTCCCACTCGATGTCCAGGTCGTGGGCCGTCGCGACGTCGGCGAGCAGATCGTCTATCTCGTCGTCGACGTCGGCGACGGTCTCGTCGGGCAGGAAGCGACGGTCGACCGTATAGGTCGCCCGCCCTGGCACGACGTTCTCCTTGGTTCCGGCGTCGGCTATCGTCGCGGTGGCGTAGGCCCGGCCAACGAGGTCGTCACGCCGTTTTCTGACCTGCTGGTCGTAATCGACGATAGCGTCCAGAACTGGTCGCGACGCCAGTAACGCGTTCTGGCCGGCGTCGGGGTCGCTGGCGTGGGCAGGCTCTCCATCGACCGTTATCTCGTACCAGGCCAGTCCCTTCGAGCGCGTGGCCGTCTGGAGTCCCGTCCCCTCGAGGACGACGCCGTAGTCGCCGCCGTACCCCGCGTCCAGCAGTGCCCTGGTTCCGGGAGCGGCCGTTTCCTCGCCGACCGCGGCGTGAAAGACCACACTTCCGTCGACGTCTCCGCGCTCGATATGTTCGGCCAACTCGACTGTTACGAGCATACCGAGGGCGATGCCGGCCTTCATATCGGCTGTTCCCCGCCCGCAAACTGCACCATCGTCGACGGTCGCCTCGAAGGGGTCGTGGGTCCACGCCGACGTATCGCCGGCCGGAACGACGTCGAGGTGTCCATTCAGTACCACGGTCGGGTCGCCGTTACCCACGCGAGCAGCGACCTGCGGGCGGTCCGGAAACGGTTCGGCGACCAGTTCCGCATCGACGCCGTGGTCGGTCAGCCAATCGGCTACGTATTCGGCACACGCCGCCTCGTTTCCGGGTGGATTCACGGACTCGAATCGGACCAGGTCAGAAAGCAGTTCGAGATACTGCGACCGGTCGAATCGGGTCGACATATGGCCTGTCAGGACTGGCACGAGAATAAACGTAGGGGACGTTACGTTTCGTCGATGACGTGCTCGGAGAACGCTTCGAGGTTCGCCAGTTCGTCGTGTTCCTCGTTATCGAAGCTCAGCAACCCGATGTGGTCGACGCCCAACTCGTGCAGGCGGTCGACGTGTGCCCGACACTCTGCGGGCGTTCCGGCGATGGCGAACTGCTCGGTAACCTCGCGTGGGACATGCTCGCGGAGATCAACGGCGTCCATCTCCTTGACGTCTTCCAAGGCCTTGACCTGCTTTGCGTCCTCCTCGTCGATGCCGATGGCCGTCAAGGCCGGCATCGGGGTCTTGTTGACGATGCGACTGACGAGTGGGTTGACACCGTCGAGCGCGGTATCTCTGTCCTCGCCGATAGAGAGAAAGGCCCAGCAGAGCACGTCTATGTCCCCAACTTCGCGGTCCGCCTTCTCGGCCCCGTTGCCTATCTTCTCCAGAGCGTACTCCATCCCCTCGACGGACGCCAGGCCCGCGCCGGCGATAACGCCGTCGCCGCGGAAACCGCCCAGTCCGAGAAGGTGGGGACCACGACCAGCAACGTATATCGGGACGTCGTGGTCGGGGGTGAAATCGAGACCGGCCCCGTGAATCTCGAACTGTGGCCGCTCGATGGTCGGCTCGTCTCCATCGAGCAACGCTCGAATCATCTTGACCGCATCCCGGACGGTTCCGACGGGGTCGTCCTGATCGTACCCGAGCGGGTCGAGCACAATGGGTGAGCCGCCGCCCAGCCCCAGTCGTGCCCTGCCGTCGGAGACCTTGTCGAGGGTCGCCATCGCCGCGGCAGTTACTGCAGGATGTCGGGTGTAGGGATTTGTCACCCCGGTTCCCAGGCCGATGTCGTCCGTGTTCGCGGCGGCGAGTGCGAGCAGGGAGTGCGTATTCCGGTTCAGTCGCTCGTCACCGATGAGAAAGTTCTCGTACGCCAGTTCGCTGTCTATCTTCTTTGCGGCGTCTACCACGTACGACGGGTCGTGGTGATTCGCCAGGCTTGCAGTAAACGTTTGCATTGTGAAAGTTTCCCGCGTGAAACGGGTATCAGAATCATACGGTGGAACGGAAATAATAGTTCGGGTGTGGCACGCTGGCGCCGCGCCGTGACACCTCTTGCAGGGACGACAGGTGGAGGTCAATCGGTCAGAGAACGTCGTCGTCACACCTCGTGCCCGAACCGATGAACCGCCCCAGCCTGCGGTTCGAACCTGGCGATCTCGCGGCCGACGTGTCGGTTTATACGATTTCGCGGCCGGGATAAAGCCCGCTCGTCGCTACCAGCAGCAGGATACACACGCCCGTAAGTGCCCAAAACGCCAGCGCGAATCCGCCGAGCAGGTCGACGAGCCAGCCGATAGCGACCGGCCCCCCAGCGCCGACGAGATAGCCGACGCCGAGGACCAGCGAGGTGACCTTCGCCGTGACGTCGCCGGCGGACGTGTAGTCGACCGGTAACGTGAGACAGAGACCGAACATACCTCCGACACCCAGTCCGCCGACAATCGACCACAGCCACGGGGCCGCGAGGGGGAGTGCTGCCACTCCGCCCAGGCCCACCGCGCTGGCGACCACTGTCAGACCGAGTGGGACCCGTCGGTCGGGACGGTCCTCCGCCAATCGCGCGAATCCGAGCGTCCCGAAGAACTCAGCAGCCGTGAAGACCGTCAGGACCAGTCCCGCGCTCTGGGCACTCCAACCGAGCGCGACGTATCGCGGTGGGAGCCAGGCCAGCACCGAAAAGTACACGACTGCGTTTCCACCGAAGTACAGCGTCAGGTACCAGCTCAGGGGGTCACGCCAGACGGAGCGTTCCGAGGCATTTCCGGTTTCAGTCCGCGTCGGTGCGCCACCTGTGACTGGACGCCAGACGGCGAGCGCGACCAGGGCTAACAACCCCCACGTGGCGAGTGCCGCTGGCCAGCTACCCAGGAGACTCGACAGTGGAGCCGTCAGTCCCGCTGCGATTGCTGCGCCAGCTATCAGACCGGCACTGTAGAGACCGGTGACTATCGCAGCCCTGTCCGGAAAATACGAGTTTACCAGCGTCGGCAGCAGCGTCTGTATGATGGCGAGACCGACACCGAGAAGCAGTGTCGTCGCGAACAGGACGGTAGGACGGTGGCTTCCGATCCGAGCAAACGTCGCTAACGCGACGAGAATCAGGCCCCAAAATACGGTCCGCTCGGAACTCGTGTGTCGAGAGATGGGACGAGCGAGGAACGCGAACACTCCCATACAAACCGTCGGCACCGTCGTCAATAGACTTGCAGCGGTGTAACTCAGGCCAAGATCCGCTCGAATCGCCTCCAGAACCGGTGAGACAGAGGTAATCGCGGGGCGAAGGTTCAATGCAACGAGTAGAATGCCAGCGAGAACGAGCGCGTTCTCCCGTAACGGTGTTTTGGGTGTCATATTGATGCTGTTAAGCGTAGTCGCGACCCGGACTCCGCCCCGGCGGAGAACGGCGTTAGCGGCTCGATACGATCGGCGGCCAACGAACTGAGAGGACGACGTGGCGACGATGGATGCCACAAGAAAGGAACCGAACCGGATCGGAAAATAACTGTCGGGTGACTTGGGGCCGGAAGAGGAGGTACGGCAGGTTCCAGTGCGGTCACGACGACGAGCCACGCCAACCCGTGCTGAAAGGACGTACCAGGTGCAGGGGAGAGACGACTGAACCGGACCAGCGGACAACTACTGTGCCTCTGAGAGGGTCGTTCCATAGACCGACTGATTAGACCTGCCACTTGCTTGGTATTTGAAACACGAAGATAACTTTTCTCACTGTGGCCGGACGAACATCGATCGAAGACGAAAATTATCGGTTCAGGGTGTGTATCGCCCGGTCTTCAACGTTCGCAGCGGCCTCCCGGATCGCTTCCGCGAGGGTCGGATGCGCGTGAACGGTTTCGGTGAGGTCAGTCACGGTCAATCCGCCCTCTACTGCCAGGCCGATCTCGGCGACCAGTTCCGAGGCTTCGGGACCGACTGCCTGTCCGCCCAGTACCGTCCCATCCTCGTCAGCGACCAGGCGCACGAACCCGTCGGTGTGGCCGGTCGTCAGGGCTCGTCCGCTCGCTCGCATCGGAAACTCACCGACGCTGACGTCGATAGCTGTGTCCCTCGCCTCCTCGGCGCTCAGACCAACGGTGGCGATTTCGGGGTCGGTGAACGCTACGGCAGGAATCGCTCGGTTGTTCATCGACGCGGCCCTTCCAGCGATGCGTTCGGCGGCTACCTCAGCCTCGGCGTTTCCGGCGTGAGCGAGCATCGGTTCGCCGGCGACGTCGCCGACAGCGAAGATGTGGTCGCGAGCGGTTCGGCAGTGTTCGTCGGTCCGGATGAAACCCCTGTCGTCCAACTCCAGGCCGACTTGCTCAGGCGCGACCGTGTCGGCGACCGGTTGCCGTCCGACGGCAACCAGTACGGCGTCGGCAGGATACTCTGTCACCGCCCCATCGTCGGACTCGGTCCGAACGGTAATGCCCTTGTCGGTCGTCTCACACGCTGTTGCTCGTTCGCCACAGTGGACGTCGATGCCCAACTCGGTGACACGGCCGTCCACCGGTGCGACGAGGTCTGCCGGGAAGCCCTGCAACATCGTATCCAGCGCCTCGAGGACGGTCACCTCGACGCCGAGTTTGGCGAACATCGTCGACAGTTCCATCCCAATGTATCCGGCGCCGACGACGACGAGCTGATCCGGGAGGGTCTGCAGTTCCAGTGCCTGCCCCGCGTCCAGTACTGCCGGTCGGTCGAATTCGAACTCAGGGAGTTCGATCGGACGACTCCCGGTCGCGATGATGGCGTGGTCGAACGTTGTGCGTTCGACCTCGGAGACGTTTTCGTCGACGATTCGTGCGGTGTGGTCGTCGACGAACTCCGCGCGCCCCTCGAGCAGCGACACGCGGTTCGCCCGACAGAGTTTCTCGACGCTTCGGCTCATCGAGGAGACGACCTCGTCTTTCCAGTCCATCATAGTTCCGAAGTCGAGGTCGACGTCCGCCTCGATACCCATACGGTCGCCATTGCGCACTTCGTGGACGCGGTTCGCGACGGTAATGAGCGCTTTCGATGGGATACACCCGGCATTCAGGCACGTTCCGCCGTACGCGTTCCGCTCGACGAGGGTGACGTCGCATCCGAGCTGTCCGACCCGAATCGCGGCTGTGTATCCGCCTGGACCGCCACCAACGACCAGCACCTCGGTATCGCGTTCAGTCATCGGTCTCCTCAACCGCCTGCCACGAGAGGCGAGGGTTCCGTGCCGCGGAGGTCTGGTCGATACGTTCGGTGGCCGTCGTCGTCGGCGCATCGGCGAGTTCCGTCTCGGAGAGGTCGCTCGTGTCGGCGAAGGCTTCGGCCAACACGTCGAGCATCTCCTTGCTCACCGCCTCGGTGGGTTCCGTCATAAGCGCCTCGTCGACGATTTCGGGCCACTTCGTCGTCGGCGGGTGGACGCCCTGGTCGAGCATCCCTTTGGCGAACTCCGCGGCATCCTGCTCGCCCGCACTAGCGACGAACTCGTGGTGGAACGGTTCGTACGGAATGTCCAGATCGATCCGGCTGGCAAGGTAGTTGGCGTTCAGGACCGCCATCGAGCTGGTATCTTTCAGCCCCTCGTCACCGAGCCGAGAGATGTAGGCGTAGGTTTTCAGCAGGACGAGCCAATTGCCTTGGTACCCGTGTACCTTGCCGACCGATTGCGCCGGAGAGTACAACTCGTAGTTACCGCCCTTGTTCTCCCTAATGTGCGGTTCGGGGAGGAACTCCGCCAGGTGGTCGACGACACCGATGGGACCGGCACCCGGCCCGCCGCCACCGTGAGGTGAAGCGAACGTCTTGTGGACGTTGTAGTGCATAATGTCGAAGCCCATGTCGCCAGGGCGTGCCCGACCCAGCAGGGCGTTTAGGTTCGCGCCGTCGTAGTACAGCAACCCGCCAGCGTCGTGGACGATATCGGCGATTTCCTCGATGTTCCGCTCGAACAGTCCCAGCGTGTTGGGGTTCGTAAGCATCAGCGCAGCGGTCTCGTCACCGACTGCAGCCTCCAGCGCGGCGACGTTCACGCGCCCCTCGTCGTCGCTGGAAAACTCCACGACGTCGTACCCAGCTAGCGACGCGCTGGCGAAGTTCGTGCCGTGGGCGCTGGCGGGAACGATCACCTCCTGACGTTGCTCGGCCTCGCCGTTTGCCCGGTGGTAGGCCTGCGCTGTCAGGAGACCCGTGAATTCGCCGGCCGCCCCGGCGGGCGGTTGGAGCGTCACCGCGTCCATCCCGCCGATCTCGGCGAGCAACTCCTGCAGTTCGTGGAGTAGTTCTAGCGTCCCCTGAGCGAACTCATCGGGCCGTGCCGGGTGGATGGCACCGGCATCGAGTCCAGCGAGGTCCTCGACGAACTTCGGGTTGTACTTCATAGTACAGCTCCCCAGCGGATACGGTCCGTGTTCGATTGAGTAGTTCATCTGGGAAAGCCGGGTGTAGTGACTCGCGATCTCTGGTTCCGTGAGTTCCGGGAGCGTCAGTTCGTCACGAGTCACTTCCTCGGGCAGGGTCGAATCGGCGTGGTGGACGGTCTCGGTATTCTTCTCGGCGAGCAACGGCTCGTTGACCGTCTCGCCGTCGATCTCACGTTCCCAGCGGGCCTGTCTGTAGTTCATACCACCACCCCCTCGAGGGTCTCGACGAGACCGTCGACGTCGTCGCGGTTGACGTCTGTCACGCAAACCTGTAACTCGTGGTCGTCGATGGTATGGACAAGGTAGCCGCGGTCAGCCAGTTCGGATGCAACTTCGTCGGCCGGCATATCGGTCCGCATCACGAACTCTCTGAAGTGATACCGGTCGTTGACCGGCGCTTGCACGCCCTCGATGTCATCCAGTCTGGCCGCCACCTCGCGAGGGTACCTGGCACACTCGTTGGCGAGTTCCGCCAGGCCCGTCGCCCCGAGGGTAGCGACGTGAATCGCGGTCCGGAGCGCGACCCAGGCCTGGTTGGTGCAGATGTTGCTCGTCGCCCGCTCCTTCCGGATGTGCTGCTCGCGCGTCTGTAGCGTGAGCGTGTAGGCCCGACGGCCGCTGGCGTCCTCACTCGCCCCGACGAGTCGACCCGGGACTTGTCGCAGGTACTCTTCCTTGACGGCGAACAGCCCCAGCCCCATTCCGTAACTGGTGGGCAACCCGAGTCCGCTTGCGTCGCCGACGACGACGTCCGCACCAACCGCCGCTGGTTCCTCCAGGAGTGCGAGCGCCACGATGTCCGAGCCGAGACAGAACGTCGCGTCGTGGTCGTGAGCAGTCTCCGCTATCGTCGAGAGGTGTTCTTCGATAGTACCGCGGCTCGTTGGCGACGCCGCATACACCATCACGACGTCGTCTTCGATGGTCTCACGGAGCGAATCGAGGTCGACGTTCCCGTCTGAGGTAGGGTACGAGTCGACCGACAGGCCGGCCCCATCGGCGTAGTTCTGCAAGACGCTCCGGTCGTCCTTACGAAGGGTTTCCGGCACCAGAATCCGTGACCCGCTCGTCGCACGGACCCGCGCAGACAGCGTTGCGGCCTCGCCCAGCGCCGTCGCGGCGTCGTACATCGAACAGTTCGCGATTTCGAGTCCAGTCAGCTCGACGAGAATCGACTGGAACTCGAACAGCGCCTGGAGGAATCCCTGGGACGTCTCGGGCTGGTACTGCGTGTAGGACGTGAGAAATTCCGACCGGAGCGAGAGGTAATCGACGACCGAAGGGATGTAGTGACTGTAGTGTCCCCGACCGAGGAACTCAGCAGCTTCCTGATTCCGGTCCAGCATATCCGAGACCTCCGATACGACAGCTTGTTCGGACTTCGCCGATATGTCGAAAGTGCCGTCGAACGCCACCTGTTCCGGAATATCGAATAGATCGTCAACCGACTCGGCACCAATGAACTCGAGCATCGTCGCTATCTCGTCGTTCGTGTGTGGTGCGAAGGGGCTTCCTTTTCTCTGCTCGTACGATTCAGTCTCTGGGGTGAATTCGGGCTTACTCATAGTTTCATTCTATCTGCTCGCTGTATTCCTGTGGGTCCAGCAGTTCGTCGCCTACTTCGGCTTGCAGTTCGACCAGCCAGCCGTCACCGTACGGGTCCTCGTTGATAACCTCGGGTTCGTCGAGCAGTCGGTCATTAGTCTCGACGACGACACCATCGACGGGTGAATACACGTCGCTGATTGCCTTGATACTCTCGATGGTGACGCAGGCGGTCCCAGCCTCTAACGAGTCCCCTTCGTCGGGAAGTTCGAGAAACACGATGTCCCCGAGTTCGTCCTGTGCGAAGTCCGTGATACCGAAACGGACAGAATCGTCCGTCTCGGCGACCCATTCGTGCGATTCGGTGTAGCGTAGATTCTCAGGTATTTCGAAGCTCATTGTTTATAATCTCTGAGTTAGTTCGTGCGACACGATTCCAGAAACCGAGTACCGACGACCGTCGCGGACACCGTCCGCCCACGAATCGAGACGTTGAGTTCGGTTCCCTCGTCGGCCAGACTGGCATCGATATAGCCGAGGGCAATGGGCACTCCCAGCGTCGGACTCATAGAGCCGCTTGTTACACGTCCGACGCGTTCCCCGTCGTGGAGGATCTCATATCCATGCCGGGCGATACCTCGTTCCTCGAGTCTGAGACCGACCAGTCGTTCGTCGACGCTGTGGTTCAGTGCCTCACGGCCGACGAAATCACCGGCGTCCTCGTCGACGACGAATCCGATGCCGGCCTCGTAAGGGTCGTGTGGTTCCTCCACGGGGTCGAAATCCTGACCGGAAAGCAACAGTCCGGCCTCGATACGAAGGGTGTCCCTGGCACCGAGCCCACACGGCTGGACCCCATCGAAAGCGGCCTGCATACGGTCGGATTCGGCGGCGGGGAACACGATCTCGAATCCGTCCTCACCGGTGTACCCGGTCCTGGCGATTAGACATTCGACGCCGTCGATCGTCGCCTCGCGTACCTCGAACGGGTCGAGGTCAGCGACCGAGTCGGTCGTGACTCGGTCGACTTGTTCGACCGATTCGGGGCCCTGGACTGCCAGAATACCGGTTTCCTCCGTCCGGTTGTCGATGGTCACATCGACGTCCCAGCGCGACGCGTGCTCGTGCAGGCGTGCCCAAATTTCTTCGTCGTGACCGGCGTTCGGAACGACGAGATATTCGTCGGCCGTCGGGTGGTCGTAGACGACAACGTCGTCGAGTATCACGCCGTCCCTTCGCAGGAAACACGAGTATGCTGCCCGTCCGGATTCCAGTTCCCGTACGTCACTCGGGATGAGCCGTTGTAACAGCGTCGCGGCGTCGGCCCCGGTGATGGAAAGTAATCCCATATGACTGACGTCGAAGAGACCGACAGACTGACGGACGGCAGCGTGTTCGTCCTGTATCGACCCGAACGACACCGGCATCTCCCAGCCGCCGAAATCGGTGAAGTCAGCTCCCGATTCGTCGTGCTGCTCATATAGTGGTGGCCTGCGTAATGACACGTCCGTTCGTAAAACTCGATAGTGTTTATATCTTTCTAATAATTTCACTAATTGTGGCTCCGAGACCTTCTAAAGCCACTTTAGCCACTTACGAAACAGTAATATAAATTATAATATCCGTACGCTCCGACGAATTCGGTCTATACGCGTCCGACAAGAGCGATGCCTCCGAATTTGGGGTCCACAGTTGGAAAATCGGAGTACAGCGGACAATTGACCAACCGGCTCACGCTTCGGTTCTGACGAAATGTGGTTCGGGAATACATTCAGGAATCCCGGAAAGAGTAGATATAACTGGAGAAAAGAACATTTATATTCCGTTTTCATCAGCATATATTATATAGTTCACCGGTCTTTCGCCGGGAGTCGAACGCTCGGCAGTCTTAGTTTCGGCTCTGGCTAATTTTTATACTTGTAGAGTCCTGAGAAGCAAATATGGACGATACAAGCAGCGAACTTCAGACTACCACGACCTCCCTGGAAATACTCGACGTCATAAGCCACCAGAATGGGGCGAGGCAAGGCCAGATCGCCGACGAACTGGAACTTGCCGACAGTACCGTCCACGCTCATCTGACTACACTCCGTAATCACGGATATCTCGTTCGGGAGGGCAACAAATACCATCTGGGGGCCAAACTCTTCCACCTCGGCGAACGAGCCCGAGATCGTAAGCCTGCCTACGACGTCGTGCGGAAACAGGCCTACGAGTTGAGTAACCGGTTCAACGAGGAGGTAGCGTTCGCTATTCCAGAACGGGGGCGGTCGATAATCATCTTCGACGAGAACAACGACCCCACGACAGAGGGGTTTCAGGTCGGTCGATACTTTTATATGCACAGTTCTGCGAGCGGAAAGGCAATGCTCGCGGAATTTCCACGCGAGCGCGTCGAAGCAATCATCGACCGCTGGGGACTCCCGAAACAGACCGAACGGACGACCGATTCTAAAGCCGAACTGTTCGAAGAACTCGAGCGGACGCGAGACCGCGGCTACGCCATCAATCGCCAGGAGGCTCTCGAAGGACTGATGGCGATCGGGATGGTCGTCAAGAACCCAGACGGGAGTGTCCTCGGCTCGCTCGACGTGTCGGGCCCTCCCTACCGGCTCTCTGAGGACGAAATCGTTCCCCAGCTCCGTGACATCGTCTCACGTATCGAAACAGAAATCGCCGAACAGTACGGATAGCGAACGATCGGCGTCGACAGTCGTGGGGCTGTCCAGATTCTCGTTCCCCATCCGTTCGAAAAATCGGAACAGCCGGTCCGAACCCCACGGCGACCAGGCGTTGAACAGTCAAGGTGGGAGAAGGTGTTGTAAGCACACGTCTGTAATGACTACTACCAGTCGCTCCGAGTGCCACTGCTATGGGATAGCGGACAGGTGAGAAACGAGATTATATTACATTTGTACATTTGTAATATATGGAACGGCACGCACAATACGAACTGCCCTGCACGCGTTCGTTCACTCCCTGGATATCGTTGACAGTGGCCGTTCGGTTCCTCTTGTTCGAAAAAAAGGAACGCACACTGTCGAATTCGCCCGTGAACGAGTGGCTTCGTTGAATCGCCATACAGCAATTGAGGAGTATACTATTAACAGTCCGGGAAATGAATTTGAGGACCGCTGGTTAGGCCGTGGTTACGAGTCGCAGATTCTTCGATCATTGGCTGATTGGTGCAATAAATATACTTCAAGTAACACATCAGAAATTTAAGGAACTATTGATTAATATGAAAAGTTGATAATATTTACCGTTTGCTGGCTACTGACGAACTTATTTCAGAGATGCTTCCTGACGCGGAAATAGGGGTGATAAAACATCGATTCTGAAAGTATTCGACGAAAAATTCTATCTCACTAGTTAGTCTAGATATATTGACTGAATGCCGAGATATATTGAAACAGCGTTCGCCTGGAGATCGAGTTGTGAGCGCCCGCGACACGATGCAACGACTTCAGAACCGACTCATCCCTGTGATCGAAAGTCGTATTAGTCAACTCCGTTATTTGAAAACCTCGCCATCAGGAAGTTCACCGTACTCGTCGATATCCGGATTTTCTGTGAGGACTAAGGATTCAGTTACTCTATCACGAATCTGTTTGACCGTGGAGGCTGTGACTGTCGTTGGTCTCCCACTCGGTCTCAGAGGAATATCAACGACCAACTAGCAGACGGAGAATACCCGCTCACTGCAGTCATCGCCGACCGCACACTGGCAACACCTGACGCGCTCGAACGCCTGTTCGAACCGGACGCTGACATCGTTCTCGTTCCCAGAAGCGGTAGCGGCATTAACGCCGTCGTCGTCCATCACCCAAACTTCTGGGGAGACTACCACGGCGCCTTGATTCGGGACCATCGGCACAAACGTCGGCACCGATGTCGCCGAGATCGATTCCTTGTGACTGTCGACCGATGGCAACGTACCACAGGACTCAATCGAGGTGCTGTTACATAGCAACGGTGCAGCAAACGAGTGGCTCGTGAACGCTGGCTTCGAACTTGCTGTGGATGATCTTGTGACGGTCGGGCGATAATAATGGTACAGCGCGCTCCGCCGTAGCCTGAATCTTTTTGAGGTAAGGCACAAAGGCGGTAATATGATTCCCGGTGCGGCGGAGTACGGCGTCGAGGTAGAAACCGGGGAGGAGGATGTCAAGGATTTGCTCTCGGTTGGACCTGAGGATGTCTCCGCCGCAGATGAACTGTCCTTCGCGCGCAACATCTTCATCCCACTCACGACGGCCTGCCGGTACACCTGTACGTATTGTACTTACTACGACCCACCTGGTCAGGCCGATCTGATGAGTCCGAGAGAGATTCAAGAAACCTGCCGCCGCGGCGCCGATGCCGGGTGTACGGAGGCGCTTTTCACCTTTGGCGACGACCCGGACGGTCGATACGACGAGATATACGACCAGTTGGAAACCTGGGGCCACGAAACGATCCACGAATACCTCCGGGAGGCTTGCAGGATCGCTCTGGAGGAGGGCATCCTTCCTCACTCCAACCCGGGCGACCAGACCAGAGAACAGATGGAGAGGGTCGCCGACGTCAACGCCTCGATGGGTGTGATGCTCGAGACGACCGCCGAAGTGCAGGCTCACAGTGGGCCCAGAGCCAAAACCCCCGGCCAGCGGCTCAACACCATCCGTAACGCTGGCGAACTGGGGATACCGTTCACCACCGGCATCCTCGTCGGCATCGGAGAAAACTGGCGGGATCGTGCGGAGAGCCTCCTCGCCATCCGCGAGATGCACGAGCGATATGACCACATCCAGGAAATCATCGTCCAGCCGGTGGTCGAGAACGATCGCTGGAAGGCCGGCTCACCTGATCTTGAAACCCTTCGCCGGATCACGGCGATGGCTCGTGTCGCAATGCCCAAGACAGTCAGTATTCAGACGCCTCCGAACCTGGCATCAGCGCGTGAGCTCCTTGACTGTGGCATCGACGACCTCGGCGGTGTCTCGCCGGTCACTGTCGATCATATTAATCCTGAGTATAAATGGCCGGAACTCCGGGAACTGGAGGATATCGCCGAGATAGCTGGTGTCCCCCTGCGGGAGCGGTTGCCAGTCTACGAACGCTTCGTGGCGGATGGGTGGCTCTCAGATCCAGTCAAACGCGCCATAACCGCAGATAACGAACACGGCGAGCGCTATCGATCTCATCTGGACGGAGTGAGCAACGTCGCGAGGTGTGTTGATTAATTGTTTGTGCTGTCGTGTAGCACATTGTTGATTTCAGAGCGTTGGTTCGAGAGCGAGCGTTTCGATCCGTTTTTCGATATAATTCCCGGCAGCGTTGGAATGCACTGGATATCTTTCGTATCGGCGCTGCAGACGACATCCTCCGACTGTTCGCCTACACCCACGGCACGGAGTTCACGGTCCCCGAGATCGGCGATGCAACGGGTATCACCCACTCGACGGTGTGGCGGGCTGTCGACTTCTCAACACTGCCGGTTCCATCTTAATTCGAGAGACGCCACAACGAAACCCCATCGCGGTCGCCGATGAGTAATCGCAAATCGAGTAACTCATCGACAACGCGCAAGCCGCCTTCGACCACCGCCCGACGGACATCGAAGCCGGGTTCGATGTCGAGGATGCCGCCCTCCTCCAACTGCGGAAGGCATATCGCTTGCTCGCCGGCGCCGAAGCATTTCAGGATGCCAGCTACTACACACTCGTCATCGAAGCGTCGTTCGTCGCCATCGAACGAACCGTGGAATTCCGGCTCCGAACGCGGCACGATGCAGCCGGACAATCTTCCCGGTACGCATCCTGGTGTCTACCGAGGGGCGGCGGCGACCGGTGTTTTTGGAGAATCGATGGCGGCTGATCTCGCAGATCTCTGGCGCGACCACCGAGCAAAAACATACTATCAGGATGGGCTCGCTTCAGCAGCGCGTGCTGAAGCGTTGTACGAGCTCGCCACCGAGATTCATACATACGTTACCGGGCGGTCTCGAAAAGGGCACGAATGTATCTGCGGGGAGACAACGTAGCGAATGCGTCTCAAGCAGTCGAGGGGAGGTAGTCGATACCTATCGCTCTTATGTAGAACTGCGGAAAGACCCGATAACGAGACACTCAACCGCTGTTTCGACAGATCCTCCGGCGAGAGTGAGTGATCGAACGATACCGAAGGTGTGAGCGGCCTGTTCCAAGCCCTGCTTGGACACGGAACTTCCGCAACCACGGTGGACGATCGAAAACAGGCACTCAGCTTGATTGATGTGGACTCCGTCGGGCGATACGTATCTCTCTTTGTGGATGACTGTTCGGTGGGTCCGATCCATCTCTCGGTACGCTTGGAGTCTATCAGTTCAGACCTCTCCCAGCCGCTGGGAGAGGTCTTCAGCCACCTGAATAACTGGCTCAAGATCGCCTTGATAGTCGATTCCACGGTGTCCACGAATCACGCGAAGTGAGTCGCGGCACGCCGCGACGAGTGTCAGCTGATCACCGTTAACCAACACTAGATGCGATCAGACAGAATTTGTTGGTTAAGATGGATTAGGATCTTCGTAGTTTACTCTAGGGGAAACCACTTTGCCTCTCTCAGTCGAACACAGCTATGGGCGCCGGTTTGGGCGATGAGGACGATACGACACCACACGAACTCGTCCACTTTGTCACGCAGCAAACGCGGTTCACGCTGATCACCAACATTCTCCAGCATCCCGAGCAGCTTCCCTCGATGTGCGAACTCAAGGAACGCAACCCCAGTGTGAGCGAGGCGACCGTCTACAGGCGAAGCAAGCCGACTGCCTCGGGGCTTGACCCTGGAAGCGAAGGCCGTACGCCCGAGTAAGTGTACCCCTTTCACTGTGGATGGCCGACATTGAGGGACAGCACACTGCTACACTGAGATGGGGAAATGACACACGAGCAGACTTTTGTGAAGACACTGGATTTCCAGCTGAACATCCGGGTGGCAACGAGAGTTTGCTGTACGACGCCTGGCTCGAAGCCAGCCAAGTGTACAGCTGCTATAAATGTACAGCTGGGTAGGTTAACTAAGCTGGCTAAGTGAATTAGCTAATACGCATAGCTGGAATAGCCAGCTATATCGAATAGCTATACTATATAGCTATACCGTATGACTGAGTTTTATAGCTGATGAGCATAACTACCTGTGTATGCTGGCTTACACAGTATACTCGGAGGCGGGGGGCGTTGGCAAGACGACGCTTGCGACGAACCTTGCGAAAGCTGAGGTTCGGGCGGGACGCAAGGTGTTGGCAATAGACCTAGACACCCAGGAAGCGTCGCTTTCACATCTACTGGATGTGGCCGAGGACCGTAACAACGACCAGGCGGATAGTCTCCTCCGGCATATGATCAACCGGCCACGGGGAAAATTCACTGATCTCATCAAGACCAGTGAAGGTATCGACGTCGTCCCCGCTCACAACATTCTCGAATATGCCTCGAAACATCTCCGGCGCCGTGAGGAGGAAGCGGCCGACTTCGGTGAGTCGTGGAATCCGAACAAACAGCTGCTGCGCGTCCTTCGAGAGGCTGGAGTCCACGAGACATATGATACACTGATCATCGATCCGCCGGCGAGTGCTGATGTCAAGCTCCACAATGCGATACATACGACGCGTCACCTGGTGATTCCGTTCGAACCCAGTGGCAAGGGATATGAGTCCGTACAAGGGCTCGACCAACTCGTCGGAGGTCTTGAGGAGTCGCTAGCCATTGAGGTTGGAGTGCTTGCTGTCGTTCCGAATCGATACAAGGGGATGAACGACCAGGATCGATTCCTGGAACAACTGACCGCAGACGGCTGGGAGACGCCGATTCGCTTCCGTGAACGGTCGTCGTTACTGGAGGGATGCTGGGCGGAGCAATGTACCGCATACCGCTATATCGACGAACACCGTGACCGGGAATGGGAACACGAACTCGACACGCTGGAGAAGTTCGACGAGCTTGCAAGCCAAATTCGCGAACAGAAGGCGGTGGAAGCATGAAACAGGGCTCTGCAGACGACCCTTTCGCTGACGACACCACTGAGGAAACGGAGTCTGATACAGAACCTGAGCTAGAGACAGATAGTCAGGGAACCGAGACAGGTCTTGCATCGACCGAAACTGGCCTTTCGACAGGCACCACGACTTCCTCTCAGAACCGCTCGCTCCCGTATATTCACTCGCGAAATGGGGTCAAGGACGGCCGGACCCAGCGACCGATTTTCCTTCGGGATCACATCGAGGCGGGTATCGATGATCTCCTCGCCCAGATGGAGGAGGAGTTCGGAGAGGATGTCTACAAGACAGACATTACAGAAGCGGCGATGGCTGTTGCCCAAGAGAACCCCGGTCTCGTTCGGGAGAAGCTTGACGAGTGGGGGTATGGGTGGGACTGAGAAGTTGAGGCTGCCAATCCCAATGCATACGACATTCTGGTCCAGTTCATAAATAGTATGAAGACGTAGCCTGGGATAGAACGATGGCTCGAATCACCGGCTCCTATCCTGACGACCTCGACCTCCTCATCGAGGGTGCCGTCGAGGCTGGTGTGTTCGGAGGCAAGAGCGATGCGTTGCGAGAGTTCGTGCGTGAATACTTCGAGGACCACGAGAACGAACGTATTGCAGCTGCGGTCGCCCTCTATGAACGCGAACGAATTACAATCGGTGATGCTTCGAGACTTGCTGATGTCGACCGCTGGACGATGCGTGACATCCTCCGTGAGCACGGGGTTGAACTCCGCCTCGGGCTCGTTGACGAAGACGACGCGGCCTACGAGGTAGGGGCAGCAAGCGGACTTGAATTCGATGATGAGGGTTCGGACGACGCGGAGTCACCTACGAAATGACAGGTGACGGAATTCCAGCGAATCCGAGCGTCCTGAACAGGACTGTTCTCTCGTATTTTGCTTACATCGACCAGCTGTAGGTGGTTACAGGACTCTCGGCCGTGGTGAATCGCCAGACGTAGCGCGATTTCACTGTTTCACCGCCTGCTTGATGTTGTGAACCGCACACATCAAAACGAGTTCACGAAATTCACCGTACCAACTTCGCGCACGTACGGCGTCGCCGAGCGTGCGCTTGATCGTCGAGAAGACTGTCTCACACATCGCTCGTTGACGGTATCGAGGCCCATCGATCCGCGCGTTGTGCGCGTGATCGATGGGCCGGAACTCACGGTGTTTAATTAGCGGTCTTACGTCCTCTTCGCGGAGTTTTTCGCGGAACTCCATCCAATCGTAGCCTTTGTCCGCAGCGAGGCTAGCGAGGTCGCCCGCGTTGCGGAGGGCGACCTGCCAGCCGAGCTGTGTGTCGTGGCGTTTCTCGGTCGTGCAGTGAACATCCAGAATTGCTTGGCTTTTTGTGTCGACGAGAGCTGTTGCTTTGAGCGTCTGGACGCGGTAATTCGTCCGACGGCAGTAGTGCTTGCTAGGGCTGTGTTGAATCGCCATACCGCGGTGGAATTCACTGTTTCACGGCTCGCTTGATGTTATACACGACACACATCAGAGCGATTTCTCGAAACTCACGGAACCAGGAACGCGCTCGCACGGCGAAGCCGAGCGAGCGCTTGATTGCCGAATTCACGGTTTCTGTCATAGAGCGCTGGTTGTAGCGTTGGTTGTCGATTCTGGCGTTGTGAGCGTGATCGTAGGGAGCGAAGATACGGTGCTTGATGAGAGGTCTGAGGCCGATTTCGCGTAGGGCTTCACGAAGAGATTGCTTGTCATAGCCTTTATCCGCGGCGAGAGACCGCAGATCGCCCGCGTTCCGGCGGGCGATCTGCTCAGCGAGGTCTGCGTCACTTCCTTCCCGAGTCGTCGATCAGTGAACGTCAAGGACTGCTTGAGACGCTGTATCGACGAGCTTCGTGACTTTCAGCTTTGCACGCGGTAGTTTATTCGGTGGCAGTAGTGGCGGCTCGCTGCTGAGCGTTCGTAGAATGTGGCGTCGATAGCAGCGTGTTTCGAAGGATCGTGCAGCTGCGCCGACTGGCGCAGCAGCACTCGACAGACGTTCATACTGATCCGATCGAATGCCTTACACAACGTGGACGGTGAAGGGAGATCGGCCGCGCTGAGGCCGATCTCCCGGATTATTTGTGGCATCTCCTTCAGCAGATCAATCGTCATCCGGTAGGACGTATCAAGATAAATCCCCAGACAATGGAGAGAAATGAGGGCAGAATCGGAGAATCTGCCGCCACCTTCCGGGGCGGCGGATTCGTCCTCATCACCAGCAACCCTTTGAGCAATCGAGACAATCCCACCAGTGAAGCGGGAGATTTGGGTCATGGACAACTGAAGTCTCCCGCTTCAACTCCTTCGATTTAGCGACCGGTTCTACCGCAGTCTGGTGATTCAACAGAGCCAGTCGATGTCTTCAGGGACGTACTGCTGTGAGAGTGCTTTCTCAAGGAACTCTACTTTTGACAATCGGAACGCTCCTTCAGATGTCACATACTTACACTCTAGAAACCCGTGAAATACGCAGCTATTCAAATTGGCGCCCTCTGAAAATGTACTACTCGTAAAAGAGATAAGTACGGGTTGGTGGATTCCCTTCGCGAGTCGTGGGTCTTCGGGAGAATAATCATTTATAGTATAAAATTCACACCCGTAGAATGAGGCCTCTTCCTCAAATCTACATTCATTGAATTTTGATTTCTTATAAAAAGTAGTATTCCGAAAATTCACGCTCTCTTTGAAATGCGCCCCTGAACAGCTGATCCCCCCATTAAGTTCGGTGTGTTGAGCCCATAGTGACCCTGAAAATGTTGCCCCACTCGCTTTCAGTTCTCCGTCAATTTCGGCCCCGGTTAGAAAGAGCGGCTGAGAAACCGTCGATCCGACGATATTAACATCATTTTCGAATGTAGTGTGTCGAAGGTCAATTGGATTGTTATCGTTTGATCCGAGAACAACGTTGGGTAGCGTGATTCCTTCAAACTTTGCGCCAACAAATCGCTTTACCTCCGGTCCTGATTGACTTACACACTCTACGAAGCGCTGTTGAACGTCTTGAGGTTGTTTCTGTGAGGTTGGTAGATGAAACAGACAGAGATGTTCTCCATTATGCTTAGCTTCAGCGACCTGTGGACATCGCCACGGTTGAGCAATTTCAGAGAAGACTACCCGACTATTGAGATCGCTATCTACCTCGGGGTCAAATTGGAACTCGCAACGAGGAGGTTTTTCGTCGTTCTCAGACACAGCTATTGACTATCAGTGACAATCTCGTAAAGATAAGTCTAGTGCTCGTTACTATCATTAGTTCCACATCCAATTCTGAATGAAAATCGGGTCTCGAGCGCCTTTGGGTTTTTCTGCGCCCGCCGAGGAGCGGAGGCGCGTTCTAACCTCCGTCGAATGATGACTGAACCCTATCTCACGACGGTCCTCGAGGAAGCCGAGCACGTTGCCGAGCAACACGACCAGGTCGCTCGAACGACAGACAACCAAGCCCACGAGTACCTCCGATACGCCGTCCTCCGGGTGCTCGAAGGCGAGGCGGACCACCTCCCAGCAGACTGGACGCCAATCAACGGCGTGACCGTCGGCTACGGGAGCGACGACGCGATGTACGACAGCTGGGGCTCCAGTGAAGACTGGTGGGAGACCGTCCCACCGCAAGAAGCGTGTACCCGCTTTCGGGTGTTCTTCCCGGACGACCACCAGACGGTTCCCCGTGACATCGTCGACGTGATGGCCGCACTCGGGGCCTGGCGCGTCTGGACTGGGAGCGCAGCCGCGTGCGCCTCCTACGACCATCGCGAGCGCCGCGAGGTCCACTACCTGTGGCCGGAAGGCCATCCGGTGGAGGAAGTGCTCCACGAGCGGCTCAGTGGCCCTGCGGAAGCCGTCGCTCCCGACGGTGGCCGAACGGGCGACGTTCGCGACCGACTGGTCGTCGACGAGAACGCACAGTCGCAGGACGATCTCGAGCCCCGCACGAAGCGTGCAGTCGCCGAAGCGATGGACGTCTCACTTCTCTCGAAAGGTGGCCGCTACGAGGTGCAGTCCGCATCCGGTAACAGGTACGAAGTCGACGTCATCGACGAATCATATACCTGTCCCGACTGGCAGCAGCGCTCATCCGAAGGCGGCTGCAAGCATCTGCGTCGCGTCGATCACGAGATCAAACGGGGTCGCGTGCCCCGACCAGAAGGCCGGCTCCCAACGATCCCAGGGTAGATCACCATCCTCTTCGTCGGAATCATTCTTATGCGACTGGGTAGTGTGGCGGCACACTAGACTTTTCACGGCTGGTCACATATCGGGAGATATGAGCAGCGACAGAATTGACGCCGAAAGCAAGGTGTCTGGAAACCAGGCAAATATCCCCGCACGGATTCGGCGTGAACTCAATATCGACGATGGTGATCAGCTCCGTTGGCATCTCGAAGGCGACGGGAGCATTCGGGTCCACGTCATCCAACAGCAAACGGGCACGTTCGCTGATTTTGATGGCTACGCTGGTGAGGAGTCAACCGATGTGACGAGCGATCACGACGCCTGGGGCGTCGACATCGAGTAAATGCCTCGTGCACTCATCGATACGACAGTCCTTTTTGCCGCCGCATACCGGCGGGATGGATCCCACGATGCCGCGCTTCCTGTGCTCCAGGGCATCGACAATGGAACGCTCCCGGAGGCAGTCGTCCTCGACTACGTACTCGCTGAAACGCTCAACGGCCTCACGACCCACGCCGGCCACGACGCAGCCGTCGATCTCCTCGACCGCATCGAAGAAAACGCCCGCTTCCACATCGACTCACTCACCACCGACGCCCTCGCGACAGGGAAGGCCCTCTTTCGCCAACACGAACCGCTCTCCTTCGTCGATGCCTGCATTGTCGCGTATATGCAAACCGAGGGGCTCGGCTACCTGTATGCGTTTGACGACGATTTTGACGCTGTTGAGGATGTCTATCGGCTCCATACAGCAACGAATCCCTACGACCCAAACTGAGGCCGGCAGACGCCACGGCTGGCGACGACGTTCGGTCTCAGGATAGTCGCACCTCGTAGTCAGCCGCTAGCTCCTGAAACTCGTCCCACTCCGGAAGCCAGTCGTCGTCGACCTCGCCGTGCGTCTCGAGGTAGCGGAGCAGGGCGTCGATTTCGTCTTCGAGACCATACTTCGCCGCCTGCTTTCGGAGGTCCTCCTCGTCGACGTCGACGTGGCTGAGCAGGAGGAGACAGTACGAGCGGTGGCGGCTGCCGTCGTCGATCAGTAGCGTGTGACAGCAGAGCTCCGCCGGCGAGACTGCGTCGAGGTCCTCGCAGTAGATGTAGTAGCGGTGGCCGGTGAGTAGGAACTGAAGGTCGAAGGCTGCGAATCGAGCGAGGCCGGTTTCGTGGAACGCCGCCGCGTCGATCTCCGTCTCGGTCTGGGTGAGGAATTCGTCGTAGTCCTCCCAGAGAATCGTCCCCTTCGGGGCGACGGCTTCGAGGCGTTGGCGATGCAGATGGTGTGCGAGTTCACGGGCGAACGCGTGTAGGCGGTCGAAGTCAGCGTTGAACTCGTAGCGGCCGTCGGCCGTCCCGACGAGCCCACGGTCACGAAACCGCTTGAGGACGCGGTTGACCGTGTTGCGGTAGTTGTCGCTCCGGTCGGCGATCTCGGAGACGGTTCGCGGCTGGTCGAGGTAGTACAGCACCTCGAGTGTCTTGCCGGTCAGCAGCTCGGGGAACTCGATGTGGGAGTGCTGGCGGACGAGGTCCCGATAGAGTTCGACCGCGCGAGCATCCGACGGGACGACTCGTTTTCGCCGGCCATCGCGTTCCGTGTAGACGAGCCCTTTCTCAACGAGGTCGGCGACGGCACGAGAGAGGTAGCTCTCGCTGTGGTCGAGTTTCGTCGCGAGTTCGGAGATCGTGTCGCCGCGGTCGACCGTGGCGAGGACCTCGAGTTCGATACGCCGGAGCACGGTGTAACATAGTGCGAAACTTATATATAAAGAAGTTTCGAGTAGTGTTACAAGCAGTAGGTCGAAGAGTCAGATCCACCGTCTTAACCAACAAACCTATGGATTAGCGGGCGGTGTTGGTTAACGCAGACAGTCACAGTTCCACAGCCGTCACGAGAGCTCTTCTGTGGCGTCGACGAGTTCCTCTTCGGTTTCCCAGCGGTACAGTCGTCCTTCGCGGTCGAACAACTCGAAGACGCCGTCCTGCATCCAGCCGAAGGGGTGTTCTTCGTCCTCATACACCCGCTTGAGGACGTGGCTTTTCGCGAAAAACTCCGTCGTGCCGACGAGGAGCCCCTGTTCGACGAGAAAGTCACTCGGTTCCTTCTCGGCGACACCAACGAGGTAGGTCACGATGTCGGCGATCAGGCAGAACTTCTGGATGCTGTTGTCCCACTCGCCACGGATGTCGACCATCCTGAAGGCGTAGGCGTCCTGTCGACGGTTGAGCCGGTCGACCACGAGGTTCAGCCGCCGAATCGGTTCCCGGTCGTAGTTGCCCAGCACGAAGTACGAGCGCTCATTTTCGTAGACGGGAGTCAGTTCGCTCAGGGCGTGGAGAATCTCCTCGTTGTCCGCCAACGAGATCTCTTCGTCGTCGAGTTGGTCCTTCGCACTGGTGAGGACTTCTTCAGGGACGGGCGGCTCATCATCGGACATACATGACCACTCTCAGCGTCGTGCGATATGATTTACGGAGTAAATTACCAGCTTAGTCAGGTGTGGTTTACTCCAGAGTGGTTTACTCAAGAGTAAACTACTTGTTGCCAGGCCGTGTATCGTGTTGTATGAGCACCGACCTGGGGACGGCTGAGGGGATGGAATCCCGCGAACTCGTCCACTTCGTCACTCAACAGACGCGGTTTGCGCTGATCAACAACATCCTCCAGCATCCCGAGCAGTTGCCCTCGATGTACGAGCTCGAGGAACTCAACCCCAGTGTGAGTGATGCCACCGTCTACAAGCATATCCAGAAGCTCATCGACGCCGGCATCGTCAAGGAGGTCGCCCTAGGCGACGACCACCGTCGGCAGGGCTACCCCTGGAAATTCTACAGCCTCACGGAGGAAGGTCGGGAGTTCCTGGAGGAGCACAACCTACTCGCTGCTGAGGAGACGCTCCAGCAGATCTACGACACCATTTCCGACAAGCCCGAGAAGATGGTCAAGTACGAGAACGCCCCCCGTCCGGACGGCGTCTAACAGCACGTCTATTTCTGAATAGTTTGCTATTCGCACTCTTTAGCCCGTGACGAGACGAGATCTGATTAACCAACAAGTCTATGAAATAGCATACTGTGTTGGTTAACACAGGATCAACCGATGTCATACGAACCCCCAACTCCACCGGCAGAACTCCCGGCAGATCTCGTCAACACACTCAACGGCTACTCGCCGGACCAGCTCCAGCACGTCGCGCGCTACGCCGAGGATCTGGCAGAGCACAAAGCTCGCGAAGCCCGTCTCGAGGAGTCACCAGACAAGGAAGAAGTGGAGGACCGGCCAGACGACCTCCCGGACGACGTCCCTTCCAAAGCGACGATCACGATCAAGGAAATCAACGACAACCGCTACTACTACTGGCAGTGGCGGGAGGGAGACAAAGTCACATCCAAATATAAGGGACCAGTCAATCCCGACGAATGAGATAGCGATACGTCCGATTTTCGAGTTCCCACACTCCGTGTGCTATTTGATTTGGTGGACTCGGAAAGGTAGTGACTACACACCCCTCGTCCAAAGTGAAAACAGTGGGGACAAGAAGGAATTTCAGATTAGATTAAGCCGTAAATAGGCGATAGAGCTGCGTTTACGCACAAACAGTAGAACGAGTTTCTGTACTTGGAGCAAATTTTTCATTCGAGACGGGCCACACACCGGATCACGAGTCTATCCGCTGATAGGTTCTTACCACACACCCCGTGTGCAAAGTGTAAATCTGCCATATTCCGACGGCAGAGTGCTACTAAGCTGATTTTGAATCACAGAGGAGACCTACAACCTCAGAGAAGATCTACAACCCGTGGGATGAGACATCCTTACCGGGAACTCCGTGTGAAAGATGAATTGAGTAACAGGTCGAGCAAGAACACCCCGTCTGCGATATGAAATTTGAACGTTGAAATCAAGAGAGACGGAGAATGAGCCGATTTTCACATCGATGACGGGGGGGATGGTCGACCCTGTGTTTACACATCGATGACGGGGGGGGGGCGTCAGACGGGCGGTATACACTTCGATGATGGGGAGGGGAACAACTAGTTTCGATCACAGATACGCAAATTCGTATGATGGCCGCCGATTCTGCGTTACACATCGATGACGGGGGGTCTTCCACCAGATGTACTTCGGTGTCGGTTCTAACTAAGGGATCGTGAAACTGCTGAATTCGGACGATGTATTGGATACAGCGGGCGAATAAACATCGATGGAGGTCAATCTTTTTAATGCTCCGGCGTACAGCAGGCATATGGCCGGTAGTGATCAAGAAGAGGCGGACCAATCCACCCTTGATGAAGGAACTAGTTCTACATCGGATGGACAGCAGTTAGAATCCGCCCGGGAGGATGCTGCCGGAGACGCAAACCAAAATCAGGGATCGACAGAAGAGAGCACTCAGCGGTCGATCCGTGATATGCTTGATGATGAGGGGGAGGCATCGGTTTTCGTCAACCGTGACCTCGTCGAGCCAGACACGATTATCGACGAGGAGCGGATCGTCGGCCGTGACGACCAGCTCGAATCCGTCGTCTCGTTTCTGAAGCCGACTCTCCAAGGGAATCGGCCGCCGAATATGCTGCTCTACGGTCCCGCAGGAACAGGTAAATCGCTCATCATCGGGGCCGTCACACAACAGATCATCGAGCTCTGTCAATCCAAAGGCGAGCGTTTCGGGGTTGTCGATATCAACTGCCAGCCAATCAATACGCTCGATCAGGCTGTCTATGAACTCGTCCAAACCGTCGCACAAGACGTTGGTACGGAAGTTGGTGTTCCAGAAACCGGCGTATCGACGAAGCGCAAGTACCGACGTCTGTACGAACTCATCAACGAGCACTACGATTCGGTCATCTTCATTCTCGACGAGATCGACCTCTTGGTCGGCCGGCGCGAAAACGACGAGCCCGCATACTCGAAGCTTCTCTATCAGCTATCGCGGGCAAGTAACACGAACGAAATCGAAGGCCGCGTGTCCGTCGCAGCACTAACGAACGATCCAAAATTTATGGAAGATATCGACGGGCGTGCCGAGAGTTCATTCAATCCACGTGACGTCTACTTCCCAGACTACGACGCGACCCAGCTGCGCGAAATTCTCGAAAATCGACGCGATGCGTTCCGTCAAGATGCTCTCGAGGACGACGTGATTCCGCTTGTGGCAGCATTCGCTGCACAAAGTCACGGTGACGCACGAAAGGCGATCGACCTGTTCCGTGGCGCCGGTGACCTCGCAGACGAACAGGGAGATGAAGTGGTCACAGAGGACCACGTCCGAGAATCTCAGGAAGAAATCGACAAAGACCGCTCGCTGAAGCTCGTTCAGGGACTCACAACACAAAAGAAGATCTCACTATACGCAACTGCTGCAGTTGCGTATCACTCGAACCGGGCGGGCAGTTCCGTCCCAAGCCCAGTTGGGTTCAAAGTCTATCAGTGGGTGACGAACGAACTCGATGCTGACCAGATGACCCGCGAAACGTACGTCAAATATGTCAAGGAACTCTCGACGTACGGGTTGATTTCAACATCCCGGAAGAGCCGCGGACGAGGTGGCGGGATGTATATGGAGTTCACATTCACGGGTGATCCTGAAGCAATGATGACTCGGATTGTCGATGATACTCGCTTGGAGAGAATAGCCGAGCAGCAAGAACTCCTTAGTTCAGTCGTAAATGCCCAACTGAAAGAATTTCACGAGGGGTAAGAATCCGGTCGAGCATCCGATGGAGAACACACCCCCCGTGTTCGATGTGTAAAGTCGAGATAGTAGCGGGACAGAGGTCGAAAGAATCCTGAACTGGTGTCGGTGAGTCAGAGAACACGGAGCAGCCACTTCCACAGCAGATCCTTCTAACACACTGGAGATAAGATCAAGACACGGAGTCTCGTGGCCCCCACCCCCCGTCATCGATGTGTAAACAGCAGAGGGTGGAAGGGGAACTCACGTGGGACAAACCACGAAATCCGGGTTTGACACCACGAGACGGCTGTTATCAAAAGAGGTCGTGTATGAAGACGAGAAAAGTGATGGAGATATCTATGTTCGGTTAGTCGAAGCTCCACTTCTCCTAACTTTCACATCTAAATGCTGTACGGTTTTGGTTATAGCATATTACATATAAAACTTCGTCAGACAATATTCATTACTTAAGAGAATATAATTTTGACTGCTGAGACGCTCTTCTACGTGTTTGTGGTCTCATCGCCGGCTTTCGCCGTTCTCCTCTCGTCACCTCCTCCCTCCTCTTATCGTTTTACACATCGATGACGGGGGGAGGGAGTGTAACCGTAGTTCTCTCTTGAAACCATTCGCCGCTCGCTCACTGGAAATCGGTTAGCTCTGACTCACGTGCCCCTGAGAGTTCTTGTTGAATATCCGTGTGATCCCTCCTAAGCGGAGAGAGGACCACTCTCTATCGCCCGGACGAGCTCCTCATAGTAGGACGGATCGTACGACTCCACTCCTCGTGAGCCAACGTGACCCGTTCTCGCAAGGTCTTCTCGTCGTCGTCGACCACGTACTCGATGTCCTGTCCAGGGTGGACAGCGAGGTCCTGTTCCCGACCCCGACTCAGCGCCGCCACATTCTGGGTGTTCTGCGTGTATCCCTCCAGCTGCTTGGAGACGCAATTCCGTTCGACGAGCCGCTCCACCGGTACGTTGCTAGCGTAGAGAGCTTTGATCGCTCTCTCAAGGACTCCGAGCACCGCGTCAGGTTACCGTGTGGCATCGAGCCGATCGAGACAGTTCTAGCCTATTGCTCCCGCTGTTAACAACGGTCCTAAGGCGTTTTACATTAGAAACACAATTCAGAACCACCCAGTACAATGACCCGATATCTTCTCTCCGATTTACATCTCGATCATAGGAATATTATTCGCTACTGTGATCGTCCGTTCGAGGACGTCGATGAAATGAACGAAGCACTCGTCGGAAACTGGAGTCAGACTATTAGTAAAGATGATGAGGTTGTCTTCATCGGCGATCTTACAGTAAGTTCGGAGTTTGGTGTCTTCAAGCAGTGGATTGAGCAACTCAATGGCACGGTTCAGTTTGTGCTCGGTAATCACGACACCTACATTATGCCAAACCTGGATGGGCTAACGGTGGGTGAACAATATCGGTTTACTTACAAAGATGTCTCGTTCTTTTGTATCCATAACCCTGCTAATGCCCCATCAAACTGGGATGGCTGGGTGCTTCACGGCCACCACCACAACAACTGGCCCGAAGAATATCCGTTCATCAATTATGAAGAGCGCCGTGTGAACGTCTCAGTCGAATTGATCAATTACACACCCCTTGCGGTGTCGGATCTGCTGGAATGTATTCTTGAGGGTCGGCGTCTGCATCGTTTGGCCGATGCCAATCTATAAAAATAGGCTATGACCGCCGACACGCTTGAAATTCCAGACACAGACCGGCAGTTGGCTGAGCACAGTTTCGTTGGTTGGGGATGCAAAACGTTCGACCAGACCTCTGACTTCAAACGACGGAGTTTCCCGCAGTAAATCTACGAGAGACGGCTAATGGAGACAATCGATGTGGAGTCGCTCGGTGGCTTGGAATAGAGCGTCAGTGACGGGTTCAAACATCTCGTCCGTATCCTGAACCTGAAGATTGACAGTCCTGATTTGGTCTCTCGAGACATCAGTTATCGACTCTTGGAGAGTGGATGCTCGATCTTTCGCGATAGCTCGAGCATCATTAGCGGACTCACCTTCGCCGATTGCAAATGCCTCGACCGTCGCTAAATCGGGTACTGCCTCATCGACCAACAGCGTCAATAGTAACTGTTCTCGATTTCATAATCGAATCAACCTTCTCAAAGTATTAATTTTCGTCAGACATTCTGTCCACAACCTCTACGACGAAGGGCGGGAGTTGCTTTTCGAAATCCGGGAGGATCTTCAAGATGGGGTAGACGAGACCTCCGAGATACAGTGATTGGCGTGGTGGTCGACGAGTCTCCCCCGTATTAACCAACACTTGCCAGGAAATCTGAATTGTTGGTTAATTTCTCTCAACCTCGGTGAAATCGGCCAAGTTCGTTTTCCGAGTTTCCGCTCGTCGCGAGGGTCGATGATTGGCTGCAGAACGTCGACGAGGTAACGTTCGTCACCAATCGCGTAGCCGAGACCGGGAACGTCCAAGCGATCGCGATGACGCTCACACCGAGTCACGTCGGGCGAGACGTTCCGCGTGCAGATGATGTTCGGATACACCGGGTTCACATCGATTTGTATAATAGTTCAGTGACGGTCGGTTCGGCAGGTTGGTCATTACCCGTTGGATATCATACCTAATCAACTGATACGGTCGAATGGATACCAGCGACGCTCAACATCTCAGCCTTGGAATGTCGATGATCGGTCATCCGAACGTCGATTGATCCGGAGGACAATGCCGTCGTGTGTGAAGCCCTTGACATCGAGCTCGTCGAGAAGCTCCGGGAGCTCGTCGAGGTGACCGTTCAGATCTATGGCTGACTCATCCGGGAGCACCCCGACGAGTCGCCAGTCGCCCTGATACCGCCACGCCTCTTCGGGATTGGATTGTAGACATACACGGCGATAGACCGAGATCTGGTTCGCACTTAGATGGACGTTGCTCACGGGGCCACCGGAGAGCGCCTTCGCCTCATATCTGATCGGTCGGAACCCACCGTCGTTGTGTGCGAGCCCAACAATATCGAATCCAGCGCCATCCCAGACACGAGAGATGTGCAGACCCCGAGCCAGTGCTGATTTATCGTTGGTCGCTCGCCATTCGTTCCATGCGTCACGGACCGACGACCGGGTGGCACCTTCGGGAAACGGTGAGAGCAGGGCCTCTCGGGCCGCCTCGAAGATATCTGGGCTATCGGCGTGTTCTAATGCAGAGAGGGTTTCGTCACGGACGCAGTCCAGCAGCGCCACTTCTGCCTCGTCGCCGACTATCTTCTGAGCCTTGTGCTTCCGCGCCATCTCCTGTCGGTCGAACGTTCCGTTATCGTTCGGGTGACTTTTCAGACCCTCTGGTCCATCTCGAGTCCATCCTGCATCGCTCGCGTCTTCGATCTTCGAGATTGATTTGTAGCGTGGCGAGAAACGTCGAATCTCGTCGGTCAAGGCTTCCGAATCGGGAATCTTCGAGGATGGAATCGAAGCAGTGTAATCCACCTCGGATAGCCAGCGGACGACGGCCCGAGATGGGTCAAACGTGAGCCGATGGACGGCGGAGTCGATGAACTCTTCGAGGGACTGCTCGACGGTCTCTTCGTCTGCATCCTCCACCCCGTTCGACGAGACAAGATTGACCAGATACGTCACCAGCCGTGGTTGCTGGTCGTCGAACCAGCGCTGCCACCGGAGGTAATGCTCGTGGGAGCATAAGAACCGAGGCCTGAACCGATCTTGCTCCTTGGTGAGGTCGAGTTCGTTAAACCGGCGGTTGATTTCCTCGTCGCGCACAACGTCGGAGCACTCGCCCATCACGATATCCGTTGGTCCGAGTGAGGACAGCTGGGTGGGAGATTCGATTGACGGGTCGAGTGTGAGATCGAACTCCCCCAGTACACTTCTGGTCGTATCAAACAGATTTCGTTTTGCGGCCTCGTCCAGCGGGTAGAGCAGCTGGGTGTACTGACTCACGAGAGGTCCGGCATCCTTCCGGTCGACGAATCTGTCGAGACGGTCGACACCGTCGTGATCGTACTCCGTCAGGGCCCGCTCGAAGAGGATACCAACCTGACGTTGATCTTCGAACAGGAGGTTTGCGAGGGCCTCACCAAACGGTGTCAGGTCGTGTGATGACTCGCCCAGAACTCCATCGAACACGATGGTGGGGGCGTCTGTGTCCACGAAGAACGTATTGCCATCTTCGCCTCTGTATCGTTCCTTGGAGTCGAGCTCCCGTCCGCCCGCGGAGAGAGTGTACTCCACCCATGCGTCTTCGACCTGCTGGAACCGACCATCGTGCCATCTGCCGATGATGTCGCTGTCCATATCAAGATGTCTGACGGCTTCGCTCAGCGCCAAGAGGCGTGGGAGCAATCGTTCAATCGTCTCCTGTTTCTCGGAGATCCTATCGTCGGTATCTCTGTCGGTCTCGTCGAATCGGACCTGACGGTTGACGGTGAGGAGGCGGGATTGCAACGGCGACGAGTCGTCAACGGACTGGCTCGGTAGCACCGCGGTGACGAGGGGGACTGAGTGGAAGACCCGACGCATCTGATCTCGGTCGTCGGAGTTCGTGATGATGTAGGCGGGTTCTCCAGAGAGCTGTCGCCATTCAAGATGGCGTTCGTGCAACCCTGCAGATGTCTCCGCGGGATGATACGTCAACAACGGTGGGAGATTGGTCCTTGACTCAGCCGAATCGTTGGAGACGATGGCCTGGAGGACTCGCTCGTACAGCCCGATGAGTGCATCCCGAGCGGAGGAGTCGCCCTCGACACTTGTCAAGTCGAGGTTTTGGAGACGGTCGGCGAGTCTGCGTGCGGGGGCGGCATTATGCCTCTCAAGGACTCCCTCGGATATTCCGTCCAGCGCACCGAGCGTCATCAGGACTTCTTCGTACTCAGACCCTTGGTCGACACTCCACAGGACGCGCTTTCGCCCGTAAGAGCGCGTCGGGAGCACGACCACATCACGAGGAGCAACCCCGGCAGGGGCATCAGAGAGATATCGTGGGGGTTCCGCGTGTCCGGTCGGGTCTTCTGTTGATTTGGAGGCGCTCTGGACGGGGAACCATGGCCGTTTGGCGAGCGGTGGAACCAGATTCGTCGACGCTCTCGACGAATCGTCCTCATCTCTTCGTTCGGCGATTTCCTGCTCGATGAGGTCAGACAACCAGACGTCCCAGGCGTCTGCAATCGAGACCAACGTCGCCTCGGACGGACGGTCATCGTCGAACGACTCGTCCGAGAGCTGTGGCATCGTCGGGGCGCTGGGCCGTGTCTCCGCGGGAACGATGGTCGGCGGGATGGCTCGCGCATCGACGATGGTGTCTTGTCCACCTTCGATGAGGGTCAGTGGGATACCTCCCTCAGGAGGTTCCGGCCCACAACCTAAGAACAGTAGGAATGATTGAATATCGAGAGACGGCGGGAGGTCGCCGAGTCTGTCGATGTCGACCTGGTCGATGGTGAGTTGACGGGCGGGCGCCCATAGTGTACCATCGACGGGTAGATGGAGTGTCGCAATCGATCGACCCGCCCGTTGCTCGGTACCGCTCGAGTCTCCGGACAGGAATCGCCATCCCATCCCGTATCCATCGCTCTCTCCGAACGGGTCGGTCTGGTAGCGTTCGTAGAGGAACAGCTCCGCAGCGTATCCGATCAGTTCGCGCTGGAGGATCGCTGCTCGGTCGGCATCCTCTGCCAAGGGCTGGTAATTGAAGCGGGCTGGGGAGTTCCGAAGCTGGCGGATCTCGGAGAGCAACTGCACAGGGTTGAACGACCGTTCTCCGAGCGACGAGCTATCGCTGCCGACGAACAACGAGGGGAACTCGAACGTGGTCACGGAACAACCTGCCTCTCGCAGACTGGTAGGGAGGGGAAGCCGACGGTCGTTTTCGTCGTCTCTGACGAACAGCACCCGGTCGCTCTTCTCGGTCTCCCAGACCTCGCGGCCTGATTGGGTCGTCGGCAGCGGGACCCGAACTGATTCTTCAGCCTCGCTCTCGACCGGGATGAGCGGAGTCTCTCGCTCGCGGAGTGCGTCGCACAGGGCATCGGCGTACTTTCCGAGCGTCACGGTCCCGCAGCCCTTTCCGCAGTGATGGTCCAACCACGATCTGGACACCCGCCAGAATCGATCGCATTCGCTGATCTGGATGTCGTTCTGGTTCTGGAAGTACTGGTCGGCCAGCTCTGCCCAGAGCTCGTACGATTCTCGGGCCTCCATATCGTCGCCGAAGAGAAGCGCTGCGAGGTAGTCTTCGATTCTCCGAGCAGGGATTCCGCTTGCCCCTGGGTCGAGGAGCGACCAGAAGTCGCGGCGGATGGTATCGTTATCTCGTCCCTCGACGCGCTCGACGTCTTCGGGGTTGATTCTCGTCCACTCGACGGTACTCTGTGGGACACCAACCTCCTCAAGGAGTTTGAGGAGATGGAGCTCGGCTCCAGCCTCGAGGAGCGCTTGGTTGTATCGACCGACGATATCGTCCTCAACGGTCAGCCCTTTACGATCAGGCTGCAGGAGGAAATCGCCGTTGAAATCGATCCCGAATGGTGCATCCAGCTCCGTCGGGAGATAGCCGTAGAGCTTCCCCTCGGCATCTTTAGCATCTGACCCTGGCCAGCTGATTGCAGCACCAGGGTTCGAGAGGTCGTAGTCGGCTTCTGCAGCTTCCTCTGCGAGCGATGTCGATGAGTGAGGCTCCGATCTCCAGAACGCCATCGATCGGCCGGAATCCTCGCTCCACGTTCCGTCGGTCGGCCAGGTCCGACGCTCGAAACAGCGGTCCGATGTCTCGGCTCTCACAGTCAGTCCGCGGCTGTGTTCGAACAGCCCGGCGAAGTGGAGATGGCTCTCCCTGAGATTTTCCATCATCTTCGAGACCTCGTCCATTCGCTTCATAGGAATCGGGACCACAACGCCGGTGGTGACCTCTCCGTCTGGTATTGGTGACGGTCGCCCCTTACTCATCAGCGGGAGCGGGAAGTGATAGCTCGGGCGTGTACCGATGTCTGAGTAGGTGGGCTCGGTCGTCTCGAGGAACCTTTCGTGACCCCGCCATACGTCGGGGGAGTCGAGGCGCTCGCTCCAAATCCCGTCATCCAAATGCGAGTGGAGTTCCATCCCCCACCAACCATCCTCGTGTCGACTCCAGACACGGACCCAGTCGTTCAACCAGAAGACCGATCGGAACCCGACTCCCTTGTTCCCGACGCTCTCATCAGGTGATTTATTCGATAGATGGACCGAGCAGAGTGCATTGAAGTCCGGTCGATCGGCCTCTTCCGGTGGGTCACGGTAATCGAACTCGGGGTCGACTGAGATAGGAAGTCCGTCGTTCGTGACGACGAGAGCGTAGGAGCTGGCTAAGGTTGGCGTCTCCACGACGTTGATGGTGATCTCCGCCTCAGCTCTGTCAAGTGCGTTCTGTAGCAGCTCGAAGATGACACGGCCAGCGTGAGCACGGCGGACCCCCCGTTCGTCGCCTCGTTGCAGCAGGGCAGTTTCTCCGCGTTGGCTCTCGTAGTAACAATGATGCTTCTTGAAGACGGTCTTGAGAGCACTCGGTGCGGGGTAGGTCTCGTTTCGTTCAGATAAGTCCCCGCTCATCGGCGAAGCTGAGTGCTCAGGTCCGCCACTGGAGCGATGAGTTCGGCGTGATCGGTGTTTGATTGCCGTCCCTCAAACAATGTCATAGACTTTGTGACGGTACACTCTCATTTTATGCTTCGCATCATAGGGCACTTGACTAGACTGACTCCGGTACCGGCTTCAAACCCGACAGAGGTAGCAGAACAGCCAGGAAGGGATATGAACCAAATTGCCGTCCTGTTGGAGCGGACTGTTGTGGTGGACGACAACTCCAATCGGAATCTCGTACTCACCAACGAACCGACGAATACCGCGAAGGATCGTGTCGCTTGAATCCTCGTGTTTCGTGATCGAGTGATTCCATCTCACTGACTATTACCCGTAGGAGATAGCAGTATCGAGCGATTCGCACTTGCTCTCGCAGATGTAGTCGTCTGGATTGATGAGGCAGACCCAGAATCTGCCACACTCATTATCAGTAGCGTAGTTCTCTCTACACACGTAGTCTCGCTCAGCCTGTGGGTCTGCATCGAGGCATCGATTTTTTCGACGAACACGAGCACTGCCTTCTTAGTGGCCACCTCGAAGCCGGCTCCCCTCATTCTATCCTAAATATCTATGATTCAATGATTCACTGATCAGCATCTTGCTTTGCCAGTTCGCGAATTTTCTCTTTCGTCTCTTCGGGGTGCTCGCCGAACGCTACCTCGAAAATCCCACGATAGAAGTGCTTGTTCTTCTCGAGTGTGACGTCCTCCCGCTTCAACTGTTTTTTCAGCCGCGTGAATGTAACCTCGATATCCTCGCTCTGTTCCGGTTCAACGTATATCGTGGCTGAGTCCCAGTCCTCCCGGATGTTCAATGGTTCATCATCAGTTTCTGTTGCCTCCTCAGTGGGAGACTTAGTACCCGCCGAGCCAGCACCCTTCTCCTGACCTGATTGCTCTTCTGTGGCGGCTGCAGGTTCACGGTCTTGTCTCTCTGTTTCCGACGTCGCCTCTGCTGTCTCGTCGTCGTTCGCGACTTCTTCGTCCTCTGCTTCCTCTGACGGGTCTTCGAATCGCTCGTCCATTCCTCGGGGCATCCTTACACCTCCACCTGCGTTTTGTCGAACGCTCGTTCCATAGTCTCCGCTACCTCCAGGAAGAGATCGCGCTCGACTTGCTGGTCGTTGGCGTCCTCCCACTCGAAAATATCGCAGCCGTTGTCCCACGCGCGCTGTATCGCTACCCGCATTGGAAGCTTAAAAATCGGCGCTAGTGACGCATATGACTCGTCAAACGCCTCCAGGAACTTCTGTGACTGCCCATCGTCTCTATACATGTTTGCCAGCAGTCCCACGATCGCAATCTCGATCTGTTGGTTGTCCTCGATGGATTCCAGCTGGTCCCAGAGATCGTCTAGGGCATCTCGGGATGTCGCTTGGGTTTGAGCGGCTAAGAACACGTTCTGCGCCGCGATAAATGCCGCATCCGTCAGAACCGAGAGATCCGGCGGGCAGTCGATCAAGATAAAATCGTAGTCGTAACCGTCCTCCACCAGGTCCTCGAGGGCAGTTTTCAGCGAGAGACGAGCACTTGCATCGTCCATCCAATCCCGGGCAAGCCCCATGTCTTTGTGGCTCGGCACGAGATCGAAGTTCAGGTGTTCGTAATCGTCGCTATGGATTACGATTTCTGAGAGTGTCGTGTCGTGCGTGCGTGGATTGTCGACGAGGACATCGAGAAGATTCGCGTTATCAGTCGCGAGCGTATTTGGAAGGTCGTTCTTCGGGCTTGAGGGGTCGTTGTCGTCACCCGGGCCGAGTCCCAGGCCTTTCGTCATATCGGCCTGTGGATCCATATCGATCGCGAGGACATCGTGATCTCGCGAGGCCAGTGCCGCTGCACTGTTTATCGTCGCTGTGGTCTTCCCAGTCCCGCCCTTCTGATTGCCGAAGGCGATCGTGGGAATACCGGTCGATGGTGTGACGCCCCAGCCACGAGGTGACTCGGTCATAGTACGATCATTGATTCAATGACTCATAAATCCACGTCAGACATCTAATCCCGCTCTGGAAATTCTAAAGTCCCGTATTCCGTGGTATAAACCGCTAACAGGCGATTTGGGTGTTGTATTTGGTGGAAATCAAAGAATCACTGATTCATTGACTCAACACATCCTGGAATCCCCGCTTTGCTGGTCGTGGAATGGTGGTTGCTACTGGCAGTTACTGAATTAGTGACTCTGTGCTTCTCGGAGTCGGTAATTCATTGAGTCCTTATCTCTTGGATTCACTGATTTCTTGATTCAATGACTTCATAACTCGCCACATCCTATTGGATTCCAAGAATCAAGTACTCCTTAACTCCCTGATTTATTGTTTCATTGAATCACAGATTCTGTGAATCAGTGAATCAATGCCCGACCATCTCGATCATTTGCTGGGGTAATGATGAAACTAATCGAAGGTGTCACTGACGGTTGAGGGTCTCGATCACGTGATCTCTGCAATCAATTCAAAGCCATCTTTGAACGTAATTTGCCCGTCGAACCCATGAGCTTCGATTGCAGTGAGAACGCCGTTCCCTGCATCGTCATCCGTGGTGAGGACACAGATAGACACGGCCTTCCCGCTCTCTAAGAGGCGGGCTGCGACGCCACCAAGCGCGGTATCCGCTTTCTCGATGTTGTCCTCCGAGCGATTCGACTCACGTGCAATGAAGCCACGCACACCGTCCATAACGCTAGATACCGTCGGACTCGTGTAATCTAACTCGTCAGCGACGGTTACCCATCCAGTATCAATCGCACTGTTAATCGGTGTCTGGCCGGGCGTACTGCGGTCTGGCGCACCGCCAAGTTCCTCATACACCCGCTGCGGAACCACAAACGTAATCTCGTTCCGCTGGTCGAACCGTTCCAGCGCTGTATACTTGTTCCGCTGTTGGCGGCCACAGGCAATGAAAACGCCTGAATCAGCAATCCATACCGCGTTCTCAGGCATCGACTCGGTCGTCCCTTGCATATATGAGAGAATTCCTATGCTTCCTCGTCGACCGGCTTGTCACGCGCATTCCGAATTTGGTCGAAATATGGATCGTACCCCCGTATGTCGAGAATCACCTCGCGGAGTGCCTGGAGTACCGCAATCCCGAGCGCAGGTTGAAGGTTGAGTTCGCGTGCTGCGAGGCGTTCGGTCATACCGCCCTCGACATACGGGATCGCGTACGTGAGTGCCGCAGCGAGCTTGCCTACGCCATATTTCTCGATCAGCAGGTCGAGATCCTGATCCTGGGGCGACCGGCCGATTGCCTCGACGAGTGTGGGCGTGATCGTGTATGTATCGCCATCGAGGTTCGCAGTAAGGGTAATCGGGATGGCCGTGTAGGTGTGCGTTTTTTGCGTTTCATCCCGTGTGAGTACCCCGAGATCAACGAGTGTCCCCGTATCCGCATACGCGGTCGTGCGGGGCGTGTCGATGTCGGCGACGATTTCATCAATCGTCACTTCGCCTTCACGGAGGATATACGTGTAGAGGCGAGCGAGCCGTGGCTCTTCGAGTAGCTGTGCCACTGACATAAGGCCATTAATGGCGCGTTCGGGGTCCCCCGTCGCTTTCGACATACAATACATAATTCGTGTACTGAGTAATAACGCTTGGGTTGCGACCGAAGTCGGAGGCGTCCAAGTATCACTCTTCGCTTGGGACGAACTGGCGCGTGTGGAGGCGCGTGACCTCGTTCGGACGAAGGCCCACGCACACAGTGCGAGGACCAGGGGGCGCTCGCTAAAGTTATCGGATGTCTGGTAGAGTACACGGATGTGCTTGATAGTGAGATATGGAGTACCGGCATCGTGATTAACCAACACTAAGCTGGACTGAACGAATTTGTTGGTTAATCTGACGGTCTCCCGGGGCCGCGGCGAAGAGCCCTAATAAAAAAGCAGTACGTTTACGATTTTTTAGTTTCGTAACTCTATACAAGATGAGCTACGATACAGAACACGTGCGGAACGCGGGGGACAAGTTTCGGTAGACAACCAACGAAGAGGGGGATCTCTCCGTCGAGATCATCCATCAGTGTGAGGGCGTCTTTGATGACTTCGAGCCGGTGGATGCTGTCGAGACGAATGCAGTCGAGGTCGAGAGCGAGTTCGGAACGGAGTGTGCCGGTTATCCTCCTAAACACCACGTCCTCTTCGCGTGCCACTAGGGATAGAGACAGTCAGCGAGGTCCTCATCTGGACGAATGAAGGCCACAATCGCTGCAGTGATATCAAACCGTGCCGGGAACGCGTCCGCTGCCGAGATCGGCTCATCAATCTCGCTGATGTCTATGACCGGTTTTGACCGTTCGGTTTCGAACTCCATCCACTCGTACGGCCACAACAAGAAAACCGCGTTATCGGCATCCACGCCACCCCCTATGAGCTTCTTCGCCGAACAGTTCCCAACCTCACCGATAATGTGGATGCCGCTATCGAAATATGCGATCTCGGCACGACTGTTCGCCGCCGCTCGAAACACGTGTACGCTATCTCTCGGTCGATAACTCGCCACTCATCCTGCCCCCACTCCTCAAGCGGACGGGCAACATCGTGCCCGAGCTCGTAGAGAAAATCCGCAAGCACGATCTTCAACCACGTGCCTGAAACTCTCGCTCGAATCCTGCTCGTGGATCTGGATCCAGTATTTCTGGGCCGTTGTTTCGTACTGTATCGCGTACGCCTCCAAATCACCGGCCTCCAAGACTGCCGAGATATCGATGGTCTCCCGTCTGCTACCCCGGTTGTGAGACGTGAATGTGTTACTCGCTTGTTCCGGGCTTAATCGAGTGATCGAGATGTTCTCAGCTGACATCGTCCTCGGTCGTGGTTTGTTCGTCGACTTTCTCGAACGCGTCACTCGCGACTTCTGCCTGCTCGCTCGCCTCAATGTGACTGTACATTTTTGATGTAGTGGACGGATCTTCGTGGCGAAGCGCACGTTGAGCTGCTGAAGCACCCTCTGCCCGATAGAGGGCCTCGCCAGCACCGCGGCGCGCTCCGTGCGGTTTCAAGTACTCGTGCTCACCCTCAACGGGGATCTCACCCTCCTTGCAGAGGCGGCGGAAGATATTCCGAACGGTCTCAGTGGTGATCGATGGTGGGGGAATCCCATACCGACGTAGAACTGCGTCTGGACCGTCTGCCTCGAGTTCGGCCTCCAAGCTATCTACGCGATTGCCAAGCTCCGTACGCGCACACTCGTATAACGACGGCGCGTGCTGTGTCGGGAACACCGGCCACTCCTCCGTCGGTGGGTCCAGAATCTTGCGATACTGCTCTACGGCCGAGCGGGCCTGACTTGGTAACTGCACCTCCTCACCGGCTGTTTGACTTTTCCCCAGTACCCGAATCACACCCGCTTCGGGATCCACGTCCGCCCATGTGACACCAGTCCGGCGCGAATCATTGGGATCACGGAGAAGTTCAGCGCTCCGCGCGCCAGAGTACGCGAATAGGTAGACGAGCGCTCGGTCCCGCCCTTCCTCTAAAGCGTTGCTCCCTCGTTCGGAGATCGCGTCGTGCGCACGCTCATCCACGTACCGTACGAAGGCTGTTCGCTCCTGCGGACTCCAGAACTGCTGGCGATTACCGTTCGCGCCGAGCGACGCATCGGGCAATTCCTCCAGAGCCGGCTTGTGCTCGGCGGGGTTCTCTTCGCGGTATCCCCACTTTACGCAGTAGGTGAAAAACGCGCGGACAAGAGCGTAATATTGCTGAGCAGTCCGTCCTGTGATACCTGCCTCATCGTCCTGATCCGCGACGCGTGCGCCGGTTCGACGGTGGAGGTATTCGGCGTACTGCATCATTGTTCGTCGTGAGATGTCGCGTACGGTCTCGACGGAGTCGGGCGTCCAGTCGATGAACGCCGTGAGGACACGGTCGGCTTCGCGGGCGTAGTTCCCGCCGCCACCAGGCTTGGCTTTCTTTTGTACCCACTCCTCAACGGCTTTTTCCAGGGGTTTGTGGGCCTCTGTATCGGTTGGCCGGCGTTCGGGCATTGGGATGGCTGACCCGAGGGCGGCGACCCACTAAAATCCACTTGTGCTTATTCGAGTAAGCACAAGTGCAGAGTACGGGAATGCTAAAACTACGATATCGGGGTTATTAGAACTTCTACGCTTAGAATCTGATTCTGCATATGAGTTGTAAATCGTATATTGCTATATGGAAGGTTCGTCGCGACTGATCCTACCTCGGAGGATGGATTTGATGCGTGCCTATCGGCAAGGTATATGAGGGCATTGTTCGGCTTCACCGTGCCGAGCGAGGCGTAGGTCCGTGGGGAACCGGGCCGGCAGAGCTACGTGCTGGCCTAGACCTCGCCACCCTGATAGACAATCTCCATGGCGTCGGCCGCTAGGGGTCAGTCACCGACGATTTCATCTAGCAGGTCACGACGGCCATAATCTCCTACCTGGGCGGCTCGGAGGCTGTTGACCCCGTATATCGATGCCAACACCAACCAGGAGCCCTCAAAGCGGCCGGTGTGACGCTCCTTCGGGTGCTACCTGCCGGACAAGGGCCGCGGTGGCGAGGGTGGTAACTACCGCCGCATCGCCACTCACGAACTCGACCGATTTGCGGAATGGACCGCCGGTGAGCGCGGCGACAAAGACTGGACCGAGATCACTCCCGAGGACGTCGACCGCCCCCGACCTTTGTCGACCTTGACGAGCGAGTCTTTCGTGAGTACGCTCGGCACCCTTCTGGTGACCGGACTCAAGCAGAACACAGTCCAGACCTACTGCGCCTACATCTCGGCGTGGTGTGGCTGGTGCGTCAACGAGGGGTATCTCGAAGCACACTACGCTCAGCGAGCGAGCGCGACAGCGCCGCTGCCTGACGACGACGGCCGGAAGCCTGGTGACCAGCAGGCCCGGACGCCCGAGCAGCGCCACGCTCTCACACGGCACGTAGACGAGCAGGCGCGTGAGGCCATCGAGGCATACACCACCCTTCCCGATGACGTGGGTCCACTCGACAAGCAACGAGCCCGGTATACGGCGCTGAAGGCGGCTCGTGACCGGGCTCTGGTGTTCGTCATCGCGTATACGGCTGTCCGCGTGGGTGAACTCCTCCGAGACCCCGACGACCCGCGACGCCGTGGCGTCCGCTGGGAGGACCTCTCCCTTGACGACAGGAGTATGGACGTCTATCGGAAGAAACAGCAGTGGGATGCTGCTCCTCTCCCCGACCCCGTTATCTCCCCGTTGCGGAGCTACCGGAAACTGATGGACCCGCCGACGGAACGATGGCCTGTATTCCCGACACTCGACCAGCGGACGCTTGCAGGATTCGTACAGGAAGAGCTAGCTGATTGTGGGGCACATCCGGATGTGATTGAAGAGCGACGTGAGGAATACGCTCGCGACCTCCTGCTGGCGCTCGACGAGGATATCCGCCTGCCGTCGATTACGACGGACGGGGCACGGTCGACCCTCAAGCGACTCACGGAAGCCACGGAGATCGATGTCGATCATCCAAAACACGAGTATTTAGCACCGCACGGCGGTCGCCGGGGGATGGGTGAGGTTCTTGTTCGGGCATTCGGATACACCGTGGCTGCCCGATATCTCGACAATTCGGAGGAGATGATTCGTGAGAGGTACTCGCATATCGAAGCTGGTGAGTTAGGCGATATCGCAACAGAAGCACTCAGCAAGATCGATTCTGTTTGATGTCTGTACCCATACGAGCAGACGGATTGAATTTGCAGGGATAAGACGCAGAGTGTCTGTGTCCAGATATAGTCTTCCACGAATTCCCCGCTACCTATTGAAAGAATTCATCAATGAATGTGTCTCGCATAAGGGCATAATCGATATATCAGCCCGCTCATAGGGCGCGTTCACACAAGCGATGATTCCCGCTTGCTCATAGAAGTGAGGCAGGAAGTCCAGCCATTTATAAAAGTCTGTGATGTTGATCAGGATCAATCTGATGTGCTGGAAGGGCGGTCGGAATATCGGCCCACGAAAGGCCTGTGATGGAGTAGTGAATATAACCTAACGCTGATTTCTTGCGGCCTGTACCAACGACACTCTGTCCCATCCCCTGCAGTCGGTCACCCGGGCAAAGATCCACGGTCAACTGCAGTGAACGACTCCCCTTACCTCGTTTCGGAAAAGGGTGTACAAAACCCTATTTACTGAATCAACCCCATTCCTCTTCTAATATTTATATTACTAATATCAGAAATATATTGTCTTGGGTGTACGCTGCAATAGACCTCGACTCAAAGCTACTACTCGGTGTCAACCTCTTCGACCGACGAGGTACCGATCCAGTAACAGAGTTTCTTGAGCAGCTCGCCGAAAAACACGATCTCTCAAATACTGAATTTCTGGTCGATGGCTATGGATACCTGACTGCCCTCTTTCGATTAGATCTGAGCGGTCATCTTGACTACGTTGATCGAAGCCTCATCGAAAAATGGTTTCACACCCTCAAAATGAGAGTTGACCGCTTCCATAATTCGTGGGTCGGCAGTCAGACTGCTGTCGCCCAGTGGCTTGGACAGTTTGTGTACTACTATAATTTCCAACGACCGCATCAAGCGTTACATTATCGATATTGGATCCACTGGAGGCGACAGACTCTGAGCATCAAAAGTCATTACGAGACTTTAACGTCTCGCTTATCTTATCTGCTATTACTCGTTGAGCTAATAATAAAACGTTTCATTAATCTAATTATGTATGCCTTCCAAAATGAAATAATCCACTCGTCACATTATCAAGTTAGTGTTCTATAATAGAACATAATTCATATAACATAACTGGCAGACCAACCGCTGTCAGGAGATACTATGACGGCTTACGAGTAGCTCATATTGAGGCTCACGATGTTCGTGGCTTCCTCTAGCTTCTGAGGAATATCTTCCTCGTACCGGTCTCCCTGCATCCGACTAGAGGGACCTGAAACGCTGATGGCGCCGTGGACCTCTCCATCGTTGTCGGTAACGGCGTGGGCGACACAGCGGAGACCTGGAAGACGTTCCTCGTCGTCAAAAGCAACACCTTGTTCGCGGACTTGATCAAGCCGATCAAACAGCTCGTCGCGCTCAGTAATGGTGTTCTCAGTCGTCGCCGGGAGACCGTGTTGATTGATGATCTCCTCAACCCGTTCGTGAGGCAGTTCCGCCAGGATTGCCTTCCCGAGAGCCGTGTTATGAAGGTGGACGCGGTGGCCCGTGTAAGAGTCAACCTCCACAGCGTTCTCACCCTGTTCACGATGAAGATATATACCTTTGCCGTACTCCTCAACAAGTAGGTTCACGAGGTCGCCAGTCTCCTCTGCTAAGATTTCAAGTTCCGGCTTTGCGACTTGATGGATCTCCTGCTGGTGGCGAGCGTAGGTCCCCAGCCCCACAAGGCGCAACCCAACGTCGTAGGTCGTCCCCTCCTTGACAACGTATTCCTCCTGCCGTAGCGTTGTGAGGTAATTATGGACGCGGCTCTTGGACATACCAAGGTGATCAGCAAGCTCGGTGACCCCACCGCCGTTGATCTCCTTAAGCCCCCTGAGAACGGCAACAGTGATCTCGGCGGCCTGGATGGGATTTTCAGCCGTGTTTGTCTGGGCCATATCCACGGTTTGTTCTCCGATGATAAAATATGTTCCGCCTGAATAAATCAAATTCAACAATCCAAAACGCCATAGGGAACGAGCGTTACTCTGAGGTCATTCACATTTGTCCCCGTCGCTCCGGTGCTGAGATGTTCGTCGCGATCCCGTAGAAACGGCGTCACGTCGTTCGTCGCCAGCGCTGCGCGGGCCTCCGTCGCCGGCGTTGCAGTCGCCTCATCCACCAGCGCGCCGGAGTACTCTGTCGGTTCGTCGAAACCGTCGGTGTCGACGCTCGTCAGGACGACGCCGTCGTAGATAATTTCGCCCTAGATCAACTCCAAAACGCTCGCAACGTGCCCGGTCGCGTTCCCGTCACCGAGGACGACTACCTCCCTGAACCCGGAGAGGTCGTAGGTCGCGTTGTCGGTGCGGAGCGTTGTCCCGTTTAGGGACACCGTCTCATCGAGCACCATCTCTGGGTGCGCGGCGGCGATGCCTGCCTCGACAGCATCGATGGCGAGAGCGTCTGGCTAGCAGTCGATAACATTTGCCGCGTTCGTGACAATATCGTGATCAGAGCTGGTCGACGGCACAGACCTACCTGTCGCCTTCGGCTGCGACCACTGGGTTCTCAAGGACGCCGATACCCTCGACCTCCGCTTCGACGGTATCACCCGGTTCGAGCAGGTCCGGTGGGTCCTGGAAGATGCCGACGCCACCGGGCGTTCCTGTCGAGATCACGTCGCCTGGACGGAGCGTAGTGATGCCGCTGATATACTCCACCACTTCGTCCACATCGAAGATGAACTCCTTCGTACTCGATGACTGTTTCACCTCGCCGTTGACGCGGAGTTCGACGTCTACCGTGTTCGGATCGACAGAATCGTCTGTGACGAGTGCAGGCCCCATTGGCGCGAAGGTGTCGTAACTCTTCCCACGGAAAAACTGACCGTCGTCGAACTGGGCATCCCGCGCACTCACGTCGTTGACGATGGTATAGCCAGCAACGTACTCGCGCGCGTTCGCGGCGTCGACGTTGCGAGCGGTTCGACCGATGACGATCCCGAGTTCGACCTCGTAGTCGACCTCGTCGGTCGCAGCGGGATGCACGATCGGATCGTCGGGGTTTGTCACTGCTGACGGGGACTTCGCGAACAGGAGAGGCCGATCGGGCACTTCCTCGTCCTGCTCTTCTGCGTGGTCGTGGTAGTTGAGTCCGACACAAACGATCTGTCCGGGCTGAGGGACGGGCGCCAGGCGTCGAACATCGTCTGCTGCCCGCGAGGGTAGTGCTCCGTCTTGGAGCGCACGCCGTACCGCTGCGCGGTAGGACGGGTTCGCCAGATCGCTAAGATCCGGCGGCCCGTCGGGTAGTCCCGAGAGCGGGTGGAGTTTAGAGTCGTGTTCGACGCCCCACTGTGGAGACGCGTCTGTTGTGTACCGAACGAATTTCATCATACAGACGAAGAATTGAGAGGATATTAAATGTTGATAATGTACCCACTCAACTGCCTGGCGAGGGAGCCACGAACTGGCCGTCGTCGAACTCGATCGGGTCCGTTTCGGCGATGACGGCGAGGTCGTCTCGGCCCCGCGCCTCTTCGACGAGCGCGGGGGAAGCGTACAACTGACCCAGACGCATTGTGTCCCGTACTCGGAGAATGCGCACGTCCTGAGGCTCCACGACTCCGATGGTCGATAGCGCGGCGACGATGCCTGCGCGGTCTGTCTCGACAACTGGCGGCAGCCGGACGCCACGAGTCGTGCTCGCCGTGATGGCGTTAATCAGTGTTGTCGAGGCCTCAAGCTCATCCAAGAGGTCAGCGTGGACGAAGTCGGCGGATCCCATCCCCATTGCGTTGCCGTGGGTGGTCTCCGTCAGCCCCCGAGTATAGATACGCTTGATATCGGGTAAGTCAGGCTCAGGCTCTTGGATCGCGAACGGACGCCGGCCGATGACGTTTGTATCCATACCCTGCCCGCTGATGTCCTTGCCTTGTTCGTCCACGACCAAGACATCTATCTCCTCGAAGGGCAGCGTCGGCATAATGTCGTAGGCAGTTTCTAGTAACTCCGCCTCTCGATCCAAAAAGCCAGCCGGGGGGACGCCCTCGATAATGGCGGTGTCGTCGTGCTGGTCCTCAACAATAGCGACGCCGCCGACGATTGGCAACGATTCGAGTAGTTGACCGGTGATTTCCGGAATCATATTCCGCAGGCTCCAATCAACGGCCCACTCGTGGGCGATCTTCGCACCTCGTTGTTTGCCCATCCCGATCACGATCATCTTCGAGAGGCCGCTTTCGACGGCGCCGTCGTAGTCCGTGTGCGGTTTCACCCGATTTACCGGAATGATAGCGTCGGCTGCGGCGGCGTGACTATCAGCCACGACTGGGACACCGCGATCCGGCGTTTTACTCACCTCAACGACATCCATACTCGATCGGATCTCACAGCCGATGGTTTCCTCAGTGACACCGAGCGAGGCGAGCATCTCCCGTTGGCCCTCGGCAGTCGCCCCGCCGTGGCTCCCCATTGCCGGAAAGACGAACGGTTCGTAGCCCGAGTCACTGACTGTGTCAACGACTCCGCGGACGATCGTGGCCAGATTCGCAATTCCTCGGCTTCCGGCGCCGATGGCGACCTCGCCGCCGTCAGGGACATCAGCGAAATCAAGTGCGTCGACTGCCTCGGCGGTCCTGTTCGGAATTTCCTCGGGGTGAATCGGATCGGTATCCCAGATCTGCTCGATGACCCCGAGTTCTGGGAGTTCGCGCTCTCCAGAAGCTTCTATAACATCTTTTTCCGGGACTACCAGTTGCTCGGACGGATTCATGACAGTACAGGACGACTGATGATCAATAAATGGTCCCCTTGCCTTGGTGGGTCGTGTTTACTTATGGAAATTCTGCTCCCCGAACAAACCTCCCCGGTGACGATATAGTGTTTTGGACTAGCGAGGGGGCAGTGTTCAGATGAAACTGATAGTAATACTGAATTCAGAGCCACTCTATCAGCTGATTTCGGCGGTCATAATATAAACCAAGCTAACGGTTAGTAACCGTGTCTTCGTGTATCTCAGTAGTTGGATTTGACGCCAGAACTGCCGTAGCTCCGTAGATTTCCATTTGCAACTCGATCATTACTAGTAGTATTATCTGAACACTGCCCGCGAGCGGACACCCGAGCAGGCTATGGGAATTCAGATGCATTTAGCGGGGTTGTCGCTGTCGAATACCATTGATTTCCTCAATAGGCTGGGTGTCCACCGCAGTCACAAAGCAATCTACGATTGGGTCCAGAAAGCCGATCTACAGCTCGACGCGGGCCAACGCCCGAATCACATCGCGCTTGACGAGATCGTGATTCGGGTCAACGACGAGCAATACTGGCTGTACGCCGTCCCTGATTCGGCGACGAATCACCTGCTTCACGTGCGACTGTTTACGACGACGACCGCCCTCACCGCGATGTTCCTCTAGGAACTGCGCGAGAAACATGATGTTGAAACTGCCGTGTTTCTCGTCGATGGCGCCCAACATCTCCAAACTGCAATTCACCTATAGTAACGTTTGCAAGTCTTCGCTCACACGATCGCACGACAGCGTGCGATCGGATGAGTAATCAGTTGCAAACGCTACTATAGTAGGACTCTGATTTCAGATGCGTCGTCACGGAAATCGGAATGCTGTCGAATGAATCTTCCGCGAACTCAAACGTCGAACCTCGTCGTTTTCGAACTTCTTCAGTCACGTCGACGCAAAAACAGCCGAATTCTGTCTCCAAGCCTTCGCCCGCTGGCACAATGCCGTTGACTAAACACCACCAGGGCGGGACCACGAACTACGACTACACCGGCGAATCCGCTATCGTGACGGGATAGATGGAAGGTATCGGACGGAGAGTCACCGCGGGACTGCTGGAGTCGACATAAACGCCGTCATCAACTCCTGGACGCCGAAAGGCGTCGAGGCCTCCCTCAAAGACCTCGATGTTCTCGGTGCGAGAATCCTCGGCGGCACACCGCCGAGCGGACCGGGGTGGTTTTAAGCCCCACCGGCCGCAAATATTGACTGATGATGGGTGACATCCCAACGACAGATCTGTGTGACCGTTACGCATCGCTGTACCCAGGCGCGATTACCGATGTCCTTGATGACCTAGGATACGAAGACCAGACGCTCGATCCCGGTATCGGACCATTGAAGGACCATATGACCACAGCCGGGATCGCCTACCCCTGTGTCGGCCGGCCGAACCGCAGTGTTGATAATGAAAAGAACGTCAGGAATATCCTCCAGATGCTCGGGGACGCCCCCGAAGACGCCGTCGTGATTTACGAGACGAACGCGATGGACTCGGCCCAGATCGGCGAACTCTCCGTCGAGTGCTTGATGGTAAACGGCTGCCGGGGTGCAGTACTGGATGGCGGAGCGCGGGATCTGGATTATATTTTACAGAACGATTTCCCGGTTTTTTCCCGCTTCCGGACGCCCGCCGACGCCGTCCCCCGGTGGGAACTGCTTGAGTGGGACACCGAGGCCGTCGTCGGCGGCATCGAGGTATCTCCTGGTGACGTGGTGGTCGGTGATGTCGACGGTGTCGTCGTCGTCCCAGGAGAGATAGCCGAGGAGGTACTTCTGGAGGCCGAGGAACTAGCCGAGACGGAAGATGAAGTCCGAGACGCCGTTCGCGACGGCGTCCATCCCGTGAACGCCTACGAGGAGTTCGAGGTGTTCTGAGATGGAAATAACGGATATTGAGGCGGTGCTGTTGAGCTATGTTTATCCTGAAGACGAACAACTGGAGTGGTCCGCGGGGACCATCGAGTCTTGGGATGCCTCGCTGGTACGCGTCGAGACTGACACCGGTCTCGTCGGCTGGGGCGAAGCCGGCCACGCGTTGACCGGCAGCGAAGCGGTGCCCGGTATCGTCGACGCCTTCCGGTCGCAGGTCGTCGGCCGGAATCCAGAGAACGTTTTGGGTCTCCGGGAAGAACTCTATAATCAAAATCTCTTTTGGGCGCGCGGAGCACTCCCACTGGGTGTCATCGGCGCCATCGAGATCGCCATTTACGACGTACTCTCCCAAGACGCCGGACTTCCGCTGTACAAGTTGCTCGGCGGCCGGTCAGAGGAGCGTGTCCGCGTGTACGGCAGCGCCGGCATCGCCGCTACCCTAGAAGAGCGTGTCGAGCAGGCGCGTTCGATCGCTGAAGACGGGTTTGATATCGTGAAGGTCCGGGCACTGGGTGATCCGATGGCGAACGTCGACTACGTAGAGGCGCTGTTAGATGCGGTCGGGCCCGATGTCCAAGTGGCGTTCGACGCTGTCCAGGGCAGCGCGGGATCCCCTTGGCCAGTTAAGGACTCCATCCGCCTTGGGCGCGCGCTAGAGGAGCACGCCGACCAAATCTATTGGTACGAGGAGCCCTGCCGTGCGGAGAATCTTGATGGGTTCGCTCGGGTCCGAGACGCGGTCGATATCCCTGTGACCGGCATCGAAAGCCGGACGGGCCGCCACGAGTTCCGCGACGTCGTTGACACTGGCGCGGTCGACGTGCTCCAGCCGGATGTCACCATCGCCGGCGGGTTCGCTGAGACGGCGAAAATTAGCGGCTATGCCGCCGCCCACGACATCCCACTGGCGATGCACGTTTGGGGGACCGGCGTCTCGCTACTCGCGAACTGCCACTTCGCGGCCGCCGACACCAACACCGATGTCGTCGAGTACTGCCAGCTCCCGAACCCGCTGCGTGAGGAGATGCTCCCCGATTCTTTCAATTGCGACGGCCAATATGTCACTCTCCCTGAGGAGCCGGGGCTTGGGCTTGATATGCCTGCGGACCTCAACGAGCGGTTCGAATACGTGCCCGGAAAGGGCCACGTCTTCGATTGACGAGTCAGTATGCGGGCAGCCAAATTATGACCGGTTCCACCCGTCAGGTTCCTTTGGCCGACTCTCTCGGTGAAACTGTCGTCCGCTCGTCCGGGGGGAGCAGGGCGTACGCCAGCGCAGCTATCCCCGAGAGTGCGGCCATACCAATGAAGGCCGCGTCGAACAAGCCGATGTCCGCCAGCGCCCCTACAGCCATCGAGCCTGAGGCACTGAGGACGAGGGTGATGGTTCGCAACAGTCCGTACCCCGACCCACGGATGGCCGGAGGCAATGATTCTATGACGTAGGCCTCGTTCACAGGCGTCACGACCACGCGTAGTCCGATGAGGAGGACGACAACAGCGAGCCATAGCGTGCCTTTGACGAACGGCAGGATCCCGAGCACTGCTGCCGGGAACGCTGTGAGCCACACGAGCATCCGCCGGCTGCCCAAACGCGTGGCGATGCGGCCGGCGGCCGGCTGGCCAACCGCGCCGGCTGCGAAGAACACGCCGTAGAGCGCGGCGGCAGTCTCGGGGGGCAGCCCCTTTGCGACGGTTAAGTACGTTGGCAGGAACGTCGCTATCCCCTGGTTAGTAAATGTAAGCAATGTAATTGCGGCTACGGGAATTACCACTCTGCGGCGACCGAATACAGCACCTAGGAACGCACGGATCTGGGCGTTCGAGCGGTCGTCTTCAGGGTCCCGGGGTATGGAGCGGACCGGAGCGATTACCCAGACCCCGAGCACAGACGCCACCATCAGTGGGAGCACGAACCCGACCCCGAGTCGCCAGTCATATCGGGCGGCGACTGCCACACCGGCGAACGGAAGTATGGCGGCCCCAATGTTGCCGGCGGCGAGCGTGATTCCGAGCGCTGTACTACCACTCGACTGGGAATCACCCGTCAGGAGGGTTGTAGCCGGAGGAAAGTACAGCCCAGCTCCCAACCCGAACAGCCCACAGGCGAGAACAAACCCGCCGAACCCCGGTGCCGTCGCGAACGCGAACACGCCGGCGGCGGCGACCGCGAGGCTCGTCACGAGCACGGCGCGCTCGCCCACCTGCTGGGCTAGCAGGCCGGCGGGGAATTGCATCAGCGCGTATGTCAGCCACAGCAGAGTCATCGCGCCGCCAACCATAGCATTGGTCACGCCGAGTTCTACCCGGATGGCCGGCAGCAGTGCCGGCACCACGAACCGGGTACCAAGCACGAACAGCCACCCGGTCGAAACCATCGCCAGCAGTGGAACGTTATCGTCCGCGAGATACCGGGCAGCCGACGCCAATCTCACTGTTCGGGGCTGATCTGGTGGGATAGTCTAGAGTAGACGGCCCCGTACGGCTGGCGGATCAGGCGCTGCCGTGACCCTCGGCGCATCGTCAGCCGCCGTCCCGTCGCTCGACAAGCGTGATGTGTCGACAAGCTAGCACAGTCTCATTGTCTTCGTTCTCAACCTCGTAAGCGTAAACGACCCGGCCCAGATCCTCGTTGTGCTTCTCGACCTCGACGACCTCCCGATGGCAGGTCAGCGTATCCCCAATGAGTACGGGTTCGATGAACCGAAGATTGTCGTACCCATAGGAGAACGACTTCGGGTTCATATCAGCGACAATGGCCTCCGCCACGGAGAATACGAGGTTCCCGTGGGCAATACGGGCGCCAAACTCCGACTTCTCAGCCGCCGTCTTGCTCATATGTAGCGGGTGGAAATCGCTGGATACACCGGCGAAGTTGACAACGTCAGCTTCGGTGATGGTGCGGGCCTCCTCAACGGTGAACGCCTCGCCTTCCTCGATGTCCTCAAAATACCTGTCGGTGTCCTTGTCTGGAGCGTCGATCATAGCCATACATATCCGGGTTCGATATTAACACTAGGGGTGCCGTTCGGGGTCGTGTTTAGTTTCAAGCATTAAGCCAGGCAGCAAATGCTTGGGGCCAATTTTCAGCAGTTTCAGGTTGTACGTGGCTGAAACAGTTTGAGAACGAGGAAGTTCGGCGCTTAAGTTCTCGAAAGATACGTTCGATGGCGTTCCGATTTCCATTTCGTTCGGTTTGAAATCGGAGCGATGCTCTGGCCAGCGCAGTTTGGAGGTGTTGAGCGCCATCGACCAGAAACACGGCAGATTCAACATCGTGTTTCTGGCGAAGTTCTCGGAGAAAGATCTCGGTTAATGCGGTCGTTGTAGTGGCAAACAACCGCAGATGCAGCAGCTCGTTTGTCTCGGGATCGGCGGCAGCATACAGCCAGAATTGCTGATCGTTGATCCGAATCACAGTTTCGTCAACCGCAACGTGATTCGGACTTCGACCTTCTGTGGGCTGTAAATCGGCCTTTTGCACCCAATCGTGGATGGCTTTGCGAGATCGCTTGACACCCCACTCTTCGAGGATAGAGACGGTATTCGACAGCGACAACCCTGCTAACTGCAGTTGAATACCGAGCTTCATCGCACGCTCGGGTGTCCGCTGACGTTCCACAAAATCCAAATCAATCCAGTCTGTACATCCGCTGAGGCGGTTGATTTTTGCCATAGACCAGCAGAAAATCACACCGCCTCACTCTTCATCCTTAACTAAACACGACCCCGAACGGGGTCGCGTTAAGTTAGGCAGAAACGCAAGACTGCAAGAGTATTTTCCGAGTTGGAGAAACCCGATTTATATACTCAAGACAGGTAGTAACTCCGGGAGAAATAGGATACGCCTTCTCAGTTCTCCTTGCCGTTGATCGTCAGAACACGATCAGCTACAACATTCTAGAACACTTCAATAAAATCGCGTGACTGCAACCATATTGGTACCTAACTTAACGCGACTCCGTTCGGTCGTCCGCAGCTCGCGCGACATCTCAGGACCCCTCGTCTTCGAACAGTGCAGAGCGGTCGACTTTCCCTGAACGAGTCGTCGGGGGGGACGGGAGGACCTCAATGTCGTGGGGTACCTTGTGAGCACCGGCGTCCGAACGGACGAGGTCCCGAAGACGCTCGATCGTTGCCCCCTCGATGGTTGCGCCGGGCGCTGGGACGACGTAAGCCCGGACGCGCTGGCCACGCTTGGGTCCGGGCACGCCCCCGACGACGGCCTCCGCGACGGCGTCGTGCCGTTCGAGTGCACGCTCAACCTCAACCGGGCTAACCCGGTAGCCCGAGGAGAGTATCAGATCGTCGGTCCGGCCCCGGAAGTAGAAATACCCATCCGCGTCGAGGACGACAGTGTCACCCGTAAGAAGTAGGTCACCGTTGTGTCTTGTCTCTGTTGCCGCTGGGTCGTCCCAGTACTTCAAGAATGCTACCGGGTCCGGCAGTTCGACAGCGAGTTCGCCGGGTTCACCCGGCGGTAGGGGGTTCCCCTCTTCGTCGATAACGAGGAGGTTATGTCCGGGATAAGCCCGTCCTAGCGACCCTTCGTGGGGCTCGAAAAGGGCTTGGCACTCGCCCGCTAACGCATTAGCCTCAGTCTGGCCATATCCCTCGTTGACCACGAGGTCAAAGGTTGACTCCGCCCACACCCGGAGATCCTCGTTGAGGGGCTCGCCGCCACACTGGACGACCGACAGCTTCGGCAGTGTCGTGTCCGGATCGGGGACAGCATCGCGTATTTGATGCAGTGCGGTCGGGGGCATAAACGACCGGGTGATCCCCTGCTCGTTAAGGAAGGCCAGCGCCCCCTCGGGATCGAAGCCGGAGCGTCGCTCCCGGGAGACCAGAGTGCCGCCGATGGCGAGCGTGGGGAACACCACGTCAAATAGCGCCCCGGCCCAGGCCCACTCAGCGGGTGTCCAAACACACTGGTCGCCGAATTCCGCGGGGTCGAATAGGTGGAACCAGCAGTGGAACCCGGGCATCGAGCCCACGAGGTAGCGGTGGCCGACTACTACGCCTTTCGGCCGATTGGTCGTGCCGGAGGTGTACAGCACCAGCGCGGGGTCGTCTGGGCCGCTGGAAACATCAGGACCCCGCCGTCTCGGCTTGACGACCGATCGGAGGCCACCGAGGTGGGCTCCCCCAGGACCGTACCTGTCGGGATCCGCCGGCACCGCCACAACTGCCGCTGACCTGTCTAGCGTGGCGCCCGCATTCTCGAACCTGTCGCGGATCATCTCGTCGACTACGAAGAGGTCGGCCGACACGTTGTCGAGTGTGTACTCCAGCGAGTCAGCCCCCAGCAGGACCGAGATCGGCACCACGACGGCGCCAAGCCGGTAGGCTGCGAGGTGGACAAGCAGCAGTTCCGGCGACTGGGGGAACGAGACGGCAACGCGGTCGCCCTCGCTCACCCCACAGTCGACCAACCACGCGGCGACGGCCGCCGCGGCTGTGTCTAGGTGCTCGTAAGTGAACTCGTGGGTCCTCCCGGCGCTATCGACGTGACGCAGTGCCGTCCGCGCCCGCACTGCCTGCGGGTGGTCCAGCGACGCCGTTGCGATGTCGTACTCCTCGGGTATCGTCCAGGAGAACGCCGTCCGGAACTCGTCGAAGGAGTCGACAGACCCCGGTTCGGGAAGGTCATATCCCAATGGCGTCCAATCCATACAAAATGAATGGATCCACTGGGGATTTAATTCTTTTACGGCGACGGGGGGACTACTGCGGGAACTCACGCTGCTCCGCTTCGTCTGCCTCCAGATGAATCTTTATTTGCGTGTGTGCCGAAGACTCGCCTGTTATGACCCAGCCATTAGAGGGTATCACAGTCGCGGACTTCACCACTGCACACCAGGGTCCGTGGGCAACCCAGAAGCTCGGAGATCTTGGTGCTGATGTCGTGAAGATTGAGCGTATCGGGGGCGAATGGTCCCGGCAGCTCGCGGCCGGCGGCGAACTGTACCGGGGTGAGAGCCCGTTTTGGCTCGCCGCCAATCGTAGCAAGCGTAGCATCGGCGTTGACCTCAAGAACGAGGACGGCTTGGCAGTGGTGCTAGATATCGTTGAGGAGGCGGATGTCCTCGTCGAGAACTTCCGGCCGGGCGTGATGGACCGCTTCGGGCTGGGCTACGAGGATGTCCAGGAAGTCAACCCCGAAATAGTGTACGTCTCAGCGTCGGGATTCGGTAGCGACGGCCCCGAGGCCGATCGGCCGGGTCAGGACCTGCTGATGCAGGCGCTGTCCGGGATAGCCGACACGGTTGGCCGCAAAGGCGATCCGCCGACGGCCATCCCGTTCCCGGTCGTCGACGGACACTCCGGGATGCAAGTTGCGCTGTACACTATGGTGGCACTGTTCCACCGTGAACGCACCGGAGAGGGGCAAAGAGTGGAAGTGAACCTGTTGGACTCTGCCATCGACTCACAGTGCCAGGGGTTCACCCTGGAGTTGAATCTTGATCGTGAGTTCGAACGCAGCGCGGAGGGGATCGGTCAAAAATATCTTGGGGCGCCCTACGGCATCTACGAAACGATCGACGGCCACGTGGCCATCGCGATGACGCCTATGGAACGGCTAGCGGAGGTGCTGGGGTTGCCGGCCCTCGCTAAGTACGATAGTCCCGACGCAGCGTTCAAGCACCGCGACGAAATAAAAAATAGGCTGGAGGCGTACACGCGTGAGCAGGCCACAGACGACCTGCTCTCGACGCTCGTCGAGGCCGACGTGTGGGCCGCCCGTGTGCAGGACTTTGAGGCGGCTGCGAAGCACCCACAAGTCCAGCATAACGACATCATAATTGAGGTGGATCACCCCGAGGAGGGTACGTTTATGACCACTGGCACGCCCGCGGACCTCTCGGAGACCTCTGCCGAGGTCCAGCGAAGACCGCCCCGGGCCGGCGAACATACCGATGAGATACTCCACGAACTGGGATACGACGACGCGGAGACCGAGCGACTGGTCGACGAGGGGGCGGTGGAGTAGCCGGCGATGGTAGTTGGGGATCAGGCCACCCGTTTCGGGAGGTAAGGTATAAAAAGGATCGGCCCGTCCTTTATTTAGACTATGCAAATAAGCGAGGTCGTCATCGATGAATTCGAATACCAACTGGAAGACGTCGGCACTCACCGCGGCCGCCAGACGTACGAGCCGGGCAAAACTGCCGAACCGCCGGGGTTCGTCCTGACCATCCGTGCGGCAGATGGGCTAGAGGGTCACTACCGCGGGTTTATGTTCGTCCCGCCGATGGTTGCACAGGTAAAGATGGCCGCCGCGGAGTTCCTGCTCGGACGTGATCCCCTCGAGCGAGAGGCAATCTGGAACGACCTCTGGCGAGCTTTCCGGACGACAGATCACCTTGGAGTGGGCCCTATCGATATGGCACTATGGGACCTCGCTGGCAAACACTTCGGCGCGAGCGTCTCCACGCTTCTGGGCGGGTACCGCGACCGGGTGCCCGCGTACGCCTCGACCTATATGGCCGACGATCAACCCGACGGTCTCTCAAACCCAGAAACGTACGTCGCCTTTGGCGAGGAGGTCCGTGACCGCGGGTACCCAGCGTATAAGATACATCCGACTGGCAATCCCGAACGCGATATCGAGATATGCAACGCCGTCGGAGATGCGCTGGGCGACGAGATGGACCTGATGTTGGACCCAGCCAACGAGTACCGCACCTACGCAGAGGCGCTAGAAGTCGGGCGTGTCCTCGATGCACACGACTTCTTCTTTTATGAGGATCCTATGTCCGACGCCGGCGAGAGCCTCCATATGGCCCGGCGCCTCGCGGAACAACTTGACACGCCGCTGTTGGGCCTAGAGCACTCCAGGACCGGGCCATACGGTTTCGCCAACTACATTTCCGAGGATGTCTTCGAATACGTCCGCGGCGACGCCCACTCCAATGGAGGTATCACGGGTGCGATGAAAACTGCTCACCTTGCGGAGTCATTCGGCGTCGACATCGAGTTCCACGTGGGGGGACCTTCCCATCTCCATTGTATGAGCGCTATCCGTAACACGAACTACTTCGAAAAAGGGCTTCTCCATCCGAAAATTGAGTGGATGGCTGACCAGGGGTTCCTCGAGGATGTCGAGGCTATCGACGACGAGGGCCACGTCCGTGTCCCGAACAAACCAGGTCTGGGCGTCGATATCGACTGGGATTTCATCGAACGGCGCCGCACTGATCGAGTCGTCATCGATAGCGAGGGCGCCAGCGGACTGGCATAACTTGAGGCACTGTTGTGCTGGAACGAACCGGATGAACAGCAGTCAACGCCACGAACCGTGTGGAAAAACCTTGAGTGTAGGGAAATCAGCGTTAGACAGCGAACGCTTTCGCGAGGTACCGTCGTGCGCCAATATATAACACCGCGGGAGGGACTCCAACGACTAGCGCCTGAGCGGTCAGATTTTCCCAAAACTGGAGTTCCCCGCCGACATTCTTGAACAGAACGACCGTTGCCGGCTCCACACCGGTTCCAGTCGTCAGGAAATTTGCGAATAAGAAATCGTTCCAACCGGCAAGGAACGCCAGAAATCCGACGGCAACCACGGCAGGTGCTGAAATAGGCAAAATAACTCGGATGAATGCCGTAAACTCCGTGCAGCCGTACACCTGTGCGGCTTCCTCGAGGTTTGGCGGGAGGTTCTCGAAGAAGTCCCGTAGAATCCACAGCGAGAACGGTGTCACAAAAGGTTGGTAGGCCAGCCACAGTCCGGGGATAGTATTGTAGATGCCGATAGCGTTCCAGATATCTGATATGGGAATTATGAGCAGGATGTGGGGGAACAACAGCGCCAAAATAATAGTGTAGAACGCCGCCTTCCGCCCTGGGAACTGTTTGCGGCCGATAGCGTAGGCACTTGGGATAGTGATAGCCATCGAGATTAGAGCCGTCCCGGTGGCGATAAGAAAGCTGTCAACCAGCGGGTCCGAAAACTCGTCGAATACGTTCGCATAGTTTTGGAATGTAATAGTGTCTGGGATGAGTGTGATTTCCCATATGGCCTCGGGCGTGCGTAACGACACAGATACGACATACACGAATGGAGGAACGATGATGGACAAAAAGAATAACAAGAGCAAATATTTTCCGAGGACGAATCCCAGGTCGTACAGTCGCTTCCTGCTGACGAAGGGCGTGCGCGTACTCATAGGTCAACATCCCCACTCTGGCGCTCAAATTCGCGTATGAACAGGAACGCGAACCCAATGACCAAGGCTAGCAGTACAATTCCGACCGCGTACGCGCGGCCGAGACGGAAGTTGTTGAACGCAATACGGTACATCAAAATGGGTAGCAACGATGTCTCATAGCCGGGGCCACCCCCCGTCATCTGCAACGGCTGGGCTACCTTCGAGAAGTTCCAGATGACCCGCAGGCTCACTGCCACAAGAATAGCACTCTTCAACTGTGGCAGCGTGATGTTCCAGAACGTTTGTACGCGATTGGCGCCGTAGATGCGGGCGGTCTCGTAGTATTCTTTGGGCAGGCTTTCCAGTGTTGCCATAAAAATGAGGAACATAAACGGCCAGAATGTCCAGCCGGCGACCAACGTCACGACGGCGATTGCCGCCGATCCCTGGCTCGGCCAGGCGATGGCCGAATCAAGAAGCCCGAAGTCGACGGCCAACGTGAATACCGGTCCGAAACTGGGCTCCAGCAGGAACATCCAGATGGTGCCGGTAACGACCTGCGGCATCGTGTATGGCAACAGAAAGATACCGCTGAGGATGGCTTTCCCATGGTCCATATCCCAGACCAGCAAAGCGGCCGCGAGCGCTAGCGCGAGCTGAATGAGAGTCGACATACCGTAGATGGCCGTCGCGCGAAGACCGACCCAGAACGCCTCCCACTGCCAGAGATACTGGTAATTGCCGAGGCCAATCCAGGCCTCCTTCCCAGCGGAAGTCCAGTGGTGGAAGCTAATCCAGACACCCCGCAGAAAAGGCGCCCACAGGACACCAACAATGAGCACTAGGATGGGCAAGACCAGAAGGTAGTCGAACCAATACTCCTCTAGGGTCTCACGGTACCTCTCCAGTCGTTCAGTTCGAAGACGCTCAGCGAAGTTTGATGTACTCATAATAATCAAATAAAAACGTGTCCCGGCAACTTACAGACCAATCTGATCGCGCGTGTCAGCGGCGGCGCGGTTGCAGGCCTCCTCGGGGGATATTTCACCGCGCAGCGCGTTCTGGAAGTGCGAAATAGTGCCCGTATAATACATAAACAAGGCGTTCTCGTGGGCGACAAACGTCTCGTCGGTGGTTTCGAACATCTCTAGTTGCGCGGAGATGCCGTTGTGCGCTTTGCTCTCAAGCTGATCGTGTAAATCGACTCGGGCAGGCATCTGGCCAGTGCTCGCAGGGACTTCCATCTGGTTGCTTTCTTTGAGGAACTCGTTGACGAGTTCGACGGCGACCATCTGCTTTTTTCTCCATTCTTCTTCGTCGGCGCCGTCGGGGGGCGAGGTGATACCGAACGATCCCGTGATGGAGAGCAATCCAGACGGGTTGCCGTCGAAAGACCACGAAGGTGCCCACTGGATTGTGCCGTCCTCTAGCATATCGGGCGCAGTCTGCCGTAGGTTCGGGTGAATAGTGTAGGATGGTTGAGTCATACTCCAGGTGCCGTTGGAAATAGCTGGCACCGATGTCTCGTCGGCCTCGTTTGGCGTGTTATCGTTCGAAAGACCGTGTTCTCGGTAAATGTCGACATAATCCCTCGTAGCCTGCTTCCAGACTTCGTTGTCAAAATTAACCGTCTCCCAGTCGGGTCCCAATACATGACCCTCCTCGGGACCGGCGCGGTTGAGCGGCCACAGCGGGAGGATGGTATCCATAACATCGCCGGCGTCGCCGAAAATATTGTAGCCGAAGTCGCCTGGGCCGTCCTCTTGGAGAGTAGTCGCCACGTCAATGAGGTGCTCGTAGTCGTCTGGGGGAAAGTCACTCTCGAAGTCCAGACCCGCCTGTTCGAAGTGGTCACGCCGCCCCAGGAACGGAGAGAAAACGTGGAACTGGACCGGAATCTCCCAAATATCACCACCATACTTGTCGAAGATGCTCGATTTCGCGATATCGACAAGTGGCTGTATTCCCTCCCGAATTGTGGGGTCTAGCGGGGTATCCCGCCCGGGACCAGCTGGGAGTTCGCTCAGTGGTGTGAGATCATCCCTGTTGAAAAAGAACACGTCTAGCGCCGTCGAGGAATCGTAAACCACCGGGTGGTTCCCCTGGTCGAAAGCGTTTCGCCACTTCTCAAGGACGAACGCCGCTGGCAAGGTGTAGTTGACCTCAATCTGTGCGCCGGTACGCGCAGACACCCGGTTAACAATATTCTGAGCCCACCGAGTCGCAGCACGGCTCTGAGCACCGAACACATTCCAGTATGTGATTTTTGTTCCGCTCAGATCGACTCCACCAGTCTGTGCTGTCGTCTGCCCTGTCGTCTGTGCTGTCGTCTGTTCTTCCGTCTGCGCACCGTTTCCGTTTTCATCAGGATCGCCACCCCCGCAACCAGCCAGCATCATAGCGGATCCTGTCGCTAGCGCTGTGGATTTTTTCAAAAACCGTCGACGATTGAAGAACCCGTTACCTGCACGACTATGGTTGTCACGCACCATATCTTACGCTTATAATGAAGATACTTATATATTATGGTACAGGAGGGGGGGTCAAGCTTAGCGTACAGTAAATATACGGTAAGGCGGTGGGACAGAAGTGTTCTCATAGCGTGATTGTGGGGCTAGAGATATCATTTCCTCGATGATGATACCGAGTGCAACGGCCAAGTGGAGACAAAGAGCGAGGAAGACGTGTGCTTTGACTCTCACTCGACCTCGGGACCCCGTGGGCCCGAGGCCGAGATCTTTACAGACGCCGATTGCTGTTTCAACCTGTGAGCGGTACGAATACGTTTCTTCAAGCTGTTTCTGTCAGAGACGCACCGTGTCGCTGTGCTCTTTAATCCGTTCCTCAACGCGGTAGTCAATATCAAGCGGATCGTTCGTGTTCCGTGGGTTGTGCGGAATAATCGGCACAACCACCTGCGCCAGCAGGTGGTCGTGCCACTCCAGCATATCAAACTCGGCGTCACCAATCATCCAGCGTAGGCTTTCGAGTGAGTGCGTCACGCGCATCGCTGTCTCCTGATCGACTTTCTTCGCTGGAGTGAACGCTGCTGCGACGGGGATATTGTTGGCGGCGGTCACGACACAACAGCCGTAATAGTAGTCATCTTCAGCGTGATCGTAGTTCCACTCACCGTCCTCGTCACGGTGACCAACGGGAATGTCTGTGCCGTCGATACGGAAGAGCTTGCCGAGCGGTACCTGTTCGGCAAACTCGTGGACTAAGTCGATGAACACGTTCTCCGCGCCAAGTTCGAAGTCAGCAATGAACCGCGAGAGTGCCCGCCGGGACGGCGGACTCTCGAAGCCATACCGCTGCCAGACATCCTCGTTGTAGAGTTCTCGCGCCATTGGACGAGGACTGTAGATGTCGTGATAGAAGCAGTGAATGACGCCTTTCAACAGTTTTGGTGGCCCGTGAACCCGTGTTTGCCCCCTCGGATCGGGGGCGAACCCGGGATAGTCGGTGAGAAACGAGACAGATCAAGCTGTTTGAACAGTGCCGTTGTTTGGTGTCCAGTGTTTTGAAGAACTGTTCGACCGTAGCGTTATCCGGTAGGAGGGAGCTGGTCGTAGTCACATCAGATTCGTTCTACCACTTCCTTGTGAGGACTTCTGCACCACCGGCTTACGGTAATTTGGATCGGATGTCTTTCTATGTCTCCAGAAGGGCATACGACGATTATGATTTCGGAAGAAACAACCAGTAAACTGGCTAAAATTGCCGTGGAGAACGATCTAGAGAGTGTCGCTGATGCAGTTGATTATGCAGTTGACGAAGCGCTTGATCCAACAGCATACTCAGATGACGAGTTAGCACGTCTACTTCACCGAAGACTGGAAGACTGAGCTATTTTACAGTAACTATACCGTAATTCTCTCTGCTGAAGTTGACACCCTTGCTATGAAGAACATCTTAATCGGTATTTTTATATTATTCTAATCGTCCCAATGCATATGGGCGACAATACCCTTGAGGAGGTACTCCAATCTCAAGACAGTGTCGCACAGTGGTTCCGGACCAACGGGGTCGATTGGGAGCCATATGTGTTTCCCGACGAGTACACGCACTGGATTGAAGAGCAGCGGGCCGTTCGCGAAACTTGTGCAGTCGTCGATCAGTCCTATCATATGGAGGTCATCCGGATTGAGGGACCGGAAGCGGTCGACTTGCTAGCCTACTTGGGAGTAAACGACTTCGACAGGATCCGGAACGAAGACCCACCCCAGGCTTTGGATCTCTTGGTCTGTAATCCGAATGGTTACGTCATTGGGGACAACATCCTGTTTTATGTTGGTGAGAACGAATTTACCCTAGTCGGAACTGAGACCATAAACAACTGGATCCGGTACAACGCGGAAACTGGCGATTTCGACGCGCGAACGGAAGTTCTCTATCATATGTTCGACGACAATGATCCGCCGGAGTTCCGATTCCAAATCCAGGGCCCGAATGCACTCGATGTTATGGAAGAAGTCGTCGACGGCACACTTCCGGACATCTCGTTTTTCGAGATGGATATGATCGATATCGGCGGCACCGAGACCTTCGCGCTGGGGCACGGTATGGCGGCGTTCCCCGGTCTGGAGATCTTCGGACCGTACGAGGCACACGATGACGTTCTTGACAAGATCCTCGAGGTGGGACAGGACTACGGCATCCGGCAAATGGGACGGCATGCTTACAAAACTGGGAAGATCGGACAGGGCTGGTTCGCATTCTCAGTCCCAGCAATCTATGAACACGAAGATCTGAAAGGCTATCGGGAGTGGCTCGGTGCGGACTCCCTCGAAGCTAGGCTATCACTCGGAGGGAGTTTCGACTCGGATGACATCACCGATTATTATATGACGCCGATGGAGCGAGCTCAATCGCATCTTGTCGACTTTGATCATAATTTCGTCGGAAAGGAGGCACTCGCGGAGATGATCGACGACCAGCGTCGAGAGCGGGTCACACTTGTCTGGGACTCCGATGACGTGATCGATGTCTTCGCCTCGCTGTTCAGAGAAGGGAAGACAAACAAATTCATCGACTTCCCGGAAATACCGAACCGGTGGTCCACTATGCACTACGACGAGATCCGCAAGGATGGCGAAGTAATCGGAATCTCAAAATATCCGGGTTATCTCTATTACGAGCGAGAGTTCCTCTCGGTTTCCACCGTTGATACAGAACACGCCGAACCGGGCACCGAAGTAACGTTCGTCTGGGGCGACGATTCGGGTAAGCCGAGCGTCGAACGACATGAACCAGTCGAGATACGAGCGACAGTTGCCGAGACGCCGTACGTTAGAGGCGGCCGTGAAAGTATGTAGTATTCACAGCGTACCGCACAGTACATCTCGGGCTCTATCCACGATTGGTCGTTTCGAAGCCGAAATCAAAACACAAAGCCAGCGTCTCCCTCTCAAAAATATCGAAGAACGATTCTACCGGAGGATCCTCTCGCAGGGGTGCTGGAACGTTACCATTCCGTTTACTCCTAGGTGTGATTATTTTTCGACGTTGTTGGAATACAGAATTTTTCCAGGATCACGCCGCCAGGTCAGTCCACCGAACGCCGGTCGACAAGCGTCAGGTGCTCGAACACACAGACAGTGTCGTTATCCTGGTTCTCGGCCTTATACTGGTAGTCGACCCGGCCGAAGTCGTCGTCGTGAATCTTCGTGTTAACAACCTCACGGTGAGCGGTCAGGGTATCATCGACCATCGTCGTGTTCGGGAATCGGACGCTGTCGTGGCCGTAAGTGAACGCTTTAGGGTTGAGATCGGCGACGATGGACTCGGTGAGCGTGACGATGAGGTGGCCGTGAGCAATGAGCCCGCCGAACTTCTCCTCCGCATAGGGCTTGCTCACTACGGCGGGATGGAAGTCCCCTGAGACACCGGCGAAATTAATGATATCAGCTTCAGTGACGGTCCGGGCATCCTCGACGGTCCAGGTCTCTCCTTCCTCAACATCCTCCCAATAGCGATCCGTATCCTTGGCAGGCGCTTTCATAGTTGTGTAACTGAACTATCTGTCTTCGAATATAAATTAATACCGGTGGATTACTGTCCCACTCCTATGATCCCTCTGTTCGCCCTAGCTGGAAAATGAGGTCCTCTCGGTGGTTGATCACGGGTTCATCCCTGCGTCCACCTCGATAACCTCTCCGGAGATAGATGTCGTCTCCGCAAAAAAGCGGACAGCCTCCGCAATCTCGGCGGGTTTGAGCAAGCTTCCGATCGGGAGTTGCTCACGGGCCCCCGGACGGCGGTGTTCGGGAAACATTTCGGTGTCGGTCGGCCCTGGGGCGACGACGTTCGAGAACACGCCGTCTTCAGTGTGCTGGCGCGACAGCGACTTGGTGAATCCGACGACGCCGCCCTTCGAGGCTCCATAGGCGGGGTCCGAAGGACTTCCGCGAGTCCCCGCGGTCGAGGAGAGATTCACGATCTGCCCACCTCCACGATCACGCATCATAGGTAGTACCTCGCGTGCGCAATTCATTTGTCCCTCTAGATTGACCGAGAGGGTCCGGCGGACATCCTCGGGAGATGCCTCCAGCAGATCCCTGCGGAAGATGAGCGCTGCATTGTTGACGAGGACATCAATTGGGCCGAGTTCCTCGGCGGCCCGTGCAACCATCCTCGAGACGGCGTCTGGGTCAGCAACGTCGCACTGGTGGGTGATAGCTTGTTGCCCGCCCTCACGGACATCTTTTGCCACCTCCGCCGCGTCTGCCTCACTCTCGTGGTAATGGACGAGGACGTTGTGGTCCCTACCAAGATTTCGAGCTATAGCTCGGCCGATGCCGCCACTGGCTCCAGTGACGAGTGCTGTGCGTACCATACGTACCTTACCGCGAGTGGGTAAATAAAACTTCCAGGGGACGAGGGGGGCTATTCCAGCCAGACCGGCGTCGACCACGCCATATGATCATCGTCACGGTGCACCCGAACGTAGTAGTAGCCGGTATCTGGTTCGTCCAACTCGAATTCGACTTCGAACGATGGCTCGTCGGGGATCCACTCACGTACTACTTCTCCGTTGGCGACGAACTCGACGGCTTCGATGACGCCGTTGCCTTCGACAGATATCTCGAAAGGTATTGGCGACCCTCCTGTGGGGACGACGCTCCCCATCAACTTCTCGTCAGCACGAAACTCCAGCTTCATCTGGGCACCTGTCGTCGCGTAGCAGCGCCGTTCTTGAAGCGCCTCGAAGACAGCGTCGCGGGTGCGCTCGGCGACGTACACGCCAGCGAAGGAGACAGAGTAGTGGTCCCCGCTAGAAGTAAATCCGACGCGGACGCCGTCGTCTAGTATCGGTTGGAGGTAGTGCCGAGGGTCCTCCGTCTGGGGGAGCTCGATGTGTCGCGGGTCATCGAGAAACTCCGAAGCACCACGGTAGTCCTGGTACAGCTCCACCACCGGTGCCACTGTCTCGTCGTAGTCGTTCCAGTCAAAGGGGAACTGCATATCGGCAGGGTGATGAGGAATAGGCATAGTTACGTCGGAGTCAACCGCGTCCAACAGGGCCTGGACCGTGGGAGTATCCGACTGATAGATGTGCCGGCGCTCGTGGCCGGGCTCGCGCTGGATGACGTGAGCGTGACCGAATCCGCTGTCGTCCTCGCGGTATCCCGAATAGATCTGGCGCGACCCGGTGAACTCGTAGGCCGGGAACGCGACGAAGGATCCGGGTGCATCATAGGCCTCGGCGTATTTCACAGACTCGTGCCAATCGTAGGGGACCATATCCTCGGCGTGGTCGGTGACGGCGGTGAACGCCTCGCCCGTCACGTCGCGTGCGAACCGGTAGTGGAACTGCTGCTCTTGGTCGAAGTCCGATCCGCACATCGAGATGGTCGAATGGCGATGGAGGTTCCCGTACACCAGTTCCAGTTCACCGTCGGCCGTCTCGACGGTCCGACGCTCGTCTGTCGTGTTGGAGAGCGGCCGTCGCTGGACGTGCCGCGGGGTGACTGCGTATGCCGACTCACCCTCGGTCGCCGGCGCGCCGATCAGTTCTCCGTCCGTCCCCAACAGACGGACGAGATCACTGTCGCCCTCGCGGATGGCGTTGTCCGTTCGGACGTAGGCTGTGTCGGAAATGTACTCGCCGGAGTCAGCCTCTCCGAGGTCGCTGCCGACGACCGGGCGACTGTCCACTGTCCAAGCGAGCTCGATGCCTTCCGGTGTAGCACGGACTCCCACTGGACAGTTCCGTCCGGAGTAGCCACCGTCGACCGTCCGGGGGTCGTCCCAGGCACTATGACCGCTCGCCGGTCCATCTGGGGCGGGACCGCGGTGGGCGAATACCCCGTACTTCGGCACGTCGAGGTCTCGGTTGGGTGCAGCGAGATAGCGCGTGAAAACCCAGGGGCGGCCTCCTGGTGAGACCGCCAGGCGTGGGTAGTGGGCGTTTCGCTCCTCGGGTGACCCGAGACGAGTGTACACGTCCCGGTCGAGGCGCCGGACGAACGCGCGCTGGTGGTTGTACCAAGGCGCAACCATAGCGAACCGTTCAGTGGTCTGCACACGGACGTGGTCCCGTAAGTAGTGCTCGCGATTTGGGTTCATTCGCTCGGACTCACGGGTCCAAGCGACCCAAACGTGACCAGCGTCGTCGAACGCAACATCGGGATGCTGGTTATAGACACCGTCGTCGCAGACCACCGTCGTTGTCCCTGCCGCGAGGTCCCGGTAGTGGACATCGTACCCCCGACCGGTGAACGTCGAGAACACCAAGCCGGCGCGGTCCCTGGCGGTCGCGAGCCGGGGCTGGTAGGACGAATCCTCCCCGCGGAACGTCTCGGTCCATCCGTCGCCGCCGACCGGCCGCTCGTAGACGACGACCTGGACCTCGTCGGCTATCTCCTCGGCGGCGACGTACACGGTCTCTTCGGTCGCGGCTACCGCGGCCGCCGCGTAGTGGGCGTCTCCGGTCGCGACGACCGTCCCGGGGTCCTGCCCATCCCGCGCGTGGATGACCCGCCACTCGGCGTCGGGCCCGCCCTCGACCCAGGCGACGTGGCTGGTCCCGTTTGCGTGTATCGCGTCGGGCGGAAGAACATACGGGGCGTCCGAGAGGAGGGTCGGGTCGTCCGTGTCCCCCGAGAGGAGGCGCTCGTTGTCGGCCTCCTCTTCGTAGCCGAGCCAGACCGGGTAATCGGCGAGCGCGGGGTGGACATCGTAGGTGTCTCGCTCCGGCGGGAGTCGGTGCGATAGCTGCTGGTCGCCGGCATCCTCGGTGAAGATCATAGTACCTTATCGCAGGCGGTGGGAAATATAGCTACCGGAGCGGCGTGTCGGCAGCCGGGCCCCGCTTACCACTCCGGAACGTGGAAGTCATCGCCGAAGAACAGCGGCGGGTCAGGGACCTCCGGTCGCTCCTCGAACAACTCGTCGGCGATGGAGACGCCCAGTCCGGGGGCGTCCGGTGCCGGAATGTGCCCATCGACGATGTCCAGCGTAGACGCGTCGACGTACTCGTCCATCTCCCAAGCGCCGAAGAAGTCCGTGCCCGCTATCTCCTGGATGAGGAAGTTTGGGACCGCGAGGTCGACGTGGACCGCTGCGGCCGTCGCCACCGGTCCCAAGGGGTTGTGCGGCGCGATGCGGATGCCGTGGTGCTCGGCGGCGGCGGCAATCTTCTTGATCTCGAGGATGCCGCCTGCGTGCCCGATGTCCGGCTGGAGGACCGCGGCCGCGTCGCGGTGGATTATCTTCTCAAACCCCGCCACCCGGTAGGTCTGGGCGCCCAGCGCGTAGGGGATCGTGGTGCTGTCGGCGACCTTCTCTATCTCGTTGGGGACAACGTGCTTGCTGGAGGAGACGAAGTCCTCTGCGAACAGGGGGTCGAACTCCTCGAGTTCCGAGAGGATGTGGCGGGCCTCCGCCAGTTTCCAGCGCGACGCGGGGTCGAGCATAATGTCCACTTCGTGGCCGACGGCCTCCCGGACGGCCTCGACTATCTCGCGGGCCTCCTCGATGCAACGCGGGTACGGCGACGGCTCGGGTTCCGGCGTCGGACAGAACTTCACGGCGGTCAGGCCCTCGTCAACGCGTGCTTCCGCCTGGGCGGCGAGGTCCTCACGGCTCTCGGCGCCGATCCACTTGTACACGCGCACTGAGTCACGGACTGGGCCTCCCAGCAATTCGTACACCGGGACCCCGAGGTCCTTTCCCTTGATGTCCCACAGGGCGTGTTCGATGCCGGTTAGTGCGCTGTTGACGACGGCGCCATCGTGGTACCAGACCGCGTCCTGGAGGGCTCGCCGATGCTTCTCGATTGGCGCCGGGTCTCGCCCGACCAGGTACTCTTCGCCGAACCGCTCGACGACATCCAGCACGGCGGTCGGGACGGTCTCGACGACGGCCTCTCCGAACCCGTCGACGCCCGCGTCGGTCTCCAGTTTCACGACGGCCGAACTCCCACCGAGGCGTGCGGTTTCGACACCGGTTATCTCCATAGATTGCGGATCTTTAACGGCTTGATGTTATTCGACAGGCCGCCGCGAACCGCCTCAGAGCGCTCGCTGGTTTTCTTCATCGAAAATCCAAATGTCGTTGCTGTCGAAGTTCACACCAACGGTCTGGCCGCGGTCCTCTAATTTGTTTTGCTGGGTCAGCGAAGTGTACTCCTCACTGTCGGCCAGGAAGTGAACCACATCGCGGTCGCCCTGGTGCTCGATTACCTCTATTTCGGCGTTGAACAGCCCTGATCCAGTGTCCGAGAGGTGGATATTCTCTGGGCGGACGCCGATGGTGGCCCGGTCACCGCCCTCAACGCTTGCTGCTTCGGTCTGGTCCACGGAGAGTGTCATCTCGAAGAGACTGCTCACGAGGGTAATGACGTCCCCGTCTTGGCGGACGGTGCATTCGAAAAAATTCGTCGAGGGAGATCCGATGAACTGTGCGACGAACAGTTGTGTCGGTTCATTATATATTTCCGAGGGGGAACCGATCTGATAGATATGACCATCATTCATAACAACGATTCTGTCGCCCAGCGTCATCGCCTCCTCCTGGTCGTGGGTGACGAAGATCATCGCCGTCCCCAGTTCGCGCTGGAGTTTTTTGACCTCAACGCGCATCCGGTCGCGCAGGTTCGCGTCTAGCGCCGAAAACGGCTCGTCAAGCAAGAAGGCCGCAGGTTCCATTACCATCGCCCGTCCGAGGCTCACCCGCTGTTGTTGGCCACCCGAGAGTGCGGACGGCTTACGATCAAGCATCTCTTCGATGCCCAGCATCTCCGCCACTTCATCGACGCGCTCATTCTTCTCCGTCTTCGGCAGGTCAGATTTCATATCGAGGCCAAACCTGATATTTCTCCGGACTGACATATGAGGGAACAGCGCGATGCTCTGGAAGACGAACGCGAGATCCCTGTCTTTGGGCTTTGCATAGGTGATATCCTCAGAGTTTATGTAGACCTGGCCCTCGTCGGGTTCTTCGAGCCCAGAGATGCAGCGAAGAGTTGTCGTCTTGCCACACCCTGAGGGACCAAGAAACACGACAAACTCGTCGTTCTTGATGTCCAAGTTGATATCTTCGGCGGCGACGATAGCCCCATCATTGAAAGTCTTAGTAAGACCTTCAACGCGTACACACGTCTCCGAATCGTCGTTCCCAGAGTGGCTGGGCGACACTTTTGTTTCGGACATAACGTATCTGTGTTAATTTTTATTTGTCTTGTATCTAACGGAGAGATGGTACCGCGGTGTTCATTTCGACGTATTTTGTGGGATGACGATTACCCTGCTGAAAGAGACGCTACAAATACAACACTCACTCGGCTTCACCGTACGAGCTCGGTCTTGATTCCGTGAATTCCGAGAAATAACTCTGTGGTGTGTCGTCTACAACATTAAGCGGGCTGTAAAATAATAAACTCGTACGCTGTAAGTCGATTCAATACAGACCTTTGCTCACGGTGCATTGGTTTTATATCCTTTCTCGATGATTTACAGGTATGAAGCCGGAAATAACCAGGATCGAGACTATCGAGTTCAGTTATCCAATCGAGAATTTAAATTTCGACGAAAATGGATTCAATTTAGTGTATGACGAGGGCAGTTCAGTCGATCGTACGCTGTACGGGATACAAATTCAGACCGACGTAGGCATTACCGGCGAGTACGTCGGCGGGAACTCGCCGGCGATGGCACAGATCAACACGTTTGCGGACTACCTGATTGGCAAGAACCCGCTCCATCGTGAACGGCACTGGAGCGAAATCAAGCGTTCGCTCCGAAAGTACGACAGGATGGGAATCGGCCCGATCGACATCGCCCTCTGGGATTTCGCCGGCAAGTACCACGACGCACCGATTCACGAACTGCTCGGCACGTACCGCGAACGGATCCCGGCCTACGCTTCGACCTACCACGGCGATGAAAACGGTGGACTAGACTCGCCTGAGGCGTTCGCCGACTTCGCCGAAGAGTGCCTAGAGATGGGGTTTCCAGGATTCAAGATCCACGGGTGGGGCGGCAGCGATGAGTCACGTGACATCGATCGCGAGGTCGAGACCGTCCTCGCCGTGGGCGAGCGAGTCGGCGATGAGATGGACCTGATGTGCGATCCCGCTTGTGAGTACGAGACGTTCGCCGACGCGCTGAAGGTCGGCCGCGCCTGCGACGAAGCCGGCTACTTCTGGTATGAGGACCCCTTCCGGGACGCCGGCATCTCCCAGAATGCCCACCGGAAACTCGCAGAGACGCTCGACACTCCGATCCTCCAGACCGAGCACGTCCGCGGCCTGGAACCTCACACGGACTTCCTCGCGAATGACGCCACGGACTTCCTTCGCGCAGACCCCGAATACGACGCGGGGATCACAGGCGCGATGAAAATCGCACGCGTCGCCGAGGGCTTTGGGACCGACGTTGAGTTCCACGCCCCGGGCCCGGCTCAACGGCACTGCATCGCCGCAACTCGGAACGCAAATTACTATGAACTCGCGCTGGTCCACCCGGACGCCCCGAACACCCAACCGCCAGTGTACGAGGGCGAGTACTCGGATATGATCGACACTATCGACAACGACGGGACGGTGAGCGTCCCGATCGGCCCCGGCCTCGGCGTCGAATACGACTGGGATTATATCCAAGCCAACCAGACTGGTAGCGTCCATATCTACGAGTGAGACGGCTGTGAGTCGACGTACTGTAGCGATAGAAACGACTTGAGATCCTCAAATTGAATTTTCCCCTAACCGCTATCAGTACCGGCCGGCACAGTCCGAGTTATAGTAGCGTTTGCAAGTCTTCACTCACACGATCGCACGACAGCGTTCGATCGGATGAGTAATCAGTTGCAAACGCTACTATATCACCAGGATTTGATTCGAACATCACGGAGCGGACGAGCGAGGGGAATATCCACTCGGCTACCAGTATAATGGGAGATGTAGAAGCCGACAATAATCTCGAGAGAGCGCTTTGCCTCGACGCCCGGCGAGTAATTCTCGCAGTCGCCATCCAGTAACGCTCGGACGTGGTTTGCTGCGTTGGCGAAAGAATCGCGGTAGTCTTCGTCCCAGCTCCAGGATCCCTCGATATCGGGGAGCGGTTCCTCGATATGCTCACCGTCTTCGAGTCGCCAGTAACGCCACTCCCCGTCGTCGTTGTTCATATACAGTTTTCCGGCCGATCCGATGAACGAGATCATCATCGAGGAATCTGCTCTTGGGATGGTGCAGTCGATGGTCGCGAACGTTTCATTGTCCAAGTTGACCATACCGCCACCCCCCGCGTCGTCGACATCATCCTGAGCGTCCAACGTGTCCAGCGCCTCGTTTTCGCCGTTAATATAGCCGTTCACTGACTCCGCCCGTGCGTCTAGCAGGTAGACGAGCGTATCAAGTAAATGCGTGGAGTTCCGTAATAGCTCCATCCTGAATTGTGCGGATACTGAGTGTATATCTCCAAGAATCTCTTCCTCCTGAATGAGGCGGTGGAGAATCTGAAGATCCTCTGTGAAACGGAAGGAGTGATTCACGAGGAGCTCTGTATCAGTCTGGTCGCAAACATCGATCATCTCTTCGGCGGCGCTGACCTGAGATGCGATCGGTTTCTCACACCAGATGACGTCGGGATCAGCGTCCGAGGTAGCGGCGTCGACGACGTGTTCGTGATGGAGAAACGAGGGCGTACAGACCGACACTACATCGAGATTTTCAGCCGCCAGCATCGAATTATGACCGACATATCGACTCTCCTCAGTGATGTCCCAAGCTTCCCCGAAAGTATCGAGTCGTTCTTGGTCAATGTCGGCAATAGCAACCAGCTCAAGGTCATCCACAGCGTCGTATCCTCCAGCGTGGCTAGCTCTGACCTTCTCGTTTCCAATTGTCTCCTCATCGTGCATCCCGAGGATGCCCATTCCGGCGATACCGCCAGTTCCTATTATGCCCGCTCGATAGCTCATAGTTGTGAGTCTGTCTGTGGATAGATAGCGATGATATAAGAAACATTGTGTCTCAAGATACTCCGCCACCGATACGCCCCGAATTTCCCCCTTCCAATTCATCACATCCGGACAAATTGGACGAACCACTCCGATTGAGGGCTCCTGATTGAGCGAGTTCGTATAACGATGCGTAACCGTATAATGTGTGTGAGTATGTTTTTCATCATCGTTTGATTACTGTCAAAGAATAATAAAAAGATAGATCACTGATAGGTCGAAGAGGGCTGAGGCGCAATATCATATTCAACGCTCACAGTGGCAATTATCGTCCAATCAAAACAGTTCGCTGGCATATATGTTTCCTGCTACCGTTTAACAATGATTAACGTCCGTGTGTAGCAGAACGTCCGGTCGCAATCCCCACACACATACCGTTGAAAGTGCCCATAGCTGCCGTCTCTAACCATCAGATCAGAACGGCAGCGAGGACTAGTTACACCGTCACGCCAGCGGACCTGTTGCAGCGGATCCGCTTCGACCAATTCCAGGCTAAACACATCAAGCGGAATCATCCGTGTCGGGCATCGCTGACGCGGTGCCGTTGTTCTCTTCGACTCTTTAGCGACCGCTCAGCAGGATCAAGAATCTTCTACCCAAGAGCGATAGTTAATATCTAACTCGGCACAAACCAACACACTCCAACCGGGTCAGGGTGAGTATATCGAGAGTGTTGAACGGCGGGTAAATAATGCGTGTACATATGTTATACACTTGCATCACACCGAGTAATCTTTCGCCAAGATCGGTTGTAATCATAGAAATATAGGCCGTGGTGAATCGCCAGATGTAGCGTGATATCACTGTTTCAACGTCTGCTTGATGTTGTGAACCGCACACATCAAGACGAGTTCACGAAATTCACCGTGCCAACTTCGCGCACGCACGGCGTCGCCGAGCGTGCGCTTGATCGTCGAGAAGACGGTTTCACACATCGCACGTTGGCGGTAGCGAGGCCCATCTATCACGCGCACAACGCGCGGATCGATGGGCCGGAACTCACGATGCTTGATCAGCGGTCTTACGCCCTCTTCACGGAGTTTTTCGCGTAAATCCATCCAGTCGTAGCCTTTGTCGGCAGCGAGGCTGGCGAGGTCGCCCGCGTTGCGGCGGGCGACCTGCCAGCCGAGCTGTGTGTCGTGCGTTTTCCCGGTCGTACAGTGAACGTCAAGGATGGCTTGACTTTCTGTATCAACGAGAGCAGTCGCTTTGAGCGTCTGGACGCGATAATTCGTCCGACGGCAGTAGTGCTTGCTCGCGTTTTCGCGGTCGAAAAACGTCGCGTCGATAGCGGCGTGTCCGCTCAGGTCGCGCAGCTGCGCCTCTCGGCGCAGCAGCACTCGCCAGAGTGCTGTCTTGATTCTGTCAAACCACTTACTAGCGTCGAGTGATCCGGGAGATCGGCCGGTTCGAGGCCGATCTCCCCAAGAATATGTGGCATCTCGCTCAATAGATCCAACGTCTTTCGATATGATTTCTCCAAGTAAACCAGAAGACAGTGGAGCGATACGACTGCGTAATCCGCGAAGCCGCCACCCCCTTCGGGGGCGGCGACTTCGCCTCGGCCACCGACAGCATTTTTAGCTAACTGAACCGCTTTGCTCGTGAAGCGGGAAATCTTCGACATAGAGCATCGGCGGTTTCCCGCTTCACTCCACTAGTTCTGACGGTTGAAGCCGACGCTGTCCAGTGATTCATCAGAGCCAACCCAACGCAAACTAACACACCTCAACCACCTCAGAGAGTATATCGAGAGCGCTGAACGGCGGATAAATAATGCGTGTACATATGTTATTCTGTTATTCACATCGAGTAGTCCTTCCCCCAAGATCGGTTGTGAGTATTACTACAGAAATATCTCATTTAGTAATATAGTGAACACTAAACGGCCTTGGATAACACGTATGCATCTAGTATATATTCGCTGCGACCGGATCGACTTAGAATACGTTGAACGAGACCCGATACCGGAATGGATTATTGGGGGCAGGATAATAATTTAGCGCTTTAATACTTTTTTGAAAAACAAAATAAAAGATTGATATTAAAAAAGTAAAATATATTATAATACTATTTATACGATGTCAAAAGACCGACGTTCGGTCTGGCAGCGACACCGAAACGAATCATATCATAGTGGTAAAAACAGTGGTTAAGTTAGATACCAGCGCCAATAATCGCATACTAGGTTAATCCAAAAATAGCCTTGCGGTTGCTTCAGACGTTGGTAACGTAACTCGCTGTGCCGTTTCTACCCGATCTTCACAAACCAAATCAAGCGGGATATGTTGATCGTTAGCGGTGTGGTCTATCTAGCTGCTGCGCTGGATCGTATTATGTTTAATTCATTATATTAAAAATATAATAATTAGAATAGGATTGAGTTATTATTGGCGAATTTATCGTTCAATCAGATGAGTTGCTCTATGGACGGTAGATCAGCGAGGACGTCGGACTGGTATTTGTCGAAAAAGTCGTAGCCGTAATCAACCAGTCCACCAATTCGTCTCACCTATCCTCTATCAATCGTATGACTGTTTTCGTGGGTAACACGCCCCGTTGTCTCCCGGTGCACCGAACCATCAGGGGCGGTAATCGACAGGTCCCTCGTCCGTTCTCACAACCGATTATGTAGCGGCCTAGCAGAGGAGCAAGAACAACCAGTACGGAAGCTGGACGATTCCCTCACCGAGATCCTCAATAGGTTGTCTGCCTCGAACTGTATCACCAGCGAGGAGGAATCCAAGTGACACGTCGTACGCTTCTTTAAACTCTCGAACGGCTCCGAGTGACTCCTCACGCTCGCGTGACTGATACGCTAGCCCGATGGGGACGGGAGTTCCATCCACCTCGAAGATGAAGTCGACCTCACCCTCTCGCCCGCGCCAGTACTGGACGGACGGCGTCTCGCCGGTGCCCTGGATGGCGTTGATCCCGTAGGCGAACCGCATCGTGTGGTCGAACGCCGCGACGCGGGCCAGGTCGGCCTCGCGGTCAAAATCGTTGCGGACGGTCGAGGCGTCGCCATCGGCGAGCGCGGTCACTAACCCTGTGTCACGGAGATAGAGTCGCACCGACCGGGGGCGGCTGTTGTCGTACTCAGTAACGCCGGTCAACAGGTATAGCTCTGCCAACGCGGGGAGGTAGCTATCGGCGATCGTCCGCCGATCAACGTCGAATAGTTCGACGAGGTCCTGATACCGAAACGGTTCGGTCCCCCTGTTCCGGGCCGCGAGCGCACAGAGACGTTCGAGGTCTGCAATCGTCTGAATCGATTCGAAGCCGGGGACCTCCTGATACAGTGCGTCGCGAACGTTCTCGCGTAGTCGCGCGTAGTCATCCTCGGTCAGATCAGCCGCTGAATCGGCGGCGCCGTCGAAGTCGTAGCTGATGGTCCCGCCCATCGCGAGGTAGTCGACGACCTGTGACTGGATGCGTCGTTCGACGTCTGCGACTTTCTCGTACTTCTGCCGAAGCTCTGCGACGAGTGGCTCGATCTCGCCGCTTTGGAGGGCCGCTGGCAGGCTGGTCTCCCCAGTTCGTAGTGAGGTGGGACTCACCCGGGTCTCTTCTTCCTCGAGCTCGGGGTAGAGTGTGAAGAGGTAGTCCCGGAATTTTTCGGGGAGAATCGGCTGGACATCGTAGTCTTCAGCCGGCATCGCGACGCTTTCGAGTTCCCGTTCGACCTGGATGCCGGCGCTGGCAGTCACGACGATGTGTCGACCCGGGATGTCCTTGAGCAATTCCGCGACGGGGACGCCCCATCCGTCGATAGTCGGCTTGTTTGGATGCTCGATCTGATGGACATCGTCGATCAGGATGAAGTGTGGGTGGTCTGCTTCGATGCGGCCCAGAATCCGGCTCTCGTAGTACCGAACCGCGCGCCGCAACTGTTCGTCCGATTGGAGTTGGTAGAGTGGGTCGGCGTCGAAGGGAAGATAGAGGAATCGTTCCGGATCGTCACCGGTGTCGATGCGGTGGTGAATGAACTGGTGGAGTAGAGTCGTTTTCCCGACGCCTCGGCGTCCAACGAGGCCGAGAAGCGGTTGGTCCGCGAACTGGCTGCCGGACTCGTCGGGACGGGCGAGATGGTAGAAGTCGCTTTTCTGTCGTGCAGGAAATGAGAATGCCTCCGTCCCGTGTTCCCACCACGGATTGTGGTCGTGGAGTGTCCGGACGAGAGCGTCACCAGCGTCGATAGGCATAGGTTTGTTGACTAACCAACGATTTCCTTCGCAATGATTGTTTCGACTCAATACTCGACAGTATAGAGGCGGTTACATACTAATAATCCATCCTCCAGAGTATAGTACCCTACCAACCACGCTACAAAGAACACTGTGATGAGTCTTTGTTCACTGACATCTGCTCTATCTTGCTTATTGGCGAAGCATTTATTATACTTTGGCGCACACTGATGAGTGTGAAGGTAGATAAAGACGCATCGTAATGATGTTTAATCCTCCTTCGTTTCCGGGGCGAGCGCACACACGGTCGTCAACCACCCGTTGGCTGCCCGGGGAATGGCAGGCCACACAGACACCATAGATACGATGTACGCGGACATAGAGGACGGGAAGCGTCACGATATCGCAGTCGAATTCATCACTCGGCGAACCATCGACTGCGACGGAGAACACGTCCACCGCTTGCTGGTCGCCGATCAATCGGGCAAGCAGTTCACGGTACTCGCCACACCTGATAGCGAGGCACTCCTGGGCCTGAAAACCGGGGAAACCCACCGCATCTCGGGGCTGCTGGGCGCTGCCCCTGTCACCTCCGCAGACGACATCAGGGCTGAGTGTCCTGATTGCGGGGGACGGCTTCGACCGGGACAGGTCGTCGATGCAGCTGGAGCAGCCGTCACGCAAGCCGCGTCACAGCTCTCCCTCGACGAACCGTTCGGAATCATCGATGCCAGAGCGACCGTCCGTCGCGTTCGGGATGACCGCTCACTCGTCGACGACTGGACGCCGATGGACGACGACAGGTCGGTCACTCCACCCGACTACGTCTGTGAGTCCTGTGGGCGCCACGTCGACGCGTACGAACTTCGGGAGACCGCCGAGGCCGATCAGATGCTCGAAAATCAGGTGATGGAGAGCGCATCACCGGCGCCAGCAAGTGCGGACATGGCGAGCCCGGAGACGGTCGGTCTCGCCGCTGGCGGGGCGAAAGACGTGGCCAACTTTCGGGAAAACGTCGCGAACAGGTATACGCCACAGCCGGAGGCGATTAGCGACGAGGGGCTGTTCTACGACTATCACTTCGAGACGGGCACGCGGACCGAATCGGAGGCCCTGTTCGCGCCGCGCTACGCGGCTGCCGTGAGCGACCACCCGATCAGTGCGGAGACCGAGCGCTACCTGTCGGTGGGGCTGGATTCGACGCTCTCAGTCGACGAGTTCGAGCGGCCGCGGCTGGATCTCGTCGCTGTCCTCGACGTCTCCGGGTCGATGGACAGCTCCTTCGACGCGTACTACTACGACGAACACGGCCGCAAGCGCGAGGCCGAGGACGATGCGGCGACGAAACTCGAAGCGGCGACGCAGTCGCTGTGCGCGCTCACCGAGCAGCTCCACGCCGAGGACCGCCTGGGCGTCGTCCTCTACAACCACCGCGCCCACGTCGCGAAGCCGCTCCGTGATGTCGGAACGACGGATATGCCGGCGATTCGTCGCCACATCCGCGAGATCGCTGCTGGCGGCAGTACGAACCTCGCGGACGGCTTCGAGGCGGCCGTCGATATGCTGATCGATGAGACGCCGACTCCCGACATCGAGCGTCGTGTCGTCTTTATGACCGATATGATGCCAAACACGGGGACGACGGGGGACCGCGAACTCACGCAGCTGTTCGCGGACGCGGCCGCCGAGGGAGTCCACACGACGTTCATCGGTATGGGGCTGGACGCGAACGCGGAGCTGGCGGACACCCTGTCGGGCATTCGCGGGGCGAATCACTACTTTATCCACTCGGCCGCAGAGTTCGAGCGCCGGCTGGGCGAGGAGTTCGACTATATGGTCTCCCCACTAGTGTACGACCTGAATCTCGACCTCGACGCCGACGGCTATGAGATCGAGGCGGTTCACGGGTCGCCCTCCGCCGACGCCGCGACTGACCGCTTGATGCACGTCGGGACGTTGTTCCCCTCCGCCAAGCAGGACGGAGAGGCTCGTGGCGGCGTCGTCCTCGTCCGCCTTGAGCAGACGAATCCGGATGCCGACCTCGAGCTGGTCGCCTCGTGGACTGAGCGGGACGGTGGCGAGCACACTGAAGGCGTCACCGTCGACGTTCCCAACGAATCCGGCACATACGCCCATAAGGGCGTCCGGAAGGCCGTCGCGCTGGCCAGGTACGCTCGTGAACTCCGAACGTGGGCGGCGGACCTCCACGACCGCGCTGACGCCGCGGCTGGCGTCGACGACTGGTTGCTCCCCGACCAACGCGGCCAGCACGAGCGCGAGTCCGTGCCGTTGGTCGTTCCTGATCGATATACCAAGCGGTTCGACCAGCTTCGAAGCTACCTCGCAGATGAGATGGAGGCTGTGGATGATGAGTCGATGCAACAGGAGGTGGAACTCCTAGAAACACTGTGTCAGCAGGCGCCCGCGACGCCGCAGGAGGTGAGCGACTGATGCTTGTGTTCGCATTCGACCGCGACTGGACCGTCGACGTGAACCCACACCCCCGTCACGACGCCGTCCCGCTGGAGTGGGTTCGTCATCTCGCACATGAGACGCCGCACGCGGTCTACGCCATCGGCAATCAGACGCTGGCCGAGGAGGCTGCAATTCCGGGTGTCGTCGACATCGTCGGCCGCCACCCCGATGACTGGGACGAGTGGCTCGGCGAGAAACAGCCTGACGGTCGGTACGAGCAGTTCCCGCTCCGGCGTGAACGGCTATCACTCATCGTCGACCTGCACCCGGACGCGGACGGCTACGTCGTTGTCGACGACCTCGATCTGAGTGATGTCGACGCGTGGGAGCACTACCACGCCTGGGAGTTCGTTCCCGCGGTCGAACGAGGAGACATCCATCCTGACCTCCCGTGGGTTCGTGACCTAATGACCGACGGTGGACTCCCGACGTCTGCCGGAATTATGCCCGCAAACGCGTCGATGCTGTCGTCGTTCCTCGACGACCACGCCGATGCGCCCGGGTTCGAGCTCACGTACATCGATGATGGGGACGAACGAACACAGCTGTGCCACGACGTCTCCCTTCACGCGCTGACACTCGAACGCCCCTCGGCAGCGCCGGCGCTCCAGTGCACGCCGCTCGCCCCCGATAGTGATCAGTTCACTGTTCCCGTCGATGCAATCGAGTTGCTCTCCGTAGTCGATCCACCACCGAATCTGTACACGGCGGGTGCAGAGACGCCTGCCGAGGAGGCAACCGGGCTCCGCCGACTCGCCGATACGCATCCAGAAGCGGTCCATATCTCGTCGGTTCTCGCGCTTTTGGACCGTGGAGACGAAGATCTGTTCCAGGAGAAGGACGCTGCACAGGCGCTTCGTCGGGTAGCGACCGTGCGACCAGTGGACTGTACGCCGGCGATTCCAATCCTCCAGTCACTGCTGGAACGTGACGAGCTACCCGCTCGGGCCGACGTGCTAGCTACTCTCCGAGCTATTGGTGATGTCGATCCGGGGGCGATCGCTCCGCTCACCGACGAACTCGTACCGTATTTGCAGTCGAACATTGTCTCCGTCAGGCGTGAAGCGACCAGATGTATCGCTGCGATTGCTGAGGAAGACCCCGAGGATGCTGTGGACGCCGTTCCGGCGCTCGCGACGGTCATCGAGGACGACGCCGACGGACTCCCGTATGCGGTGTACGCACTGTCGCGGATCACGCGCGAGTATCCGGAAGAGGTCAAACCGGTCGCCGAGACACTTGGGGAAGTTACCCTCCGTGATTCGTTGTCCGACAGCGTTCGGTTGAACGCAACTGCTGGACTCGGACGAATCATCGGCGAGTACCCGAGCATCGCCGTCGATATCGTCGATGACGTCGCGTCCCTGTTTGACGCCGACAACCCAAAGCTCCGGAATAACGCGATCGCGCTGATTGGCGACGTGGCGATCGTCCACACCGACGTGGTCGAGCCGTACACCGAGGAGATCACTGCATTGCTGACCGTCGACGACACGTACACCCGAATCAATGCGAGCGGTGCTCTCAGCCGCGTAGCTGAGGACTTCCCAGACTCGGTCGAGCACGTCACGCCAACGTTCGTAGAGTTGCTGTCCGACGAGAATCCGCTCGTCCGTGAGAACGCTTGCTGGGCGCTCGGGCACCTCTGTGCTCGATACGCGACCTCGGCCCTGGAAGATCGAGCACGTGACGATGACAACGCCGATGTCCGCACGAGGGCATCGTGGGCGCTCGCCCAGATCAACACCGGGGACCAACGCGATGACTGACAACGGACCGCCCGACATCTTCACGTCTTCGAAGGTGGACCGTATTATGGAAGTCCTATCAAAGCAACAGCGACAGGTGATTCTATACCGGCTGAAGCGGGACGATAGGCTGCAGCCATTCCAGGGACCACACGCTCTGGACAGCGCGGATATTGAACTGTATCACGTCCATCTCCCAAAGTTAGAGGCGGCAGGATATATCGAATGGAATCGAAAAACTAGTGAGGTTATGAAGGGACCTCGGTACGACGAGGTGGAGACCTTCCTCACGCTGATCGAGAACCATACTGACGAACTCTTGGTGACTGACGATGAATGAGACAACGAACGCACAGGGCTGTTTACTCGGTCTCGCCTGTGGTGACGCATTAGGCCGACCGGTCGAATTCAAGAGCCCCGAGGAGATCGCTTCCCAGCACGGCGAAGTAACGGAGATGCTCGGACACGGCACGCACGGCCAGCCACCGGGGACGATCACTGACGACACTGAGATGGCGCTCTGTATCGCGGAGAGCCTCGTCGACCGCCGCGGGTTCGATCCGGCCGATGTGGCGGATCGGTTCGTCGCCTGGCTCGATTCTGACCCGTTCGATATCGGACTGATGACGCGCGATTCCCTGTCCCAGATCAGACAGGGAACGTCGTGGAACGACGCTGGCGCGGACGTCTGGGAATCGCGGCCTGAGGGATCCAACGCCGGCAACGGGAGCGTGATGCGGTGTGCGCCGCACGCGATTGCGTTTCGGCACTTCGATGCGGAACTCACCCAGGTCAGTCAGCTTTCGTCGGCGATCACACATGCCGACCCGCGCTGCAGGTGGGGCTGTGTGATTCTCAACCGGACGCTCGCAAACCTGATTCGCGACGAACGCGACCCGCTCGGGACCGCGCTCAAGGATACCTATTCAGCTCCGGACGAACTTCGAACGGCACTCACGCAGGTGCAGGAAGTCGTCACTGGCGACCGCGACTCGACAGCGTTCGAAGCCCAGCTTGCGACCTCAGGATACGTCGTCGACTCGCTCCAGGCTGGGCTCTACTATGCTTTGACCGCTGAGTCCGCCGAAACAGCGATTGTTCAGGCGGTGAAAAGCGGTGGCGACACGGACACTGTCGGTGCGATCGCCGGCGCTGTCGCTGGCGCTCGATTCGGGTCGACCGATATACCGAATCGATGGACAGAAGAGATCGAGGAATCCGGCCGCCTCAAGCGGTTAGCACAGCGACTGCTGACGATTCGGATGCAGATCCCAGGCAGGAGATACGCGACGATTGATGACGGTACCCTCGTCTTCAAGGAACGCACCATCGAGGGACCTGCGTACATTTCCGCTCGCGAATTTCAGGAGGCGACAATCGGCCATCGGCCCCATCCCGCACCCCATCACACCATTCGGACTGAGTACCGCGAACTGACGCCGGCGACGGCTGCGATGCTCGACTGGGAACGGCGAGCGTACGCGGTCGACAGTGGTCGATGTTCCACCTACGCCCGCCCACACATCGACCTCGATGCGGAACCGGGCTTCTCGCAGCCGACGCTCGTCCCTATGCCACAGTATCCGTTCGTCGACGCCTTCGATGAACTTCCCGAACAAGACCAGCAACGAATCAAGCGTGACGGGCGGGCAGCAGCGGACGCGTTCGTTCGGGCGTACGCGGCGTTCGCAGGAATTCGCCACCCGATAACCGAAACCGAGACCGATACGGTCGGCATCGAACGGATGGATCCGATTGTGGGGGCGACGCGAGTGTTAGTCGGCACGTTCGCCGACGCCGGCGAAGCGTTGTTGCGAAGCAACGAAAGCGGTGGCTACGACTCGCCAGCGGAGATCGAAGCAGCCTTCGATAGCTCGATTGCTGAGGAGGTCATTGCTGACCACCCACGCGCTGTCTACGAGGTTGCCGAGATCTTCCCGCAATTAGCAAGCGGTACGAGCGCTATTCTGGATTACCTCACACAGCTTCGCCTCCCGCAGCAGCAACAGACAGTAACGGATACTAGTCCAGAGGAACAACTTGCAGATCTCCGTGATAAGGCCCACACAATGGTCGGGGAACTCTACGTTATGTACGAATCGCTTCGGCGAGTAGCCGTCCGGCATCCGGAGATCGAGCACGAGCAATGGCAAGCCAGCACCGCTCCGTCGGGGGTTGCTGAGTAATGGTCGATGCGTGGCTCACGACGATGAGCACGAACCTGGAGGCAGTCATTAATCCTCTCATCGCGGCCTGTGAAGAGGGATTCCTCCCCGACGAACTGTACGTGCTGGAGAATCCTGGAGTCGGTGACCAGTTCGACGACATCACGTCTATGATGGAGCGTGTGGTCGTCGAATACGGCGGTGAGGACCCGGACCTCTCCGTGACGCACCTCGAGACGGAGACGGATTTCCAGGGGATCGTCGAGCACTTCCGTGAACCGATTGCCCAGATACAGGCCGACGGGGGTACGGCGGCAGTTGATGTCACTCCCGGTCGAAAGTTTATGTCGGCGATCGCGTTCCAGGCGGGGATTCAGTTCGAGGCTGACCACGTCTTCTACCTCTACGTCTCGAACAACCGCTTCTACGGCCGATTGTACCCCGATGTCCCCAGACCAGTAATCGAACTCGTCGATTTTCAGGAGGTCTTCTAATGCGGGTTGCTCGCCACCACATCACGCATCTCCTTAACGCGCTGTACACGGAGGGCATTACGTCGGTTAGTGTTCGGCACCCGTGTGCGGAGATCGGAGAACTCCTCGAGATCGACCTCTCAGACCCCGTCGCAACCACGGTCCGATTCACGCAGGGCGCGCTCACGTACCAGGATTCACGCGAGGAACTCCACACGACATACGGCGAACAGGCCTACGACGACCTGCCTGACAAGGAGACCTACATCCGAGCGCTCGTTGCCGGTGGCCTCGTCGACATCGAAAATCGCGAGGACGTGGAGACGTTCTTCCGCCGTCAAGGGCATCCCGACCTTGACGCCGGCCATCAGCCCGTGGCACTGGGCATCGATACGAATCTACTCGCCTGGCGGATGCCAGATGTACTCCGACTGGATCCGGAGCGATACAGTGACGACAACGGACGGAGTCCAGTCAATGGCTTTGCGCTCGCGACGGGGATCTACGAGGAACTCAACTGGCATTACAACCACTACGAGACGAGAGCCCTCGAGGATGCGTTCGGGCCCGAGTTCGACCGGCTAGACAATCAGCCGGCTGGGGCGAATCGCGAAGGATTCCTCGGGCTCTACGAATATCGTCGCCTTCGCGACCATCGATATGCGGATACGATCGAGAGTGAGACGGGCGACGAAGCCATCGTGGACGCCTACGCGGAGTACGACCAAGATAGCCGAAAGCGAGTTATTCTCCTCAGCAACGACCACGGGTTCGTCGAGCTGGCTCGTGAGGCCGGGGTACTCGCGCAACATGTGAGCTTCCCAGTTGATATTCCACGGAAGGTGACCGTTACATGGGACGAACTGCAGGATGCCCTCTACACGCTCTCGGTGTTGTTCGGCGTTCTCCGACTCCCAAAGGTAACGCTGTACGGGGTGTGGAACGGCAAATCTGGGGAGGACTGGCAGCGACGGCGTCTGGATGTCGATTGCCGAAGCGAGAACGTTCGTGAGAAACTTCGGCGTGATCGTGCAGTCACAACTGAATACGAGGCGACGAAATGAACTCTCTTATGACAAGTGTTCGTCGGAAAGATTGCAGTACATAAGAGTAGTCTTTTACTGAGGGGTGGATCACGTAGTTAGACCCTCTGGACCACGACGTGTGATTGACTGTATTTAAAGAATGTCACAAACGAAGTAGCATCGATAGTTCACTCGACAGACCTGACTCCAAGTACTTTCTTGTGATTAAGCCACGTCGCGGTTAGAATTCTTCTTGATAAGCTTCCCACCAGATTTCGTTGATATCGTCATAGGACCAGTTCGTGACGAGAAGATCAATGTAGCTGTGAAGAGTGTGTCTGAATCCCTCGGGGAGCTGCACCGCGCAATTATACCACGAGGCGCCGCTGGGACTCCACTCCCGTGTATGAAATTTCTCGCCTTCAAAGAAGAAATCAAATTTTTCTTCCAGCTCACCGTCAACGGCGTTATAGTCGGTTAAACTGACATCGACAAATCTAATACTTCGATCGACTCTTCTGTCTTCACCCCAAACTCGGACTACTCCGATATGGATACCAGTCTCCGTTTTCTCCCCGGGTATCTGTGATACATTGTCTCCCCACCCTGGAACAAACTCTTTGACACTCCCGCTTGGTACGAACTCTGCCCGGATTTCATCCTCGTCTAAGTATTCCAAGTCCTCAAAAGATGTGCCCATATGATGTGGTTATTTGGCAGGTTCATAAAACCACACAAAAGAACGAGGAACTCCCATTCGTACTCGGCGGCACCATAGAGCCTAGCGAGCCCGCCAAACTTCGATCCACCCCGTAGTCGGACTTTTCACTCACGCTCTTGTGAAGCACATTGTTGATTCGCTTTTCTGTAGAAGATTGATGATACCGCTCGTTCGCTCAGTTGGTTGACTGAGTTCGGTGCGTAGAGGGACCCTGTCTTGGTAGTTCAGCTTGCGAGAGTTTCCGTAAAAACGCAAGACAGCGCTCTATCAACAATGTGCTTCACAAGAGCGTTTCACTCAAGACGGGTATTCGCTTCGCTATCAGCGGGTACAACTCACGCTTTAGCGCTCAAGCGAGTCAAACTGTTCCCAGACCGCCTCGCTGATCTGCTTCCTCATCGATTCAATCTCATCAGGTGACCACTCAACGGCCCATGCGTCATCGAGCGTCGTGAACACGAGTGAAAACCGGACGCTACGGCCAGTCTCCTGTTGGTTCAACGCAATTGCATAGGCCTTCATCTGATTCTCGTAATACTCCGCGTCAGCTTCCAGTTCCTCAGGCGTGACATCACCTGTCTTGTAGTCGATGATATGGTACGCGTCGGGCGTGATGATCAGGTGGTCGATGAACCCCGAGATCTCCCCGCGCTCGAATTCTGCAGTAACGTACAGCTCGTCGTACTGGTACTCGACATCGACGTCAGTGGTTTGCTCGTCAACGTAGTCTATCCCGCGCTGGGCGTGGGTACTCACGCGGTTCTGGAGTTCGGGTGAGAGTGAGACCGTGGCGTCCTCGTCGACGAGCGTCTGTTCCATAAGATGCGGCCAGTGGGTTTCAGGCGGCCGCAGTTCGCAGAGTCGATGCACCATCTCGCCGAATACGCTCGCGTCGACGCCGTCCGTTTCGGCACTCGCTTCCCCTGCTGAACGACTTTCTGATTCGCTCTCCCCGGCTGTTGGTTCCTCTTCACCGTGTCGACTCTCCGGACTCGTCTCGCTATCGTCGGTCTCTTCGACGTAGATGGTCCCCGTGTCTTCGTCGAACTGGAGTTCGCCATACTCCCCGTAGAGTGACGCAAGGTCAGTCGCCGAAAACCGAAAGCTGACATCTGGTTTGGGCGGACGTGGTGACAGTTCAACGTCGAGGTCGATATCGGGATCAGGTTGCACCTGTTCGGCTGGCGGTGTCGGGAGCGACACGGTGTACGCGCCGTCACCGTACGTACGCCGGACGTGGGTATCGGAATCGAGGGCAGTACACACGTCCTCGGTGAGGAGTTCCGGCTGTACCCAGTCGCGCCAACTCGATGCTGACTCAGGATCCGGCTCCTCGAGATCCGTCATCGTTGGTTCCTCGGTCTCTCCAGCTGACTCGTGGAGGCCGCTCAGGAGCAGATGGTCTCGCGCCCGGGTGCAGGCCACGTAGAGCACGCGTTTCTCTTCGGCGCGTTCTTCGTCGCGACGGCGCTCACGAATCGTGTCTCGGGCGATCGTATCCACCATCTCGAACGGGTCGTCCGGGCTTGGTGCCTTCATCCCGACTGCGTGCTGGCCACCAATCTGTTCGAACTCGACCTTCCCTCCGCCCAGAGCCGCTTCATCCTTGAACTCGCGACCGATTCCCGGGACGACGACGAACGGGAACTCCATCCCCTTGGCGTCGTGGATGGTTAGGATCTGGACGCCCTCGCCGGTCGTGTCAGCTTCGCTCTCCCGGCCGCCAAGCTCGATGCGGCGTTCGATCCGACTCACAAGTGTCGTAAGACTCCGAACGCCATCGTCGCTCCATCCGCGAAGCTGTTCGCGGAACTTCTCCACGTTCGCCATCGCCTGCTGTGGACGCTCGTCGGCGGTGACACTCACCAAGTAGCCTGTATCCTCGAGGATCCGCGTCAGATACGCGGCCCACGACCCGTCGAATCCAGCGGGTTCCTCCTCGCCAAGCCCTGCCAAGTGACGCCACTCTTGGAGATGCTCATAGGCATCTTGGAGTTCCTGATGCTCACTCGTCGCGAGTGCGTCCCAGATAGAGTCGTCATAGATTTTCAACTGGGCGAGCGTGTCATCGGTGAGCCCGAATAGCGGCGACCGAAGTGCTGCGTAGAGTGCCCGTTCGTCACTTGGATCGGCGAGCGCCCGGAAGAGGTTCAACAGCGCGGTGATTTCCGTCGATTCGTAGAAGCCGATCCCGGACGCGACCGAATAGGGGACGTCCGCCTCTTCTAACGCTCGTTCGTACTTTGTGAGGTGGGTGCGGCTGCGGATGAGGATCGCAATATCGCTCGGGTCGATATTCCGTGGCTCCGGTGGTTCGTCACTCTCCTCTGCCTCTTTTCGACCACTCAGTCCGCTTTCGGTAGCGGGGTCACTCTCGCTACAATCATCGTTCGTTTCGTCTTCCTCGGGGTAGACCTGAAGTGGTTCAGTCAGTATCTGGGAGAGACGGGCGGCGAGCGCCATCGCCTCCAACTCTGTGTCGTGTTCCGGCTCGGCTGTGGCAAAGTCCGCGTAGTGATCGCAGTGATGTTCTCTGAGGTCGGCATCGGTTGGCACCGTGAGGTACTCCACAGTACCGAGATCCGCTGGATCGTCGCGATCGGCTGTCAGGGATTGGGGGGCCGCCTCGTAGGGCTCACCGTCTTCGTCGAAGATGGCCTCGAAGAGTTCGTTGATCGACTCCAGCACCGTCGGCAGCGTTCGGAAGTTCGTCGAGAGTTGGTCGTCGTCCTCGCTTTCTGTATCCGTGTTTCGAGCGTCTTGGGACACCTGCTCAAGAGTGGTGGCCGTTTCGCGGAACTGCGTGACGTCGGCGTTCCGGAAGCGATAGATGCTCTGTTTGACGTCGCCGACGACGAACACGTTCTGGGCATCGAACGTTTCCCCGTCGCTGGCCGTCAGGAGCTTGATGAGGTCCCACTGGCGTGGGTCAGTATCCTGGAACTCGTCGACCATCACGTACTCGAACTGCTCCCGTAACTCCTCGCGAATGTCGGCGTTCCCCGGTGCTTGAAGGAAGTCGACGGTATAGGAAATCTGATCGGTGAAATCGACAGCGTTCTGCCGATCTTTCCGTTCCTCGTACTCAGCAGCCGCGATTTGAGTCAGCTCTGCGAGCGCTTGGACGAACGGGAAGCTGTTCGATTCGATCTCCAGATCCACGTTGACGGCGTACTCCTCGGGCTGGAGCGTCTCGACCAGTGTCTCGAACGCGCCGTCGAACTCCGTCTTTCGAGGATGGTCTCCCCACCGGGTGTTGGCTCCCGTATAGCCCGCGTAGCGTTCCCCACTACCCTTGGTGAGATGCATACTGAGTTCCGCAATCGTCGACTGCTTGGCTCGGGATGGGGCCCCATCGTCGAATCCGACGTCAAGTCGATCAACGACCCCCTCCGCACGCTGCCAGGTCTGCCCCCCGGTCTCGATATCTGGGGGGTTCTCAACGAACTCTCGCAGGGTAGCAGCTGCCGCGACGAAGTCAGGGTGGGCAAGCTGCTCGGCGGCTTCATCCGGATCGATCGGATGCAAGGCCGACTCGACGAACGAGATGTATTCCTCTTCTGTGGCGTCCGCCCACCGGTCAGCCCACTCAAGACTCTCCGGTCGCTCGCCCAGCAGATCGGTCAGGACGTCCTGGAGCTGGCTCCGTGAGAACCGCCGGGCCAGCGTTTGCGTTGCCTTATGATTCTCGTATTCTTCGAGGACGCTACCAACCGTATCGTGAACCAGTGCGGTCGTCTCGTTTTCGTCCAGCGTATCGAAGCCAGGATCCACGGCGTCAATCGTCAGCGCGTGTTCGCGCAGGAGCCGAGCACAGAACCCGTGGAGCGTGTGGATGTACCCTTGCTCGAGTTCATCCGCAACCGTACGCCAGGCATCGAACTCCTCGACGTCGAGTGACTCAATGCGATCCGTGATTTCCGTTCGAACACTCTCCTCGAGATCGTTTGCTGCCCGTTCGGTGAACGTCGTCGTAAGGATGTGCTCCGGTAGCAGCTGGGCCTCACCAGTACCGCCGTCGGTTTGTTCCGCGAGCGACTGTTCGATCATCTCCAGGTATCGGGCGGTCAGCGTGGTGGTCTTGCCCGTTCCTGCCCCGGCTGTGAGAGTCACATTCCGGTCGAGGGCATCGACGGCCCGTTGCTGCTCGTCGGTCAAGTCCTCGTAGGAGACCATCGTTACTCCACCTCCACGACGTCTTCGAGATCGTGAGCCCTGGCTTTCAGCGGGACGTACGCTGACTCACCCCTGTCGTCGATTGCTTCGATAACTTCCTTCCGCTGGTGCGAGCGGACGTCACAGACGTGTGCGTAGTCACAGTATCGACATCCGGCGTCCGATGGATCGAGGACTGTCGGATGGAAGCGACCCTCTGTGATTCCCGAGGCGATTTCTCCGAGGCGTTGTGGGGTTGTCTTCTCGATGAATCGTCGGAACGCCTCGTGTGTCTCGAAGTATGGGTAGGAGTGACGGAGCAGCGGTGTGTCGACGTCGTCGCTCCCGTGATAGACTGCCATCTCCTGTGAGGTGAGGAGTCCGCTGCGAGAATTGACTGAACTCGGGGGCGAGACCTGGTAGTACGCGCCACCGACTACTTCGACATCGTCGAGTGCCTCTTCGGCCATCAACGCGTACAGCTGCAGTTGGAATTTCAGCCCGCTCAGCGCCTCACTTTCGCTGGGGATTGAGCTTCCAGTTTTGTAATCCCGAACGACAACCTGTGTCGGGTCTGTTCCAAGGACCGTCTCGACGCGGTCGATGAGTCCGTGAATGGGGACCGAGCCGTGTGGTGTTTCGATCTCTGCGGGGGCGTCGCTGAGTGGCGTGCCTGCGTCGTAGGGATTACCGATCCGGCCTTCGAACCACGTCGGTCGAGCGGTCGTCTTTGCGGGCTCGTCCGCCTCGTGGTCGAGGAATCGATAGAACAACCCCCGCGCAACAGGACGACCGTCCTGCGTCTTATGAGGCCCATAGTACGGATTCGTGTCCGGAGTTCCGAGTCCCGCGAGTACGGAGGTGAGCCATTCTTCCTGGAATGCTGTCTGGGCGCGATCGTCGAACGCTTCGTCAAGCCGCTCGAGGGCAATGTCGAGGAGCAGTTGTTGCCGCGTTTCGAAGTCGCCACCTGGGTGAACTGGATCGCTGTCCCCCGTCTGTAACGACAGGTAGTAGTGTTCGAGCACGTCGTGGATGTACGAGCCACGGTCGCTCGCGTCGGGTTCCCGCGTTAAGCGATCCGGCGCTTCGATGCCGAGAACACGGCGCATGTAGTACTTGAACCCACAAGCAGCATACGTCTCCAATCGACTCGGACTGTACGGCTCGCGGTCGTGCGTATCGTGAATCTTGGAGACGGTTTCCTCTGTGAGCTGGCCATCGTAGGGCGTCAGTTCGGGACCTGCTCGTGCCGCGGCGCAAGCAATACCAGCCTGAATACGGGCCTGTTGGATGGTGCTAACCGACCCGGCTTCGACTGCTTCAGTGAGTAGGTCGTGGACCCGTGCTTCGGATGTCTCGGGAAGGACGTCGCCGATTGCCCGCTGCACGTCTTCTTGGCAGCCTGGCTCGCTGTCAGTTGGCTCAGTAGTCACCTCCGGGAGATCGACAAGCCGCCGAAGTTCGGTCAGGATATCCGCTTCGACGTGCGGTTCACCACTAACACTCTGCTGGGAGATGGAGAGATAAATTGATGCTGTACTCCCGAGGAGTACGCTCAGGTGATACCGTGCCTCTGCAGAGACATCTGTCTGCTCGAAGTCGGGATGTGACTCGTAGATGGGTCGTGTGAAAGCGGTTCGCTCCGGATCTGAGGGGAACTGTGTCGTCGTCAGCCCGAGAACGTATACCTGTTCGAACTCCCGAAGGGTGGCTTCGGCGAGACTACAGACAACGACGCTCTCCTCGGGTGGCCGTGTGCTCTGCTGGATCGAGACGCCATAGAGCGCGCGCTCAAGCCGATCAACGCTGTCACCGATTTCGGGGTCCGCCAACGGTGTTGTAAGGGCGAGGGTCTCAAGGATCCGGTCGAGACGGTCACGAGCACGCAGTTCACGGTCCCGAAGTGGAGATGAGAGTTCTTGGTCACCTTCTAGTGCGGCTGAGACGCCGAGACGCTCAAGGAGGGCGTCGAGTTGGCCGGGGAGCTCATCGAGAGACACCTCTGACAGAGCGGCTGCATCCCGCGTCAGGGAGGTAACCGTTGCCGCGAGACTGTCGTCAACGTGTTCGAGAGTCGATTCAAGCCGATTTGTCTCTGCCCTAGCTGCCACCCGGGCGAGTTCGTGGTAATTGAGGTTCTCTCCCGTTTGCGTAATGGTGACTAGTGGGTTCGTGAGGAGATCGAGGAGCGTGTCGATGCTACGAGGTTCCCGTGCGAGTTGGCAGACTGTCTGGACGACATCGCCGAGGGCTGTTTCGGAAAGGGGAATCTCGGTCTGTAGATTGAACGGGAGTTCGTACATCTCGAAAGCTTCCCGTACTTGGTCAGCGTATTGAACCGGACTCGTGAGGACGACGCCGATATCGTCGGCCGACGTTCCTGTCGCGATTCGACTCCGGATATCCCGGGCGACGGTTCGGATCTCGTCGGGGACAGTTTCCGGTTCGGTGAGCGTCAGATCCAGCGCCGCCGCGTTGATGTCACTGGTCGACGGCGACTGGCGGGGATGCCGATAGAGACTGCGAGTGATGCGCCGTCGCGCTTCGAGAGGTGACGAGTCAGGCTCATCGTGGTGCTGTCGAACGAAGTCCAGGTCGGAATACGTCTCTAGCGCTTGTTTGGCGCCTGTGTCAACACCCGGGGCCGAGTCCTCGTCGATCTGTTTGGGGAGGAGAGCGATCGCCGGCCAGGTGTCGACGATTCGTTCGAGGAAGTCTACTTCTAGAGCGTCGAATCGCGTGAACCCACTGAGAACAACGGCCTCGACTGAGGGGAATACGTTTGTGAGCGATGTTTCTGCCGTGGTGGCGTGATGCATTCGCTCAGTACGGTATGTCTCCGGGAGTTCATCAGCTAGGAGTGTCTGTCGGGCAGATTCGATCTCTTCCGCCAGTTCGGCGACGTAGCCCGCGCGGTCGCTCACACCCTCCTGTTCGAGACGCTGTCGCATTGCGTCCGGTGAGAGCAGTCCAGCGAACTCCAGTTCGGTGAACAGGGTCTCGGCTTCCTGGACGAGCCCTGCTCGGGGGAACTGGTCGTCGGTGTTGAGTGGATTCGTCGACGACGAGATCTCTTCGACACCAAGCTCGACGAGTCGGAAGAGAAGCGGTCGGTCAACGTGAGTTACTCGGCCCTTGTACTGATCCTGTTCGTAGCACTGTGAAGCAAGATTGTCCAACGTATCGACACGGAGTCCTGCTGAGGGGCCACACTCCATCCAGCGATCTTTCGTTGCGTCCTCTGGGTGTTCCGGCTGACCAATGTAGAGAATACTTTCAGGCTGTGTTCCCACGCTCTCACTAAGAATATCGAATGCCTGTGATTCAAGCTCAGGTAAATCAGGCCCAGTAAGTAACAGCCGGCGAGACATACTCCATCCGTTACCCGAGCGAGGCATTAATGTTCGGGAGGAACTGGAAACGACTACAATAGTAAGCTAACCCACGGCTAAAGCCGCGGGCTTTCAGCGTGGTCTCCCGCTCTGGCCGAATCTTCGGCAGGAGGGTCATACTCTCCGTTCGCGTTCAGCGTCCCGCTGTTCAAGCGCACGCCTACGGGTGCGCCTCCACCGGAGCCAGTCTGGTTCCGACGGAGATACCGCAGACCGATGTTCTTCGCCGCGTTGTAATCCGCGTGGTTCTCGTAGCCACACTTCAGACACTCGAACGAGTCACTCTGGCGGTTGTCCGGGTGCGTGAAGCCACACTCAGAGCAACGCCGTGAGGTATCCGCCGGGTCAACCTGTTCGACGGTGATACCGTACTCGGCGGCTTTGTACTCGACGTACTCGTACAAGCGGTTGAACGCCCATTTGTGGCCCCACGAGGCACCAGTGCGTTCCCGAATGTCGGTTAAATCCTCGAACGCAATCACCGAACAGCCGTGGCCGCGGGCTTCGCTGACCAACTCGTTCGAGATACGGTGAAGCGTTATCTTGAACCGCCCTTCCTCTTTGCGTCCGACAGCCTGGATATTCTTATGTGCCCACCGCGTCCCGTGTTTCTGCAAGTCGCCACGGCGTTTCTCGTACTCGCGCCGCCAGTGGTCGAATTCGTCGCCCGTCCAGAAGGTGCCCGTCGAAGCAACGGCCAGATTGTTCACACCGAGGTCAACCCCGAGAACCGTCCCGTTCTCCGGTGTTGCCTGTTCCGACGTGTCGGACTCCACGTCCTTCTTGCAGTGGATGTGGAGCATCCAGTTGCCGTTGCTGTAGTGTAGTTCTGCCCCGGTCGTCTCGTACTCGTCCGAGAAGAAATATTCCGCGTGCGGCGTGTCTCGCTCCTCGTCGGGAAGCACGTAGTCGGCTTCGATGCGTCCGTCTGTGGTGGCGAGAGATATGGAGTCGTCGTGGAAGGTGGCGGTGCGGTGGTCGTAGACGATGTGCGGGCTGGTGAAGCGTGGCAGTGACGCTTTCTTGCCTTGCTTCCACTTCTTGACCACGCTCTTGCAGGCGTCGGCGGCCTTGTTTCGAGCGGCTTGGACGTGATTGCTGTGCAACGCCGTCTCGTCGCGCACGTCCTCGTAGGTGTCGTCGTGGAGCGTGGTCTTGCTCGTGGTGACGTATTCGCCCTCGAATGCGTGGCGTGTGACGTAGTTAGCCGCCCACAGAAACTCGTCTACGGTGTCGCGGAGAAGTACGGCGTCGGCACTGTCCACGTCGAGTTTGACTGGGACAGTGCGTCGCTTCTCCATACATCATACGGAGGTTTAGCGGTTCAAGAGTATTGGGGAGTCAGTCCTGTCGTAGTCGCCGTGTTGTCGCACGAAGCGTACGCGCTTCCTCCCACCGGTAAACGGGTGGGTTTCCGCGCTGTTACTGCTATTAAAATCTGCGATAGGCAGGAATCAGATATCCACTCGCAACGACTTCCGGCAAGATTATGTCCAGACGTAATCCACGCCGGAAGCTTGATCTATCTCCGAGCCTGTTAACCAACATTACGCTCGAACCCCTCTCACTGTTGGTTAATCGACTTAATCTCTCGCGATCGTCCCTACCGGTCTTTGATCTCTACGCCACGGCCGTGATCCGGTGATACTGGAATCCCATATCGGAGAGACTGTGGCGGTTACCGAGCGAACACACGTCTCACCAACGTTATTGACAGCTTTGACACCCAAGCCTTCCAGCAACCAAACTAATCGGATTCTCGGCTGAGAGTTGCGTGTTACAGTTCTCACAGTGGACTTCGTCGGTTACACCCGCACCGATAGCATACGGAGCACGCATCACGGCGGTTCGACCGTTGTCGGCCACAGTGAATTCGATTTCTCCGCGCTCATACGTCACAAGCGTGAACGCAGTGGGCTTGGTGTTCACCTCTAATGAGTGACGGCGATAGATTTCCTGTCGCTTCTGAGCGTACCCCTGTTCCTTCTCCTGCAGGAGCTCTTCTAACTCCGCTTCGAGATCTTCTTTTTCGGCTTTGAGCTCTTGGCGTTTCTCAAGTGCCTCTACACGTTGTTGCTGTGAGTCTGCACCGTCGACATCCGACGATAACTTCTGGAGACGGCTCGAGAGAGAATCTATTTCGGTTCGGTGGTCGTTAATTCGCTGCTCCTGAAGCTGCCGGTACTCTTCAAACTCTGAATCAGCAGCACGAGATGCTGACTGGCGAATCTCGTCGATCTCCTCCTGGACCCCTCCAACAGCAGCTTCCTGTCCGGCAACGATTGCGTCTGCCAGCTTCTCGGGAGCAACTGTCACGTCGCTCTGGTCACTCCCTACAGTTACCTCGTCACGCCAGCCGGATTTTGGGCTGAAAAACTCCTCAACAAGTATCTCTGTTACACCGGGGAGTTGGTCCTTCGATTCAACGTCGATCGTCACCGCTTCCAAGAACTGGGCCTGGTACTCGCTGACGGTTTCGACGTCAATGCGTACAAACACGCAGATGGCTGTGCGGTCATAGTACGGACTGAATGCTGCATCTTCGACTTCTACATCACTTTCTACAATCCATGGCGGATCCCGATAGTCGCCGTCAGTCATCGAGTCCGTCAGGGCGAGTTGCCCGACAGTAGCCATCGCTGCCGCTTCATCGAGCAGCTGTTGTGTGAATTCGCTCTCCGGCGTGAGTACGTAAACAGAATCCTCTGTCTCGTCTCGACGTTCACCATCCAGGGCAATCTCGAACTCGTGACGGTCGCTAAAATCGACGTCCACGTGGCTGGGTAATCGCACCTCCCACCGGGTTCCATTCTCACGGATTGCTGCACCGAGATCGTTCAGATACTCCCGAGTGAACGCTTCCAGCGCAGATTGCGTCACCGCGTGAGTCACATCAGTCATCGTCCGCCCCCAGATCGAAACTCTCGAAGACGCCGGTGTTGAACTCCTCCACCTTCTGAGAGAGGTTCTGTTGCTCCTCAAGATCGATCGCCATCGAGTCGAAGTCGTTCTCGAGCTCAATCTCAGAGTCGGCATTGGTGAGCCGTTCGAAGATCTCGTCTTCGAAGCTCTTCCCGGAGTCCTCGAGCCGGGTAAGAATCGTGCTCAGTTCTCCAACCGTCTGCTGGAAGAGATCGATCTTGTGGTAGAGACGTTCCAGCACGTATTCCTCGATAGTGCCTTTCAGGCCCATGTTGAAGACGTAGACCTTGCGCTTCTGGCCGATCCGGTGAATCCGCCCGATTCGCTGCTCGACCTTCATCGGGTTCCACGGCAGATCGTAGTTCACCATAATATTGCAGAACTGGAGGTTTCGACCCTCGTTCATCGCGTCCGTAGACACGAGGACACCACCTTCCTCTCGGAACTGATCCACGATGTCCTCCTTTTCTTGGCTTGAGTGGCCGCCATGGAACGCGTGAGTGGTATACCCCCGATCGTCCAATACTTGGAGGACCTGGCGCTGGGTTGCCCGGAACTGCGTGAACACGATAACGCGCCCCATATCGACCGTTTCACGGACTTCCTCGACGATATCGAACAGTCGCTCCTGTTTTGTAACCGTGTCAATCGCATCGATCTTGTCGAGGATCGTCTCGAGTTCGTCTCGGTGCGTTAGCTCGTTCTGTTCCTCGAGCTGTTTGAGGATCGTTTGTTCCAGCGCTGCCGGGCTGCTGACCACCTCCTTCTGGAGCAGCATCAGCACCAACTTCTGGCCGCTGTCCTGGCTGTACGCGCTTCGCACGTACTCCGTTACCGCCTCGTAGAGTTCTTTCTCCGCTGCGCTGGGCTCGAAGGTCCGCGTGTCGATGATACGGTCCGTGAAGTCGATGTCCGTTTCCTCACGGCGATTTCGGATCATCACCTGCCCCAACCGTCGCTGTAGCTCGTCCCGGTTCACGAGCGTCTCCTGGCCATTGTCGACGAAGTAGTGGTGGAACGTGTCTCGACTGCCGAACAGGCCGGGCCGCAGCAAGGAGACGATATTGTAGAGGTCGGTGAGTTCGTTCTGGATGGGCGTGGCTGTGAGGAAGAACGCGTAGTCGTAGGTGAGCTTGTCGATGAGTTCGTAGCGATCGGTTTCCTCGTTTTTCACGTAGTGGGCCTCGTCCATAACGAGGACATCCCAGTCGCGAGCGAGCACGGTCGCGCGGTGTCGGTCGCTCTTCGCGGTGTCGATGCTGGCGATGATGTAGTTGTGGGCATCGAATCCCTGGAACTCGTCGTCGTAGTTGCAGACGAACTCGAGCCCAAACTTCTCGAGGAGTTCTCCTTGCCACTGTTTGGCCAGCTGGGCCGGGGTGAGGATCAGCACCGAGTCGTCGGTCTCGCGGTAGTGCATCTCCTTCAGGATCATACCGACCTCGATCGTCTTTCCGAGGCCGACCTCGTCTGCGAGGAGTGCCTTCCCATCCATCTCGAAGAGGGCCCTGTGAGCAGCGTCGACCTGATGTTCGAGGAGTTTGACTTCCTCCTCGTCGACACGGGAGAGTGAACGAAGTTCCGTGTCTGGTTGTCCCGCAAGAAGACGATTTGCGACGACGGTCTGTCGGTGGAAGGAGAAATCTCCCACCCCAGACTCGTAGTCCTCAAGGATTTCGTCGGGTTCCTTGTGTGTGACCTCGATGTCAACGAGGTCTCCAATATTCATATCCGTTGGAAGACGAGTAGAGAGTAAATAAATTGTGAGAAAGACAGTACCGAACTACTCACCGAAGTCGGCTAGCGACTCATCTACGCCGAGCATTTTCAGATAGGTCTCATCACCGGTTGCTTCAGCGAGACCTTCACATAGTTCCTGTAACGAATCTGTATCCCACTGCTGGAGGTATTCAGTGGTCGATTTGTCCTCTTCGTATCGGTATCGCAGGAAATGTGCCCGGTCTAGATCAGTCAGGTCGCCGTTGCCTTCCTCAACCTTGGTCTGGACATAGGCCTGTCGTTGTTTGCTGCTCCAGTCGTAGAGTTCAAAGTCGCCACTCGTAGAAACGAGCTTCATGTCTTTCATTTGGTCTTCGGAGGCATCTGACCGTCGCAGAAGTTTACTCAAGTCGCTATATGCAGGATTGTTTTCCTCTAGCAGGTCGAGATAGACGTCTTGTTCGCCCACATCATCTTCCTGAATAATTCCGTAAATTTCCTGTACAACCTCTTTAGCTTTCATTTCGGAGCCCGCACGGCGAACTCTCCCGTGATGCTTCGAGTATTCTTGGAAGCACTTGCCCATCTCGATGACACCAATATCACCACTTTTTAGCTCTCGGTTTTCTTCCAGAGCCTCTCGAGTATCTTTGGCTGTCTTGTAGATACGCCGCCGGAGTGAGTTCCATGAAATTGGAATTCTATCCTCGAACGGACGAGCCACTATTACAATATCGAACGAGACCGCCTCTCGTGCTTCTATGAACTTGTTTAGATCAGAGTTGATCGGGTAGGTGGCTGTCACCTCAAATCCGTTCTCGCAGAGTGATTCGAGCAGCTCACCCCACGACTCTTCATCGCTATGGTGATATGTGAATGCTAGCGTCCCGTCATCCTTGAGTGCATTATTGATTACTTCGAGAGCCTGCCCCATCTCGTGTTCGAAGTCCTCGGCGGTCTTGTCAAGGAATGGGTTTGTTACGATGGAATCTGCGCGTGGTGTGTATTCACGGTCGAAGCCAGGATACTCATCTTCGAGTAATATCTTCTGCCAGACATAGAAGTAATCTGAGAGCTCGGAATAGATGATATTGTCGTAGTATGGAGGATCAGTAATTACGGCATCGTACTCATTCTCTATATCGAGCTCCCGCATATCTCCTTGCTTAACTTCTGAATCAATCCCGATGGGTTGTGCGAATCCGTCAGATTCGATCATTTCACCATCAGAGACATATCTATCGGTCGGCGTGTTGGCATATTCGACACCGTTAAGCAACTTCTCCCAAGTATTCCGGAAATTCCCCCTTCCGAATTCCGCACCCCAAACGTTGTTTTCCACAAAATCACGCTGTGGAATATATCCGTTCATACGGAATATCCCTTCCATGTTATTCCGGAGCTGGTTGTAGATCGAGAATGTGCTCTGGAACATCAAAGAGTCTGAGAACGCTAACAAGAGGTAATCACGTGCATCTTCCGATTGAACAGAATCGATAGATTTCAGAAGCTTCGAAAGAGATAATAATTGACGATCGGTGAATAAGTCGGTCCAATTTTCATAACCGTGATTGAATAGGTCGTGACCATCGTAGTTGACCCCTTCACGAACTATTGTGGTCGCCCCTTCAGGAATTTCTTCATCGGGAACATACTGGTGTAAATCTGTCCGAGTATTCCATTCCTGCCTTGCTTCTTCGAGGTATCGCTGATCCTCAGCCTCGGCCTGTTTGTAGCCTTTGTGTTCGCTCTTCTCCAGACCTTGATTGTCACATTCCTCACAGTAGTACTCAACGGCGTAGAGACGCTCATCTGGTTTTCCTTGCTCTGCTATCGCATCGGTTATTGCTTCTTTCTGCCCACACTCAGGGCAATTATAATATCCACCACGTGACACATGTCCCTCCTGAGGAACCCACTTATGTCGACATTCCCCACATTCGCTTTCACTCTTCCAGTCACTGACGACGGAGACTGCATCGCAGCTCGGGCACAGAACGTGATATCCCGGTTCGTCAGCATACCGTTCCTTGGCAATCCTGTAGTCTTT
>NZ_JAVQKJ010000012.1:0-62227 GCF_031823395.1 Halobellus ordinarius
TCGACAACCACCGTGAGTGACGGCTACTGCATCTTCTGACTCCACATACCTGCCTCTGATGGCGTGAGACTACAAACAATCGACCCTACCCCGTCGTTGTCTTGCGTTCAACAAGGCAATGTGACTGCAGGATATGACAAATATATGTGGGTCCGTTACGACCCGCGTTCACAGGAATGTAGTCAGTAGACATCATGCACTTCGACATCGCTTCGGACCGCGCTGTCAGGTTCACAGATCCACAAGCGGGCGTGCCTATCCACTTTGCAGGGGCGGTTGGTCGTGAGACAGATGTGCCCGATCCATCGGAGAAAATGACCGGCGGGGTTAGTCGGCCGCTTGGCCGCCATCAACCGGGATAGTGACGCCAGTCACGAAGGACGCGTCCTCGGAGCACAGGAACGCCACGACACCGGCCATCTCCTTTGGGTCGGCCTGACGTCCCATCGGCACGTCAGACATAGTACTCGTATCGAAGGGCAACTCACGAGGATCCGACCCGCCTGCCATCGTTTCTTGGATGTTCGTCTCCGTTGGCCCGGGCGCGATCGCGTTGACGCGGACGCTACGGTCGGCGTATTCAAGCGCGGCCGTCTTCGTCAGCCCAACGACGCCGTGTTTACTGGCGACGTAGTTCCCGAGTCCACCCATCCCGACGAGTCCCGCTTCAGACGCTGTGTTCACGATGACTCCCCCGCCCTGTTCTTCCATCACGGGCAACTCCGCCTTCATTCCGGCCCATACACCTTTCAGATTGACGTCGATAAGTCGCTCCCAATCATCCTCACTGATGTCGGTGATGTCTTCGAACCCGGTGAGAATACCGGCATTATTGACGGCAATATCAAGCCCCCCGTACGTATCGACAGTAATCTCAACTAACTGCTGAACTTCTTCGGGATTAGCAACGTTGGCCGATACAAAGGTGGCAGACCCACCGTCGTCCTCGATAGATGCAACCACCGCCTCACCGCGCTCTTCGTCTACGTCAGAGACCACTACATCAGCCCCCTCGTCGGCGAGGCGTTGGGCTGTTGCACGTCCAATTCCCGATCCTGCTCCAGTGACGAGTGCTGTCTTGTCCGAGAATCGGTCCATAATTCGACCTTGATCAATACCTTCGTGATAAGTACATATATACCCGTGGGGCGTGTTATCTCGCCTTACTCTCGGACGATAAAAATGAGGCCGGTTCCGGCTTCCTGCTTGAACTGCCTTTGAGGCCGTTCTCCCTGAATGTTTATTTCAATAGAGTGTGAGTTCGTGACCGTTAGAGCGGTGACTGCACAACGCTGCTGAAACGCAATCGACCGATGTCCCGATCGCAAACAGTGACTGATGCCATCGCTGGTACCCAACAGCCGAACGCGTACTCGCGACGCACGGTACTTCGCGGCCTCGCAGCGACAGGCTCCGCGGCGGTCGCCCTCCAAGAGATGCCCAGCAGAGCGAGCGCGATCGAACCCAGCCAGCAGGAACAGTCCAACGGACCGCTATCCGACCCGGAACCCTTCGAGACGTTTCTCGATGGCGTGATGAACGCCCAGCTCGAGGCCCACGACATCCCCGGTGCGACCGTCGCAGTCGTCGGCGGTGATTCGACGTTCACGAAGGGATACGGTGTCCGGGACGTCCGGACCGACGCGCCGGTCAGGGCCGACGATACGCTCTTCCGCATCGGATCGACGTCGAAACTCTTCGCGTGGACGGCAGTTATGCAGAGTTTCGAGGCGGGTCGGGTCGACCTCGGGAGTGACATAAACGAGTATCTCGACGATATCACGATACCGGACACGTACGACCAACCCATCACCCTCGATCACCTTGCGACTCATACTGCGGGATTCGAGGAACGCGCTCGTGGAACGTTTGTCCTGAACGAATCGGATCTGCGTCCGCTCCCGACGATGCTCAAGAACGAGCGACCGGCAAGAGTTCGGCCGCCGGGTGAGTTCACTGCCTACTCGAACTACGGGGCCGCGCTTGCCGGTCACATCGCCGCCACGACTGCCGGATCGGCGTTCAGCGACTATGTCGAAGCGGAGATCTTCGAGCCGCTCGGGATGGATCAGAGCACGTTCGACCAGCCCGTTCCCGATGCTATCGACGGGACGCTCTCGAAGGGGTACACGACCCCGAACGGTCGGTATCAGGAGGGTGATTTCGAGTACGTCGGTATGGCGCCAGCTGGCTCGATGAGTTCAACAGCGACCGATATGGCGCGGTTCATTCGAGCCCATCTGCAGGGTGGCGCAACCGGCCAGGGACGCATCCTCGAATCCGATTCCGTAGCGACGATGCACCAGCGGCGATTCGGCAACGACGATCGACTGAACGGAATGTGCTTTGGGTTCTACGAACTGAGCCGGAAAGATGTGCGTATCGTGGGGCACGCGGGCGACACCGAGCAATTCCACAGTTTAGTGGCCCTGCTTCCGGAGCACGGGGTCGGGCTCTTCGTCTCGTACAACAGCCCTGGTGGTATCGAAGCCAGAGACGAACTGCTCGACGCACTGATCGACGAGTACTACCCGAGCGAAGAGAGCACACCCCAGCCCGATGGCGAGCCAACGCGGGCGAGTGACGTGACCGGCACGTATCGCACACTCAGGTCTCCATACACCACGTCGGAGAAACTGTTGGGCGCGCAGTCGAACGTCTCTGTCTCCGTCGATGACCAGGGCCGACTCGTCACGACTGGTCCGGGCGGAGCGACGCAGTGGATCGAGGTGGACAAACTGTATTTCGAAGCGGTCGATGGGTCGGATGCCCTCGCCTTCGGCGAAACGGACGGGGAAATAACCCACCTGTTCTTCGACAGCAGACCTCCCTCGGCATACGAACGACTCACTGTCAGCGAACAGCCGGCAATGCACGCAGCTATCGCCGGTCTGAGCATTCTGGTCTTTCTCGGAGCCGTCCTCGGATGGACGGCGACGGGTCTCTGGCGATGGTACCGTGGTGAGACGCGAGAACGATCGACCTCCCCACTGCGGCATACTCGCCGGATCGCTGGACTCGCAGCGGTGAGCTATCTGGTGTTCGTGATTGGATTGGCCGTTGTCGTGTTAAGCGATCCACAGGCGGCCCTCCTCGGGGATCCGCTGCCACTGCAGATGGTCCTGCTGTTCCCGCCCGTGGGAGCACTCGCAAGTGTCACGATGCTCGTTCTCACCGGGTTGGCTTGGCGGCAGGGTGTTTGGAGTCGGCTGACACGACTCCAGTACACCGTGGTCGGCCTCGCGGGTGTCGTCTTTGCGCTCGTGCTCGCGTACTGGAACCTTCTATGGTATCAGATGTAGCGGCGTACAGTTCCCGAAAAGGTCATTACGCCTTTCAGAGTGGCCAGTGCGGAACGGGGAGGCAATATCAAAATCACTTGGACGTCAGTGTTCTAATTCCGCCAATCACCAGCCTGTCGAGAGAGTGAGCTGCGACGCTGTAGGAGAAAAAGAACACGACCATCACGAACAGTTCGACGAGGTCGAACGCGACGAGGTCCACGGTGGCGACGACGGGAATCAGCGACAGCAGAGCCTCGACGGCACGGTCGATCGTTATCACGGCGACGGCAGTACCGGTGATCAGCGCCAAGAGGTATCCCGCAGTTCGCAGTGACGACGGAGTGACGCGTGACCACACCCGCAGTTGGTACTCGTCGTACGTACCGACGCCGAGCGCCGCGAGTTGACGCCGTACTTGGTCGGTTGCGGTCACCACGAGCACGAACCACAGTGCGGTCGCGAGCCCGAACCGGACGAACGAGGGTGATAGACCGAGAACCGTGTCGCTGAACACCGTGACGATGGCCGGGGTCACGCGATCTACGAGAACGTAGAACAGGAGATAGCCGAGGCCTGCCTCGATCGGTCCGTAGGCCGGGAACTGACTATCTTCCTCGTCAACGTGACGAGTCTCGCCTGCGACAGACATACTCATATGTGACCGATGGCAACGAGCGTCTTCAAGTATGCTACCGCTTGCCGGACAGTGAGGACCGACCCTTTCGTCCGGAGATCCTTACATTCGCCGAGAACCATCTGTATTGATATCGTTTCCATCACCGGTCGGGACACTGCTCCTGTACGCCTTCGGCTTCGCGGTCGCTGCCTTCCAGGAAGAGACGCTCTTCCGGGGGTTCCTTCAGACGGCCATCGGTCACCGTTTCGGGGAGTGGCCGGCGGTTGTCGTCCAAGCCAGTGTGTTTTCCCTCTCACAGTGGGGTACTACTCGCTTACTGCGTGGTACCCGTTCCTGACCGCGTTCGCCGGCGGCCTCGTGTACGGCTGGCTTCGGAAGCGTCGCGGCCGGCTCTTGGCCCCGGGCATCGCGCACGGCCTGATCGGGTGAGGGCCCCGACACCGATTCCGTGGCGGAGGCTGTGCGTAGAGCAGTAGGCAAGCCATTTCCGGATCTCGCAAGTTCCGCAGCGGCGTTCCGAGAGCATAGGCACGGACTCGTCGACGTCTTGGAATCGACTAAGCATCGACATCGGCCATCGCCGCGGAGCGCATATCTTCTTGCTATAGTAGCGTTTGCAAGTCTTCACTCACACGATCGCACCACTGCGTGCGATTGGATGAGCAATCAGTTGCAAACGCTACTATAGGTGACCGAATCTGGAGTGGAAACCGCCGAGTCCTACATCGCGTTAAGCTCAGTATATTTTTGGGTCATTGCGTTGATACGAGTGGTATGCGCTTATCATCCGGGACGGCGGGGCGCCGGGGCGTCGTGGTCGTCCTCGTTGCGGTGCTCCTCCTTTCGACGGTGACAGGCGTCGCGGCGGCGCAGTCCGTTCGGGGAGCCTCGGGAACGATTGTCGTCGAGGAAGGGCAGACAGTCTCCAGCGTCGACGCACTCGCGGGAAGCATCGTGATCCGAGGAACTGTCACGGGTGATGTCTCCGGCGCCGCCGGGACGATTCACGTCGCCGAGGGCGGGCGAGTCGGGGGATCGATCTCCGGCGCCGCGGGGGACGTCCGCATCGATGGTGAGGTTGGCGGCGACGTCATCGCCGGCAGCGGCAACGTCCAGGTGACCGAGACCGCCACGATCGGCGGTGATGTCAGCGTCGGCGCGGGATACGCCCGCATAGACGGGCGGATCGACGGCGACGTCCGTGTCGGCGCTGAGACGATCGTCCTCGGACCGAACGCAGATATCGGTGGCGAGTTCCGCTACGACGCCGCCACGTTCACGCAAGACCCCGCGGCGACGGTCGCGGGCGGCGTCGTGGAGGATCCGAATCTCCGAGACAACGTCGGTAGCTTCAGGCTTCCCAACTGGGTGACGGCAGGGTACGGCCTCCTCGCAAATCTCCTGCTCGGGGCGATTCTGCTCGTCCTCTTTCCGTCCTTCTCGGCGAGGCTCGCGGGGCGTGTGTCTGACGAGTCGGCGAAAGCTGGCGGCGTTGGATTGCTGTCACTCGTCGGCGGCCCGATTCTCCTGGCGCTGATCGCCATCACGATCATCGGCATTCCGCTCGCCGTCCTCGGCGCAATTGCATTCGGGCTCGCAATCTGGGTCGGAGCCGTCTACGGCCAGTACGCCGTCGGTGCGTGGGCTCTCCGGTTGCTCGGACGGGACAACCGGTGGCTGGCGCTCGTGGCGGGCCTCGTCGGGTTCGCCCTTCTCGATGCGATCCCGGTCTTGGGCGGATTCCTCGTCTTCGGTGCACTCCTGCTGGGACTGGGCGCACTCGCGTTGGAGCTCCGGAACTCGTTCCGCACCCGGCGGGGTTCAGGTCCCAGCGACCGACAGACGACGTTCGAGGAGTCGTTCAGCGATTCACAGGCCGGATCTTCCGCCGAACGGACGACGGACAGTCAGTGAATATGGTCGGATACCGGGTGTTGCGTCCGAGGTTCGATACAACCGCGGGCGACCTTTGGCGGGGTCCCCGGCATCTGATCGTACCGTGAGATTTTGAGGAGTGTCGGCGTACAAGTAGTATGGATACCACCTCTCGTCTCACGTCCGAATCGAAAGAACCGCTCCGGAACGAAGCGGTTGCGATCCAGACAACAGGGCTGACAAAACGCTACGGGAAAGACGTTCTCGCTGTTGACGATCTCGACCTGACCGTCCACGAAGGCGAGATATTCGGGTTTCTCGGGCCGAATGGCGCCGGAAAGTCCACGACAATCGATGTGATTATGGACTACGTCCGCCCGTCCGCCGGGAGTGCAACTGTCCTCGGATACGACGCGCAGACTGAGACGCGCAAAATCCACGAGCGGGTCGGAATTCTTCCGGATGGATACGGGCTCTACGACCGCCTGACTGGCCGCAAACATCTGGAGTACGCGATCGCGTTGAAGCGATCCGACGACACTGTCGGCGACTTGCTCGATCGAGTCGGGCTCGATGCTGCAGCTGCCGACCGGGTCGTCGGTGGTTATTCGAAGGGGATGATGCAACGATTAGCCCTCGCGATCGCCCTCGTCGGCGATCCCGAACTGTTGATTCTCGACGAACCGTCATCGGGGCTCGATCCCAACGGGGTTCGCCTCGTTCGTGAGATCGCCCGAGACCACGCTGATCGAGGGAAGACCGTCTTCTTCTCCAGTCACATTCTCAGCCAGGTCGAAGCGGTCTGTGATCGCGTCGCAATACTCAACCGTGGGCGACTGGTCGCTATCGATTCGATCGGCGGGCTTCGCGACGCGCTTGGCACGGGATCGACGGTAACGCTCACGGTCGACGCCGTCCCGGACTCGCTGACCCTCGCGGAGCTCGCCGGTGTCTCCGACGTTGCAGTCGATGGCCGAACGATTCGAGTGAGCGTCGATGAGGCCACAGCCAAAGTCGACGTTATCGACCGCATCCGCGGTGATGGCGCTGCGATTCTCGACGTGACGATCGAGGAGTCATCGTTGGAAGACCTGTTCAGCGCCTACACAGGCGATGCACCCCCGCGGGTCGACGCCTCGGAGGTGGACCGATGACGCTTGCGAAGCTCTGGCTGACGATCGCTCGCAAGGAATTCGCTGACGCCTTCCGGTCGCGAATGATCTGGGGCATCGTCGTCATCATCGCCGTGATGACGTCGCTGTCCGCGGGCATCTCACTACTCATCCCTGATGTCGGAGGCGGTGCCGAGATGGCGATCGGCGGCGCATCGCAGTTCGCGGGACTCCTCGTTCCGATTATGGCGCTGATCGCCGCCTATCTCGCGATCGCCGGCGAACGGGAGTCGGGGAGTCTGAAGGTGATCCTCGGTCTCCCGCCGTCGAGAGGTGAAGTGCTCCTCGGGAAGTTTCTCGGCCGGAGTGGTGTGGTCGCTATCGGCCTCGCGCTGGGTTTCGTGGTCTCAGGCGTGGTTACGGCGATTCTCTACGGTGGACTCCCCGTGGTAGCCTTCATTGGGACGACGGTTTTGACTGTCCTTCTCGGCGTTTCGTTCGTCGGCATCGCCATCGGGATTTCGGCCGTCACGGCGACACGCGCCCGGGCGATGACCCTGGCAATCACGGCATACCTCGGGCTGACGCTCCTCTGGGACCTGGCTCCCAATGCGGTTCACTTGCTGATCATTGGCGAGATGCCCGGTGGCGTCGTGCCTGCGTGGTTCCTGCTCTTGCAGGGCCTCAGTCCGACCGGGGCGTACAATGCGCTCGTCCAGCGGTTGTTGCTCGGTGGCGGAACTGCTGTGGAAGCGCGGATCGGTGGGCCGGCACCCAGCTACCTCGATCCAGTGGTATTTCTGGTGATCTTGTTTGCTTGGGCTGTCGTCCCGCTACTCGTCGGGTATCTCAGGTTCCGCCGGGCCGATTTGAGCTAACCGGCCTTGTGGAACCCCTTGACCGGTAATCGGTTTCGGGAGTGGTGCTGTGTAGAGAAGGCGAATCTTGCATAGCCTATTGAAGTGCCGTACTGTGGTTTAGGATCCGCTGGAAAGATACTGAGGCGCTGTTCCCGTACCGACCAAGTGACCGAATACCCACGTAGAGGGGTTGAAGAGAGCAGTTTAGATAATTGCTTTTCAAACTATTCAACGAGATTGTACGTCTCGAACGTGTCTCCCGGTTCTGTTATTCGCGTGTCTGACGGTGACGGCTGGGTGTTCGTTCTTCGGGCCGAATCCAGACAGTTACACAACTACCTTCGGATACACGGTCGGTGTCGATTCAAACGCGACGATTCGCGTCCCCCTCCCGCAGGTCAACCCCTGATAAATAGGGTCGAAGACTGTCGTCTAACGCTACTTGAGACCGATTTGGAGACGCGCTGAGACCTGATCAAGACCGTTACTGGATGTCGACTGTAGAGATATAGTGAATTCCCCGCACCACTAAGTAGAAAACAGTTGATAGGAATATTATGACCGAACCATCAAGTCGGACAATTGGCAATACAGGTATAGAGCTGTCCAGTCCTTGGGTTTTCTTCGCTGTGACATTCGCAATCACGTGGGGGTTCTGGGTACCAGCTATCATCTTCGACCTCGCATTCGATAATGTTCTCGGCCTCGCGTTACTGTTGCTGGGTCTCCTTGGCCCTGGGCTCTCTGGAGTTGTGTTTATGAAACACCAATATACGGAGAGCGCGCAGAAGGATTTCTGGGATAGAGTTACGAATATTCGTCGTATTGGCCTTCAGTGGTATCTGGCCGTGTTCTTGTACGCGCCAATTACATTTGCCATAGCCGCCGTGATCGACATCGCGCTGGGCGGGACGGGCTACTTTGTAGCTGACTGGGTGTCGCAACTCACCACGAATCCTGCTGCTTTCCTCCCGACCCTGCTCTTTTCGACCCTACCACCAGTTCTCGAAGAACTCGGCTGGCGTGGATACGCTCTCGACCAACTGCAACGAACTCGGACAGCGTTAGCCGCTGGGTTACTTCTGGGCGTCGTCTGGGCTGGGTGGCACCTCCCGCTATTTCTCATCGAAGGGACGAATCAACACGATGCTGTTGGATTCTTGACAACGCAGTTCTGGCTGTTCATAATAGGCGTTATCGCACTCTCAGTGGCCTTCACTTGGATACACAACGGAACAGGAGGAAGCATTCTTGCTAGCATCTTACTGCACTCGTGGACGAACTTCACCCTTCAGACCTTTGAGGGAACACTCCGAACAGACATCATATTCTACATCGGTACGCTGTGGGCTTTCGTCGTGCTGATCACCGTCGTCTATGGGGCAAAAACCCTGGAACGGGGTGGAGACGTACCCCATCCCAGTCTCAAATCAGACTCAGGGGTATAGGTCTCGTCGCAGGATTGGTTTCGTAGGTTCCAAGCGACGATTGGATCTCTCCAGATTTGACTCACCATGGCCACACTCCCATCGAGATGAGGAGGACTATGACGATGATATTGACGAAGTGGGCGAATCCGTGGGTGATCATCGCAGCCTCGATACTGTACCGCCAGAAGATCCATCCGAAGACGATAGCTGGGGCGGCATTACCCAGCAGGGTGAACAACACGATGGGAGGAGAGCTGCCGTATAGCGTGAAGACAGCAGGGAGGTGGCTGACCCCAAAGATGAGGGCGGCGACAACGATGCCGGACCAGACAAGCCACGCCTGTGGTTGGGTCCGTTCGCCTCCGAGCGCCTTCCACAGAAGGAACGTGACCAGGGACATCAACCCCCACCGAAAGAGCAACTCCTCGGTTATCCCGCCCATAATCACCGCACCGGGAAACCGATTAACAAAAAACGAGATTGTCTGATTCCGTTCAGCACCGATACCCTCGAGCAGGATCGGGGTCACGAGTTCGACACCAATCAAAAAGATCCCGAAGACTGCTCCAATCCCCAGCGCAGGAATGGCGTGAGGTTTCAGAGCGGCGAGAAGTGGTTTTCCTTGCGATACGCGGTTCAGAACGACTGACTGAAATCCGAGTCGAGGCGCACAGTAGAGGCCGATTGCGACGGTGACTGCCAGCGCGATGTGAACGCTGGTAACCGTGAGAACAGCCATCTCCCCGGTCGAAACCCCCGCCTCCACGGCAGCGTCCTGGAATTCTGTCCAGTCCTGCGTTATCCCCCAGATGAGAACTCCGATAGAGCCGAGAACGAACAACGCTCCGAACCGTTTGATGGACTCCTTGTTCATATCGCGTTACTGGTTTGCAAAAAGCAATAATTCTTACCTGTACTCTTGTCGTTAATCTGAATGAGTAACATAATAACCCGTGGCGGCAGTCACGTCTATCGATCACGAACGAAGAGCGAGGAAGGTTTCAACGAGTAGGAGACATCACCTTCTCGAACAGTGCCAGGGAGACAAATCCGCTGAAACGGTACAGACGATTCGAAGAAAGGCCCTCCGCAACGGTGGCAAACGGGACAAAATCGGCCTCTACGCTAATCCGCAGAAGTACAGCTAAACGACTCTATGATAACTGGAGACCCCGTGATCACGTTCCTCTTTACGTAGCGACCTGCGCTATCGCGACGGCTTCCCGGTAGCAGGCGACCGCCAACAGCAGATACCCACCGACTAGAAGCGCCCACTCACGGTGCGTTAGCGACCAGTCCCTCGGGGATCGTACCCGTTCGAACTCTTCTTTCCACCGGGGGCCAGATTCCTGATGCCACAGCATCACGCCACGCGTCGCGACCACAATCGCGACGAACGCCGTGATCTCCATCGGGCCGCTCCGTTCGACGAGCACAGCCAACGACGGTGCGATGCGCTCCCCCGCCCCGATGGCGAGCGATCCGGTCCCCCAGACTGCCCCGTACCAAGGCGCCTGGACGACCTCGATGACATAGCCCATCGGTGTGTTGACCGATCGGAGCGTGTTCGCGCCGATAGCGATCAGGGAGACGCCGACGTTCCAGCCGAACAGCCACAGGAATTCCCGCGTGACACTCCCCGCGTATCCCGTGGCTGCGCCCGGGTTCCCGCCGCGTAACAGCCCCTGGGGGAGAACGAGGTAGCTGAGGACCCACGACGCCGTGAACACGCTCGCGACGACGACCCACAGGGCGACGAACCGTACGAGGACGTCCTCGTGGTTGACGTATCGTCCGATTCGCTTCGACACCCGGCCGATCGTCCTGGTCGCGGTCGCCGCCGCCATACGGATATGCATCGTGCTCTGCTGACAAATACATTAACGAGCCGGACGGTCGGTGCCAAGCGATGTCCCGGCAGTGAGGACAAGGGCGACGACCGCGAGGGTGAGCATCGCGACGAGCAGTCCGAGCCCGAGAGGTGACGTTGCACCTGAGACACCCCCGACGGGGTAATAGTTCAGGAGCGCGTTGCCGCCCGCGTGTAAGAGCATCGCCGGCAGGACGCTCCCGCCGACCCGGTTGGCGAGCCACGTCAACAGAACCGAGAGTTCGACGAGCTGGAGCAGGTAGAGGCCAAGCGGGAGCGTGTGCTGGATGGTACCCGGGATGAATACTAGCGGAAGGTGCCACCCGGCCCAGACCACGCCAACGAGGAGTCCAGCCGTGAGCGGACTGTACGCCTCCTGGAGTTCCGGCAGGAGGTACCCGCGCCAGCCGGGTTCCTCGAGGCCGCCGCCGAACAGGACGACAAACCCGAGGAAGAGCGGATACTCGATGATCCCGGGGAGGAGGTCCGGTGTCACGACACCATCGAAGAGGACGATATGGATCACGGCGGCACCGAGCAACAGGGCGACCGGAAGCGCAAGGGCGAGCGCGTAGTACCGCAGCGCGATACGAGCCTCGAAGATGCCACGAAGCCACGCCCTCACGTCTCGACACGACGCCCGAACGAGGACGACGCTCGCGCCAAACGGCCCCAGGCCCCCAAGTATGAACAGGACTGTGCCTGTGAGCGTCGCCCCGGTTTCGCTGAGCGCCCACACGCTCCACAGCGACCACGAGATGGCGTACGTGAGGGTGGTGTACCCGAGGAGTGTCGCTCGGGGTGACCAGTCCGCGACAGCGACGGGGTGCGGGCGCGCCGGCATTCGCTCACACCCGGCGGTTCGGGGACGCGATCGTCGTCACGCCTGGACTGTAGTAGTGCACGGGCTCGGTCTCGGGGTGGGCGAGCCCATTGGCCTCGAACAGCGTGTTGGTCTCGATCGTCGGGTCGGCCTCGTACAGCGGCCACGGCTCGTGGTCGATGGCTGCGTACCGCAGCGAGCCGTCTTGTGCCTCTGTGTAGTATCGGTAGCGCTCGGTGAGGAACGCTTCGAGCGAGCCTGACTGTACGTCGAATTCCGGACAGGATGGACCATATGTCGCGGCGAAGTGAACGGGGCGAGCGCCGGGATGCAATCGCCTGCTCTGAAACCGGATGTCGCCGTCAGCTTCGGTGAGCGAACAGCGCGCGTAGTAGTACGGGAGGTGGTGGAAGAGGCGGGCGCCGACGACGCTGAGGATACCCTGGGCGTCGAGACTGAAGAAGTACACTCCACTGTGGCCGTCGTGAGTAACGTATGTCCGGAGGTTGAGTTCGGGGAGTGGGAGCCCCCAGCCTTCGGGGGTCCACGTCGGGCGGACGTCGACGTTCGTGAAGGGCACGACGGAGAGCCACGCGTCGCCGTCGTACGTATCGACCGCGAGTGTCGACGGGAGGTGCGCGTTGAGGAGGTCGGAGTCGACGGGCCAGTTCGCGAACAGAACGTGTCGCCAGCCCATGTGGAGTGCGGTTACCATCGATTGGCCACCTCGGTACGGATACTCGGATCGTGGAGTGCCGTGTGCATGGTTACGTTCCTCCCGGGATCGTGATGGGTTCGAACCGCTGGAGACCGAAGTACGTGTTCAGGACGGCGCCGAACCCGACGACAGCGACAGCGAGCTGTGCGATTCCGCCGAGGTACGGCACGAACCCGAAGAGCTCGAAGGCGAGCAGGAACACGGCGATCCCAGCGAGCGTCGCGACGCCATCGCGCTCGATCGGGAGGCGCGTCCCGATGAGGTACCCGAATACTGCCTGGCCGTAGAGAACGATCAGGAACTCGGCGAACAGCCCGACGATCGCGACCGGGAGCAGGATGAGGGTGAATGCCATATAGACGAAGAGGACGAGGAGGGTCGTTGCGCCGAGGCCACCGACGACGCTGCTGACGAGCGCGTGTTCGGTGATGGCTGCGCCGACGTTCTCGAAGAGGAGTGGATGCCGCTCGACGAGCCACCACCCTAACGCACCGAGGACGAGGAACTGCAGGAGGAAGGCTCCGATCCGCTGTGCGGGCGAGCTTGACGGAGTGGGCGCCTCGAACTGCGAGACGCGCCCGACCGACGCGTCCGGACTGATTGCGGCCGATCCCGAATAGGTTTGGAGGGTTCCGGTCACGGTCGCGCCGCCATTTATCGAGAGGTTCCCGTCGAGGAGCGTCACGTCGCCGTCGACAGTGCCGTCGATGGCTGCGGTCCCACCGATGACATAGATGTCGCCGACGACCGTCGCGTTCCCGGGGACGGTGGTGGTCCCGCCGGCGACGACGTGGACGTCCGCGAGTGAATCGACGTCGGTGGCGCCCTGGAACGTCACGGACATCTCCTGGACGTCGCCGCCGCCGATGGAGATCACGAGCAGGACGACGATGAGAAGTGGGATGGCCTCTGTCGGACTCATACACTCGCACCTCCGTTCTCGCGAGCGAGTTCGACCATCCGTCTAGCGTATAGGCCGACCGCAAGCCCGAACAAGAGGAGCAGGGAGAGCGCCTGCACCACGTTCAGGTGTGAGAGGAGTGTGAGGTCGGCTGCCTGGAAGTACAGCGCGAGGGCCGTGCTTGAGAACGTGGCGAGCCACCCGGCGACGCCGATGCCGATCGCGGAGTGGGTCCCGATCGTCTCGGGCGTAGAGAGATCGGGCCAGAGCGCGAAGTTCAGCGTCGTGTAGAAGCTCACGGCGAGCGCGTACAGGGCAGGATTCAGGGGAGAGGTTCCGCCGCCGGCGATCGTAGGAAACACCGCGGCGAATCGCAGGTCGGACGTGTACATAACGTGCGTGAGGGCAAACAGCGCGAACGTCCAGAGGAAGACGCGAGAGAGCGAGTAGTTCGCGTAGATGACGCCGGCCATCACGGCGCCGACGACGTGTGCGACGGCAATCAACAGGCGTGTCGAGAGGTTAGGAGACTGCCAGGAACTCAGCAAGAGTGACGGCGTGTCGATGATCCGGAGAAACCCGAGGCTATCGATGAAGAACACGCCGAACATCAAGACGACCGGGACGACGAAGGCCAGACTCCGCGCCTGAATCGTCTCCCCGTGACAGAACCGCCCGGTGCCGTACGACTCGTATTGGGCCCCGAGAGCGTCGAGAATCGCATCGAGACGGTCGAAGCTGGCGAACGACAGGATGCCCAGCACGAGGATGCCCGGCGCCATCGCGGCGACCATCAGCTGACTGAAGACGTTGACTGACCAGGAGAGCGGAATCGCGTTCGCGAAAAAATATGCGATCGCCGTGATCGCCGCGGCGACGTACCCGCGGTCCGGCACCGGAACGAGGTCGATCGCGAGCGAGAACGAGACGGGAAAGCCGACGCCCAGTCCGATTGACGCGAGGACAATCCACGCACCGAACGCGGGAACAGTCCGGACCATCGGGGCGACGAGCGTGAGCACGAACTGGAGGCAGACGACACCGAACAGGAGCCGGAGCTTCGTTCGGAGGTTCGTACTCCACCCACGGCGATCCATTGTCACGCCGGTTACGGCCGCGACGGTGAGCGTCACGAGCGCGAGCGCCGCCATCCACATCGAGACGGCAGTCTCGGACATTCCGACGAGGCGTGTCCCAAGATCGATGAGTCCCAACTGGACGAACGTGATGTTGTAGTAGTACCCGGCAACCATCAACGCGACGAACAGCACGTACCCGGATACTGTCGTCCACCGCCCTTCCCGGACGTACGTCACGAATTCCATTCGAGCTTTCTCGACATGTCGTGCGTGCTGATATTTATTAAAAACGGTGCCGGCATCTTGGCCCACAAGGATACCTATGACTCATACTGATTACTCTCGTCTCTTACCGCCGAGCGCTACCCCCGTTGGCAGCGCTCGGCGGTAAAAAGTGAGAGTAATCAGTATCAGCCCGGATCCAACACTGGCGAAGTTGGAGCGAATCCGAACCCTGCTCAGGCACCTTTCGGAGCAACGCCTTTGTGATCGGCACAAAAAGAGGAAATCTCAGAATATCAGTATGACTGCCGATGAGTACCCGGGAGAGAACCAGACAGACGACGTCCTGATCGCGGAGTACGGGATGTCACGGCCGCTTGTCCTCCAGTGGACCGTCGTCAGCATCCTCGGATTCGTGGTTGCTCTCTTCGGACTCCTGTTGTTGTACTACGGCGTGACGGGTGATGCGGCCGGAACAGAACTGGTCGTGACACCCGATACGGGGTGGTGGAATCTCGGGCTCACAATCGTAGCCCTCGTCGGTGTGCTATTACTCGTGATCGTCCCGCATGAACTCTGTCACGGCTTAGGGATCCGTTTCTTCGGCGGGGAGCCGCGATTCGGTCTGGGAGTCGCGTACTTCGTCTTTCCGTACGCGTTCGCAACGACCGAGACGCGGTTCTCGCGCAATCAGTTCATCGCGATCGCACTCGCCCCACTTGTGCTGCTCTCGCTGCTGGGTGTGCCGTTGATGCTCGTGTTCGAGTGGCCATGGCTCGCCCTGCCGTTGGCGCTGAACGCTGGCGGCGCCGTCGGGGACCTCTGGATGGCATTGACGCTGATGCGCTATCCTCCGGCCGTAACGGTGGTCGATACGACGACGGGGCTCGAAATCTACGGAACACCGTCGCTTGAGCGAACCGAGACCGCCCCGGCGACCGTCGTCTGGGATCTGCTCGTCGGCATCGCAGGCGGCGTCGTGATCCTCGCCGTCTGTGGGGGTATCCTGGCACCGCTCGTCCTGGCTGCAATCGGTCTCGATTCATTCACCCTCGGCGTGCCAGACACCCCACTGTTGATCCTCGAGTTCGTCCAAACGCCCGACGGCGGTGTCGAGTTCACGATGGGAACGGGAATTCTCGCTGTCGGCGTCTTCACCGGGATCTGTTACGCGTATCTCCGAGCGAGCGGACGACGTTGACGGGCGATGAGAGATCTCAGCCTCCTCGTTCAGTCTGCTCGTGTTTCAGCTCTCGCGTGCGCTTGGGTTGTAGAGGTACCGGAGGGAAGGCGCGGATGAATCGAGTCACGAGGGCAAGCCCAGTGAGGCTCAGGAGGGCGAACAGCACGACCTGGGGGAGAGGGACTGGTTGGCCGTTCTGAAGCATAAAGACGATCATAGCGAGGACCGCGAGACCGAGCGTGGTGCCTTTCACGAGGGGGACGCCGGTGAAGACGTAGCCCCACGCTCGCTGCTTCCAGAGGAAAGCCGCCGAGCCAGCCGACGTAGCCGCGGAGTGATCCCTGGTGCGAATAATAGAGGGCGCCAGCGAGTGCCGGGACTGCAACGACGAGCGTCAGCAGATTCTGCCCGTACAACTGTGGGAGAAGAACCTCGGCGTCCCGGTAGAACTCTGGAACGAAAACCCCGAAACCGGTCGCCACAACCGCCAGCGGAAGGGTGAACGTCGACACAACCAGATACGGCCGAGTGAGGCGTCGGGGCGGTTTCGAGGGCGTCACGCCGCCGGATCCTCGGCGGTGTCCGGGGCGACGCCGAGGCGGCCTTCGACGAACGCGGCGACATCCGCTGCGAACGCGTCAACCGCATCCCAGTCGGTGAATTCGATGTCCCCCTTCGATTGTCGATTTTCGGTGAGCAGGTCTTTTGCGATCCGTTTCATCATAAGACGTTTGAGGAACCCGTACTCGGAGAACCGAAGCGCGCCGCCGAACTGCCCGATTCGATCCGGCTGCCATCCGGTTTCCGTGACAAACGACTCGACGTACCCCGCAGCCTCTTCGCGTTTCTCCTCGTTCGCCGAGGACAGCGAAACCTGGAAGAACGCGGTCGTCATCCCCGACAACACGTCTCGATTCTCGGTGACGAAGTCACGAACCTCGTCTTGATGTTTGCCGACGTGGATCGACGCGCCCACGACGACGGCGTCGTACACGTTCAGGGTGAACGAGTCCGGTCGGTCACGGACGTCGATCGCGCTCGCCTCGTGGCCGCGCTCGCTGATTGTGCTCGCGATACGCTCTGCGATCTTCGCCGTCTGGCCTTCGCCCGTCCCATATAGTATCAGGAAGGAACTCACGTGTTCTCACACCTCAGTACGTGCGTTCGCTACGGCACTCAATAAATACTGGTCGGACCCGCAACCCCGTCCGAGTCACGGCCTGTGGAGTTGTTGGGTCAAGGCGTGGCACCTCAGAACTCACGCTGAGCCCAGCGTTGGTGCGTGCTCACTCGACGGCGTCTGATTCGGTCTCCGGTGGCAGGCCAGCGTCTTGGGGGGTCGGTGGGTCGCGGTTCGCGAGGCGGTCAGCGCCGTAGACGACGATCAGGAGGATCGCGACCAACACGAGGGGGACGGCACCGGTGACTTCGGCGAGCAGGTTCAGCCAGGGGTCCGGCGCGCCGCCCGGAATGAGCGCCTCCTGGTCGGCGGGGTGGAAGATCCCCATAACATTGATACCGGCGTGGAACACCGCGACGGCGAGGACACTCCCGCCGGTGCTGTTGTACATCCACGTCCAGAGGATCGATCCGGCGAGAATCGAGACCATCCAGAGGAGTTGCTGGGAGAGCGGCCAACCGCCGTGGGTGGTGGTGGCGTTCAGGAACAGCGGGAGGTGCCAGGCAGCCCACGTGACGCCCACGATGGCACTCGACACCAGCGCGCTGTAGGAGTCCTGAAGTATGGGCAGCATAAAGCCACGCCACCCGAGATCTTCCTGGCCGCCACCCCACACGGTCCCCCACGCCATCGCGAACAGGTAGATGAACGGTGATTCGAACTCGGTGAGATCGATCGGTCCCCCGGCGACGACGAACAGCAGAACGCCGAGCGAGAGGACAACGAACGGGAGCCCGAGTGCGATCACCCACCATCTTGCGCCGATCCGCCATTTGAACATCTGGCCGACCCAGGTGCGGAGGCTGCCACCCGACGCCCAGATAACCACCGCTGCGCCGACCGGCGGGCCGAACCCGCCGAAGCCGATCAGGATCGAGTGCGTCCAGGACGCTTCCATCCCCGAATACGCGAGTGCACCCTGAACTGTCCAAGTGAACGCGTACGCGATCGCGACGAAACTCGGGAGGCGATGGTGATCGATCCACGCACGAATACTGCGACTCATTACCACGGTTGTGACGGAGATTGCACTTAACGGTACTCCCAGCCGGGGTGTTCCGGGCAGTACACTCTTGCCAGTTCGCATCGAATGCTATTCGTATGCCCGACGACGTTCTCATCGCGTTCGACGGGTCGCCGCTTTCAGAGCGTGCGCTCACGTACGCTATCGAGAACTTCTCGGATGCAACTCTCACCACGATTTACGTCATCAATCCGATGGAGTCGGTGATCGACGTGGAGGCTGGCGGCTTACCTGTCGCCGATGACTGGTACGACAATGCCCAGGCACGCGCATCCAAAATCCACGCGACGGCAACGGATCTCGCGGCGGAACACGGTAGCGACCTCGATACTGTCACGGAAGTCGGTAAACCCGCACAAGCGATCCTGGAATACACTGAGGACCACGGCATCGATCAGATCGTCATCGGCAGCCACGGGCGCTCGGGAATCGATCGAGCACTCCTCGGAAGCGTCGCCGAGACAGTCGCCCGTCGAGCACGGATCCCAGTGACGATCATCGGATGATTCGAGCAGAACAGAAGGGCCCCAGATCGGTAGTCGCTGGAGATTCGAGAAATCGAACTCACAGATAGCCGGAGGGGCACTCGTAAGCGTATCTAAAACGTCAAGTCCCGGCAAACCATTGGTGTAGAGAACGTGGCCGTTACTGAATCTCCTCCACTTTCGACGTGTACTGTCAGCATCGAGCGACGAGGTGGTCGTGGCGAAGCGGGAGCGCGGGCACTCGAACGACACCTCGGGGAGCTCGCAGGCGTCCACGACGTCGACGTCTCCTTCCGGACGGGGAGCGCTCGAATCACCTACGACGCGGAAGTCACATCCGAGGAGGCGATTCGAGATGCAGTCCGTGACCGGGACGTCTCGATTCAGGATGACTCCGGTTCGACAACGGACGAGGTGAGCACGCGCTCGGAACTCGGGCGGGAGGCAGTGTTCGTCGGACTGACGCTGCTCGGGATGGTGACTGGTCTGGTGACAGGGTGGCTCGACGGACCGTCACTCCTTCTGTGGGCTGGCTACGGCCTCGCATACGCTTTCGGCGGCTGGTACGGCCTCAAAGGAGCGGTCGAGACGCTCCGCCACGGCGCCGTCGACATCGACCTCCTGATGATCGTCGCCGCGCTCGGTGCGCTCTCGATTGGCGCCCCGTTCGAGGGCGCGATGCTCCTTTTTCTGTTCTCGCTTTCGAATACGCTGCAACACTACGCGATCGGACGGTCGCGCCGGGCGATCAAGTCCCTCGTCGAGATGCGGCCGGACGAAGCTCAGGTGCTACGCGACGGGGAGGAAGTCACACTTCCGGTCGACGACGTCGCCGTCGGTGACGTCTTCGTCGTCCGCCCCGGGGACAAAATCCCGCTGGACGGCGTCGTCACGTCCGGCGAGGGGACGGTCGATCAGGCCTCGCTCACGGGCGAGTCCGTGCCCGTACCGAAGGAGCCCGGCGACGAGGTGTTCGGCGGGACGATCAACGAGAGCGGGAGCCTCGAGATCGAGGTCACGCGGCAGGCCCACGAGTCGGCGATCAGCCGTCTCATCCATATGGTCGAACGCGCACAGAGCGAAAAGGCGCCGACACAGCGGCTCATCGACCGCCTCGAACAGCCGTACGTCCTCGGCGTGTTCGCACTCACGATCGCGGCGATCGCTGTTCCGCTCGCGCTCGGAAGCGAGTTCACCAGTACGTTCTACCGCGCGATGACGCTCATGGTCGCTGCTTCGCCGTGTGCGGTCATCATCTCGACGCCCGCGGCGGTCCTCTCGGCGATCGCCTCCGGCGGCAGGCAGGGCGTCCTGTTCAAGGGCGGCGAACACGTCGAGGCGGCAGCGAACATCGATGCGGTCGCGTTCGACAAGACAGGAACGCTCACGCGGGGCGATACACAGTTGACGGACGTCTTCGTCCGTGAGGACGCAGCAGACGAGACACTGACCGACAACGAGCTGCTCTCGCTCGCGGCCGCAGTACAGGCCCGCTCGGAACATCATCTCGCTCGTGCGACCGTGGCGAAGGCAGAAGAGCGGTCACTCGACGTTCCCGACGCACAGCGGTTTCAGTCAGTTGCGGGGAAAGGAGTCCGCGCCGATGTCGAAGCCAGCACCATCCACATCGGCAATCGGAGTTACTTCGGGACCGTCCTCGAAGATGAAGCGATCGCGGGGCTCGAACCGGGTCTCGACCGCCTCCAGACGCTGGAGGCAGAGGGGAAAACGAGCGTCATCGTCGCCCGGGAGGACGGCGACGGGGTCACCGTGTTAGGGTGGCTCGCGTTCACCGACACGGTCCGTCCCGGCGCTGCCGAGATGATCGACGACCTCCGCGAACTCGGCGTAGAGCATATCGTTATGCTGACGGGCGATAACCAGCGCGTCGCCGAGCGGATCGCCGACGAGGTCGGTATCGACGAAGTGCAGGCCGAACTATTACCGGAGGAGAAAGTAGCAACTGTCGAAGACCTGGTCGAGCAACACGAGAACGTGGCGATGGTCGGCGACGGCATCAACGATGCGCCGGCGCTGGCGACCGCGACACTCGGGATTGCGATGGGCGGCGCTGGAACCGACGTCGCCCTCGACACTGCCGACGTGGTACTGATGGGCGACGAACTCAGCAAGATTCCCTACGTGCTCGGTCTCGGACGCAAGACCCGCCGGACGCTCACCGTCAATCTCGCAATCGCGTTCGGTGCGATCGCACTGATGGTCGGCACGATCCTCCTGCGAGGGATTCCGCTTCCCCTTGCCGTGGTCGGGCACGAGGGCTCGACGGTGCTCGTCTCGCTGAACGGCCTACGGTTGCTCGGCTATCGGTAGTCAGCTACTCACGGCTGCAGTCGTGGGTTCCGCCTTGCATCTCTGTGACCGGGGTCAGTAGTATTCCTCGAGAGTGATACGTTGGAGAGCGCCGTGAAGTACCTCGGGGTCAAGTCCCGAGGCACTCACCCTGTCCCGCCTGGAAATTCCTGCTTGGTCGATCGAGGAGACGTCGCTGAGGACGGCGATCGTGTATTCGGGATCGTCGTGATCGCAAGTCAGTCCACGTAGTGACCCGGTATCGTTCTTGACCAAACGGGAGCTGTCACGGTCGCGGTTATCGGCCACCCACGTCGGTTTCAGTAGCAATATACACGCCGAGATAGCCCCCGAGAGCGCTCAGTCCGACACTCCAGACGAGAGCAAACACGAATCCGAACAGAAGCAACACGAAGAATCCACCAGGTACCCCCATCCCCTCGCCCATCATAGAACCCGTGAAGAAGAACCCTCCGAACACGAAAAACAGCAAGAGAAACGGGAGGGCCGCGATCGCACCGGAGATCGCACCGACACGGGTGCCGTCGGCACGGTCTCCCCGCTGAAGGTAGCCGGCGACCATACCGCCCAGGATCGGGGAAAACCCGGTGAACGACAGCACAACTGTAACGACTGCGCCGATAACCGCGTTTACAAGCGTGTCTCCTTCGCTCATATATGTTCCACTATTGTCTGTAGTTATAATTCATCGGCTGCGCGGCCGACCCGTTCGTATGTGTATGCCCCGAAGTCCGGCATCGGACGCGAGGGGACAGCAGATAGCTATAGTAGCGTTCGCAACTGATTTTCATCCGAACACACGACTGCGTGCGATCGTGTGAGCGAAGACTTGCGAGGGCTACTATGTAGCACCGAAGACGGGTCAGCGGGCGGCAAGTGTCACGACAGCGGGTGAGAACTGTCTGATACTGATTACTCTCGTCTCTTACCGCCGAGCGCCGCCAACGGGGACGGCGCTCGGCGGTAAAAAGTGAGAGTAATCAGTATGAGAGCGGCGTTTCGCTCCTTCTGACCTCGTGGGGGATCGCAACAGTCAGACGGTTGCGTCGGAGCGGGAGCGCGGCCGCGACAGCGTCGACGGCCCCCAGTAGGCGACGACAGCGACGGTCGCCGCGGCGAGCATCACCAAGAGTGTGAGGCTCGCGGGGTCAGATTCGAGCACCGGGAACATCCCGTTCGCCCAGTTGAACGCCGTGTGAAAGAGGAGGGCGGGCAGGAGGCTGCGGTTGGTGTTGTTGTACAGCCACGTATGGAGGACCGACAGGAAGGCAGTGGAGACGAAGAAGCCGAACAGAGGGATGTTGTAGTAGATGGTCTGACTGGGAATGTAGAACAGCGGGAGGTGCCAGACAGCCCAGACGAGGCCGATAGCGAGGCCGGCGACGGTAGCGCCGAGGCGGTTCTGGAGCGGATCCAGCAGGTAGCCCCGCCAGCCGAACTCCTCTTGGACGGGCCCTCCAAGGAAGAAGATGAAGACGAACGCGATGGGCAAGACAATCGGCGTCCCGGCCCACGGATACGATGGTACTGTGCCCGTGGCGGAGGCGACTGCGAGGGCTACGGCGACGACGCCGACCGGAAGCAGGAGAGCAACAGCGAGCCACCGTACTGGATAGTCAACCTGGACGGCGCGACCGAGGAGGCGGCGGACACCCGTCACCCCGTTCGCGTACGCGACGAGTACGAAGGCTGCGACGGTCGGGCCGAATGCACCGAGTTCCGGCAGGACGGGCACGCCGTCCAGTACGCCGAGGCCCGCGAGTGCCTTCGGCACCCAGAACGCCCAGGACCACCCGAACGCGAGCACGAGAAACGCCGCAATCGCTCGCCAGTCCGCCCCTCCATCACCACGATTCGGAGCAGATTGTCCCATAGGAGCGATTTCGCCCCAATCGTGTAAATAGGTCGATGTCGGACCACCAGAGTCCAGCAGCCTGAACGCGTGAGATCAGCCCGTCGTCCCGGACGAGTTGTTGTAGTTCCTCGTAGGTTTGCGTCACTGCTGGTGACTTGGAGCCAGCAGGGACAGCAACGTCTGGTGAACGAACTGTTGTTCGTTGGCGACCGTATCAAGCGTTGTTTTCACCCCAAGTGAAAAGGCTCTCCCAACCAGGGTGATTCTTATGAACGGCAGTACTCGACTCTGTACTGAGCGGCCGTGATCACAGAGCAAGTCGACAGAGGTGCTGGATTACGCGTCCTGTTCGTTGCTGCGTTAGTCGGTATTATTCTACTTTCGGCGGTCGGATCTCCGGTCAGTGGTCGACCGCCGCCACAGGCGGTCTGTGGTGTCTGTAGCGACACGCTCGTGGATGCTGCCGACGAGAACGGTGTCGCTATCGGCGTGACAGAGAGTTCGCTCACCATCCAGATCGATCAATCCGGAACGGGGCACTGGACGGCACGGGTCACTCTCACCGGTGCTGGTGTCGGGACACTCAGAGAGGACCAGTCGCTCCGCGACCGGGTCGTCCAGCGTGTGTACGAACGCGGATACGTCGCGGTAGAGGAGCCGAAGTCGCTCACGACGTCGATGGATGGGGATACACTGGTCGTCGAGTACGAGGTGCCCGATATGGCCCACGAAAGCGCGGGTGGCGTCTACGTGGTCGATTTCTTCTACTGGCACGGTGGCGAGGCGCGGTGGTTCTACCTCGCTGCAGACTCGATGACGATGCGTGGTCCGTCAGGAACGGTCGTGTCGCACGCCCCAGCCGATGCGACGTCCGACGGTGATGTCGTCACGTGGGAGGGAAGCGACCAGCAGTACGACCCCCTCGGCGTTCGGAGTCACGTCGTTTTCGCACCGGACGACGGTGTCATCAGTAGTGTTGCGACGGCGCTGGGAATCGGAATCGACGTCGCCCAGCTAAAGGCACAGGACCTCGGTGCTGCCGTCGCTCCCCTCGCAATGCTCGCCGCGGTTCTCGCGCTCCTGTGGCGGTTCGGCTCCCGGCTGGCCGGCCTCTCACGATTGCGGCTGATCGCGCTCGTGGGCGGACCGTTGGCCGCTGTCGGCCTTACTGCAGCGACCGTCGAGACACTCGTTGGCGTTTCTGGCCCGGTGACTGAACAGCTGGGTGATTTCCTGTTCTATCTGATCTTCGTCGTCGCGGCGACGGGTGCCGGACCGGCACTCATTCTGGGTGGGCCGCTCGTCGTTGGCCAGATACTACTGACAAGACGTCTCCTCAGGGGGGAGGCAGATACAACAGAGTCGAGAGACGCAGTGACGCGGCTGCTTCTGTGGCCGACAGCGACGGTGCTCGCCGGACAGTGGCTGCTCTTTCCCGTAGCAGCGGCGGGCGCGGCCGGGTACGACACGACATACGGGCTGGTGAGTCTGGTGCTGCCGCCACTGTACTTCCTCCCGCTTGCAATCACACGCCAGTGGGGGACGCCACTTCGGATCGCGTTCACCACCGGCCTTCTGCTCTCGCCGATTCCAGTGGTATTCGCACTTGCACCACATACGGGAATGAGTCTCGTGAGCGTGTCGCTCGTGCTACGATACGTTCCGTGGGGCCTCGTGGTTGCGGCGATCGGGGTACTCGCATACGCGGCAGGATACCGATCGGTCACCACCGAGAGGGAACGGGGGGAACGCGTCGGCTGACTCCCCTCTTCGCGACGCTAGACCGAACCGTATAGGCAATACCTCAGTTCCCAGCCCCAGTCCCGGACATCTTCTCAGGATAATGGACCAGTCAACCCGGACGAGTGAGAACGCGAAGTATCCAATTACGGAGTCAACACGCCGTGTACGAGATGAGTTTGATTTTCGCGTGAGAGTGTTGTGAAACGCTTGTCACGACGCCGCTCCTTTTTGATCCAGATTTTTCGAGGAACGGTTCCCACAGGGAACGTAGTGAGTGAGGAAGCCCGACGATGAAAAATGGTGAACGCTCCACAGGTCGACCGACAGCGTATAAGAACCGCTTTACGACGACCTCAAGTGTTCCCTAATATACTCCTTACGACGAATCCGACCACATCGATAACGGAGTGTTGCTCTCCAAGCAGGACACTGAAACACATCGATAGTGGAGGGTGTCTCTCCGAGCAGGTCATCAAAACACATCGATAGCGGAGTGGGACTCTCCGAGCGGGCCATCAAAACACATCGATAGTGGAGGGTGTCTCTCCGAGCAAAACCCCGAAACACATCGATAGAGGTGTGTGCCCGAAAGATCCTTGCAGGTTGCTTGACAAATGGATATACAAAATTCCGTAGGTCAGTTGACTTCGGCGGGTTTGGGAATTCTATGTCGGGAATACACTTCGATAGAGGTGTGTGTTCTCAGGCAGTGATTGGAACCGACGGCTCGATCGGTGCCCGAGAAAATGGTGGGAAGTGTCCAGTTCGTGTGAGTCGTTCGCGTATACATATCGATAGAGGGGGGTACGGGGGCCCGATCCGGAGAGACGCGAGTGTGCCTCAAGCTTCGTTCCGAACCTGTGCCTTCACGACCGACTCGACTTCGGACTCCGAGACCATTCCAATACGGGCATCCTCGCTCAACGTCTCTAAGATGGTTTCCGGTCGTTCGCCGAACTGGAACTCGAGAAACATCCCGGAACTTGGGCCGTGACTCCGACGTTCGAAGTCGACCAGCGAGTACGTCGTCAGTTCCTTCATCTTGTTCACGTACGACTCCTGCTGGTACTGGTCTGCGTCGATCGAGTCGGTCAGATACTGATACACCCTGTAGCCGGTAGTGCTCCGAGCGGTACCATCTTCGGTTTCGGCAGCGACAGCCGCCGTGGCGTATAAACAGAGTTTTTTCTGTGTACTGATGCCACGGACGACTTCGAGGACACGATTCTTTTCGACACGATCCTGGGCTTGCCGAACGTGTTCTTCGCGAACACGCTCGTTGCCCTCTCGCTCCGCGAGTTCACCGGCGACACGCATCAGATCGATCGCCTTCCGTGCATCACCGTGTGTTTGGGCTGCAAACGCTGCTGCCAGCGGGATGACTTCATCCTCGACGACGCCGTCGTGGAAGGCGTCCTGACGACGGCGGAGGATGGCCTGCAGTTGGTTCGCATCGTAGTCGTCGAAATGGACGTCCTCGGGTGTGAACGAGCTCAGTGCGCGACTCCCGACAGATTCCATCATCTTCGTGTCGTTCGAGATGGCTACCACGGAGATGTATGCGGTGAGGTCGTCGGCGGCGCCAGCTCGCGACAACTGGTAGAGTAATCGTGAGAACGCAGGGTCCTGTTTGTCCCTGCGGCCGACGAGCATATCCAGTTCGTCGAGGACGAACACGACGGAATCGAAGTTCCCGTTGACAATCCGGTAGAGTTCGTCCCATTTCTCTTTCGTCGCCACACCGTGTTTCGGGACTTCGACGTCGACGCCTGCCTCGGCGGCGGCTTGCTGGGCGAGTTCGTAGACAGCGACGCCGAGCGTATCGAGGTCCTGACAGTTGACCTCGATCGTGCCGAACTGGATGTCGCGGGAGTCACAGATGCGACTGATGTTCTTACAGACTGCTTTCGTGATGAGCGACTTCCCAGTCCCGGACGGGCCGTAGAGGAAGAGATTCGGCGGCCGGTTGTCGCCGAGCGCGACACGGAGCATCTTCGTGACCTTCTGAAGTTGTTCGTCGCGACCGACGATTCGGTCCTCCTCGACGACGTAGTTCGGATCGAGGAGAGACCGGTCACGGATGAGGCCGTCCTGTTCGTCAAACTCGAGCAGCATATCCTCGATGGACTGCGACTCTGACGCCTCGTCAGTATCCGCTGTTGTTCCAGACGACGATTGAACTGTGGATGCCGAGGACGGATCCGATTCGGGGGTTCCCGATGAGAGGTCCGCCCCCGTCGTGGTCTCATTCTCCGATGATTCCGGACTGGTCCCGGAAGCGTCGGATTCGTGAGTATCCATACGAGCGACCACACGAGCCGGGGATAAAAACGTTCTCCCACCTCTATCGATGTGTGATTCGCGGATTCAAACGGTTTCATCGGGGTTTCCAGCTCTCTGAGGTCGTGTCTGGGCGATTTTTCCAGGACGGCTAACGAAGTGTTTGCTACGATCGGGCTCGGAATGGAGACAGACACACCCCTCTATCGATGTGTTTGAGCTGTAACCGTGGGGGGGTGTACTGACAGCAAAATGTCGTCGTTGATGATGAATGGATAGATGTCGAATCGACTGCTATCCGCGAATAGAGAGTCAAAATCCACTTAGAACGGTCTCTAACACTGCTCTATAGCTTCCTTTTTTGTTCTCTTTTTCCTTCTCTTTTTAGTCTTCTACTAGCCTTCTACTAGCCTTCTACTAGTTTACTAGAAACAACACTCACACACCCCTCTATCGATGTGTTCGAAGTGTTTTCTCATCTGTATTCTGTCGGCTAAATTCAGTCAGATTCATTTCGCCTCTTTTTCTCTTCTTCTGATTGTCTTATCGCCTATAACCGCTGTTCACGGACGAGATCGTAGTTTTGTCGCTCACTTCCGTCGTCAAGTCCTATCCAGTGGGTCTTTCCCCATCGTACTCATCCCATTCGAACACATCGATAGAGGGGTGTGTCTGTTACCTCACGTTCCACAGACCGTTTCCTCTGGTCCTCTCGAGACTCACCCACCCGGAGTACTTCACTGGAACACATCGATAGAGGGGTGTGGGTCCACCCAGCAACTCTGCTCCGTTCTATCAGGCAAGTCGAACTCGCCCAATCTTAACCAACGATTCATCTCATCACAGGTTTTGTTGGTTAACCAACCTCCCTGCTTGGAACCGCAGTCAGTTCCGGCATCCGGGATTTGGCGAGCACTCGACGGACCACGGTCTCGTGAGGTACATTCATCGTCGACATATCGCTCACGAGGCGTCCTGTGGGAAAGAATAGACAACTATCGGAGTCACAACACCGATGGCCCTTCCCGGTGTCGGCATAGTTGTTCCATAACCGTCCCGATGACGGCATAGTTGTTCCATAACCGTCCCGGTGACGGCATAGTTGTTCCATAACCGTCCCGGTGACAGCATAGTTGTTCCATAACAAAGACGGGGCTCCCTGACGGACTGGTATGGACGTGGGTAAGGCCGAGAAACTCGCCGGAGAGGTGCTGGCAGAACTGTCGGATGTGGTGGTCGTCGAGGAGCGCGTCCTCCGGGTGATCCTGACCGGCGTCGTCTCGCGCGGGCACGTGCTTCTGGAGGACGTGCCCGGGACCGGCAAGACGCTGACAGCACGAGCCTTTGCGACCGCGCTGGGATTGTCGTTCGGCCGCATCCAATTCACGCCGGATCTGCTCCCCGCCGACGTAACCGGGACCTACATCTTCAACGAGAAGACCCGCGAGTTCGAGTTCAAGGAGGGTCCAATCTTCGCAAACGTGATTCTCGCCGACGAAATCAATCGGGCATCGCCCAAGACTCAGGCGGCGCTGTTGGAGGCGATGGAAGAAGGACAGGTCTCGATGGACGGAACGACACACGACCTCCCGGACCCGTTCTTCGTCATCGCGACGCAAAACCCCGTCGAGCAGGGGGAGGGAACCTTCCGGCTGCCGGAGGCACAGAAGGACCGTTTCCTGGTGAAAAGCAGCCTGGGGTACCCCGACGCTGCGGGGGAGCTAGAACTGCTAAACCGTCGGGAGACACGCGAACAGTCCACGCCATCGGCATCACAGGTACTCGAACCCGAGACGGTTCGCGCCCTCCAGCGTGTTCCCGAGGACGTCCGCGTTCACGACGACCTCAAGCGGTATATCGTGGACCTCGTTCGAGTGACTCGGGACGACGCCCGCGTCGAGGTGGGTGTCTCTCCACGGGGCTGCCAGAAGCTGTTCGAGATCGTCCGTGGCTGGGCGGCACTGGCAGGTCGCGAGTACGCCACGCCCGACGACGTCAAGGCCGTCGCAGAGCCCGTGATGACCCATCGCCTCGGACTCACAGCAGAGGCTACGGTCGAAGGCACCGAGGAACGCGATGTCGTGGACGACCTCCTCGCAGACCTCCCGGTCCCGAGCGTCGGATACGAGACTCAGCGACCGACCGACTAAGATTGGCAGCGTGCTCGGCTGTCGGGATTCCCGACCCAGAACGGCGATTATCGCGCCGACAGAATGACGACTTTCGTTCCGATCAGATGAGGACTATCACACCGACTCTCGTGCCCACAAGTGACGACTCTCGTTCCGATCAGATGAGGACTATCACACCGACTCTCGTACCCACAAGCGACGACTCTCGTTCCGAAGAACGTCCACGAGGAGGGGCGCTGGTGTCGCTGTGCTACCCACGAATCGCCGCGAGGAACAACAGGAGCGCGACGAACAACAGCGCGAATGCGGCCAGCGACAGGTCGCTCACCGCGATGCGGCGTACGAGATAGATGCCGGCGACTCCCGCCAGGCCGACCATCGCGCTGCCGGTCGTATGGATCGCCTGCAGTCGCCAGGCTGTCGCCGCCCGCCCGAGCTGTTCGCCGATGCTGACAGCGTTGTCGGCGGCGTCCCAGGCGACGATCGTGGCCACTGCGACGAGCAGCAGGTGTAACTCACCGACTGCACGGAAGAGCCCCGAGAGCACGACCGTCAGAAACACCCCGCCAGTACCGAGTTTGCACACGAGTCGCGAGCCGTTCGCCCTCACTGGTAACAGCGTTCCCACGAGTAGTGGAACGCCGATCAGTCCTGGGAGGAAGCGGAGCGTGTAACTGAGCGCGTGTGGCTCGTCGACGAAAAGCGTGAGTCCCCCGACGATAGCGCCCACACCGACGACTGCGAGCGCCGTTCCAAGTGTCCGGTGGCCGCGACGTCGGCTCGCGATACCGACTCCAACCGCCGCCAGGCCGCCGCCCTGGACGGCCAGCGTGGTGAGAACCGCCTCGCGAGCGCCGAGCGATACCACCACCCCGACTACGAGCGCGACGGCCACGGCCGCACTCGGCACAGCCGGTCTGAAGGTCGCTTCTCTCACGGTCATTTGTCGAACAGCTCCGGCGTATCCTGTAGTGTCGCCGCGAGGGATCGCTCCGGCGACCAGTCGACGACGGGAATGCCCGCCGCGCGCAGGCGACCGATCCGGTCGGTGCGCTCGATGGCCGCCAGCGTCTCACCGGAGCCGGTGGACGTAGTGACGTCGGGAGAGATGACGCTGACGGCGTGACCGCGTGCGTCGAGCAGGCGGATCGTCTCCGGGAGTTCATCGTCCAAAAGCGGCGAGAGCAAGAGCACCTGTGCGTCCTCGGGGAGCTGCGCGCGCAACTGGGCGGCCTGCTCGGCGAGTTCCGGGACGGATCCAGTGGGGGGTCGGGACTGAAAGGTGGCGTGTTGCGAAAGGAGAACCAGTGCGCGCATCCGATGGTCGCGGCCGGTGCCCGGCGAAAGCCAGGGAACGTCCCGGCCGAAGCCAGCGATCCCCACCCGGTTCCGGTTCGCCAGCATCGTGTCCACCAGTTCTCGTGCTGCGGCGATACTGTAGTCGACCGCGTGTGGCTCGCCGTTCGCCCCTCGGTAGGCCGCCGGTCTGGCATCCACGACGAGAACGACCGTCGCCGCCCGCTCGGCTCGGAACTCGACGGTCCGTAACTCGCCGATCTGGGCGTAGCGCTTCCAGTCGACGCGGTTGATTGGGTCGCCGCGGCGGTAGGCCCGCGTCTGGTAGAACTCGGCCCCGTTTCCCCCGTGATCGGCGGCGATCCGCCCGGTGACGTCCGTCGTCTGCGCGCGGAGCGGGGCTTGCGCGACGCTCGCTGTGCAGTCTACGGCCGTTTCCGACCCGGCGTCCACCTCGAGTTCCACCTCGTGACCGCCGCTGATATCGCGTGCCACCACCGTCGCGGGCTCGAATCGATGCTTTCCCCGCCTGGCCTCGACGACGTAGGAGAACGACGCTGTCTCGCCGGCTCGGAGGGCGGTGCCGTGGCGTGGGGTCCCCTCGACGACCGGGAGCGCCGGCGGGAGACCGTCGACGATGCGGAGGTCCGGTATCCACCCGTCCCCCACGTTCCGGACGGTGGTCGTCACCTCGAAGGACTCACCGTGGGTCGGCGAATCATCGCTGATGTGCCGCTCCAGGCGGATGTCTGGCTCCGGCGGTGAAGACACCCGTGGATAGGCCGCGAACACCACACCCAGCGCCGCGACCAGGAGCAGGGACGGCCGCTTCGCGAGCAACCCGAACCCGCCCGTCCCGAGCGTGACGACGAGAATCCCCAGCCAGCGGTCGGTCGGATACGAGTCGGGCATTTACGTCCTCACTGCCCCGTCACTCCGTTTCGACGGGCGACGATGGCATCGACCGTCCGGTCAGCGGCGTACGCGAGCCAGGTCTCCCTCCGCCGGAGCGCGACTAGCCGGATCGCTATGGGCGGCGGTCCGGCGTCCCGTTCCAGCAGCCCGGCCGCGACGGAATCGTCCGTCCACGAGCCGTCCGCGACGCGTCGCTCTGCATCGGCCGGGCGACAGCCCTCGGCAGTGACGATGGTGCGAACTGCGGTCCGGCGAAGCCGCCGGATCGTGGCCGCTCGCGCGGTCGGCGTCACGACGGGAACCAAGCCGTGCCACCCGGCGAGTCGCTGATCGAACCTCTCGCCGGGCGTCGGGACCGGCGTCGGGCGCTCGACCTCGGGCATCGTGGCCTGGTATCCGGCCTCTGCGCTCGAAGCGAACGTTGCGGCGGCAAATAGGAGCGCGCAACCGCCGAGGCCGGCGGCCAACAGGTAATCGCTGCCGAATGTCGTGCGCAACGTCGCTGCCAGCGCCTCGGCAGTGCCGTCGACGAGCGTGAAGGCAGCAAGCAGTGTGAGGAGCCCTGCCGTGCCGACTGCGACCTGCACCACATTCGGCGAATCCACCCTCTCTCCCCGAATTGGTCCGCTCATTCCGCTGTCCCCTCCTGCCGTCGACATCGTCGGAGGCACCTGAGCGCGCGGTCTGCACGCGTGGCCGTAACCGGCTCGTCGCCGTAGCGACTCTCCTCGAACAGTTCCGTGAGTTCCCCCACTGCGCGGCGATCCAGACCGGCACCGACCAGTTCCGCGGCGGTCTCCCGTGGTGTCGCGCTCGGATCGGGCTCGACGTCGGCCCACGAGAGCAACTCGAGCCACGACCGTTCGACGACATTCTCCGGTGGGTGGAACGGTCGGTCCTCCTCCGGGCCGGGAGCCGGATCGTCGGCCGTCGACAAGCGACGGTCTAGGTGGCGTTTCACCCACGCGAGGATGCGGTTGCGCTGGGTGACCGAGAGCAGGACGCCGACGACCACCACCAGCCACAGCCACGACGAACCCAGAGCAGACAGCAACGCCGCGAGTTTCGCCAGCAACCCCTGGTCGGGATCGGCCATCCTGTCTCCCCCGGCCAACTCGTTCTTATCGGCCTCGCCGGAGCGCTCGTTCTCACTGGTCTCGCCGGAACGTTCGGCCTCACTGGTTCCACCGGAGCGCTCGGCTTCACTTTCGGGCTCGGTCGAACGCGACGCACTGGCAGCCTCCTGGTCCTCACTAGAGCTCCCTGAGTGGTAGGACTGTTTCAACTCCGAGGCCTGCCCGACACTCAGCGGAAGTGACGCGAAATCCAATTCGATCGCCTTCCCGGGGGACGTCTCGACGGTCGACTCCAGTGACGCCGAGAGGCTCACCATCGCGAGGAGACAACAGACCACGACCGCGATCGAGAAGATGCGCCGGTCGATCATCGGTGGTTCCCCCGACACGAGATCGAACCGTGACCCCGACACGAGATCGAACCGTGACCCCGACACGAGATCGAACCGTGACCCCAACACAGACTTGGACCCACAGGCGGCCGCGAATCCGCCGAAACGTCGGACTGTCGGATCGCTTGGGTGAGCGGCGAAATCGCGGCCGAGGCTACCCGTTTCATCTACTCTCCCAATGGGAGGTCCAGTACGTTATTATACACCTCCTACTCGGAGCGACAGCGCGAGCGGGGAGTTACACCGACCCGGCCAGCGTGTCTTCGGTCGGTGTTACGGAAAGCCGAGGAGAAAGCCCCGTGCTTCAGCGCGGGGAGGATGTCAAAAGCCCACGCCGTCCGGTGGAATCGTGCTTCCGTTACCACGACCGTCCGGCCGGGCCGGATCCCTTTCACCCTGTCTCCGGGAGCGTACGACGTCCCCAAGAGCGATAACGGCGGAAGCAACGCCGGTGAGCACTCCTGTTCGGTCGAGGCACTCATAATGTCGAGGCACTTATAATGACTGTTGTAACTGACTCCAACACTCGGTCTCAGTCGGAGGTGGGCCCCTCGCTCCTGACGGCCGACCCACCGTCGTCTGCTCGGAGTCTGCGACTGGCGCGGTCGCGGTCCTCCGGATACCCGACGTCGACCCGCCAGCCGTCCATCGGAATCGCCTCGATGGTCCGGCCGGATTCGAGCAGTAGATCGATGGTGTCCGGGAGTTCGTACTCGCCGCCATCGGAAGGCTGGACGAGGTGGCAGGCGTGGAAGATCGCCGGCGAGAAGGTGTAAAACCCGGTCATCACCAGATTCGACGGCGGATCGTCGGGCTTCTCGACCACCTCGACGATCTCACCGCGGCCGTTGGTCTCACAGACCCCGTAGCGCCCGGCCTCCGAGAGCGGAACTTCCTCGACGAGGAAGGCGGCATCCACGTCCCCGCGGTGCTGGCGTTCGACGACGTCCCCGAGGTTCGCGCGGAAGATGTTGTCTCCGAGCATCAACGCGAAGTCATCGTCGACGTACGGTTCGGCCTGCAAGAGCGCGTGTGCGAGGCCGAGTTGCTCGCGCTGGTGGGCGTACGTGATCGGCACCCTCGGAATTCGTCCTCGTACCGGTCGATTATCTGCTGTTTTCGGTAGCCGACGACGAACTCCGAGATGCCGAGTCTGACTATAGTAGCGTTCGCAACTGATTGCTCATCCGATCGCTCGCAGTCGTGCGATCGGATGAGCGAAGACTTGCGAACGCTACTATAGCTGCTCGAAGACGTGATCCAGCAACGGTCGCCCGACCACTTCGACCGGGGCCTTCGGCGTATCGTCGGTCAGAAGTCTGAGTCGGGTTCCCTTCCCCGCTGCGAGAATGACTGCTTTCATACCCGCCCCTCACCGGAACACTCCCAAAAGTATGAACCGTCTTATTCGACCTCTGCTCGCCCCAGCAGTACCCGGTATGGACCGCTCTCGGTTGACCCACGGACCGTGATCTCGCGTGCGGGACTGTCTGTAGGGGGCGCTGAGATGGCCCCGGACTTATAATACGCCTTCGTAAGGACCGTGAACGTCTGATACGGACTGCCGGACTGTTCACGAGGGAGACAACCAGATTCGTCAGCGACTTGTGGCCACCAGTGTGTTCCCTCGGTTTGGTTCGACAGCACCAGAACGAACGGGGTTTCCGAAAGGGGTGCGATCTTTCGACACGTTTTAGGAGTAATAGGTCCTTTATTATAGTTCGTTATGGAACGACAGTCCTACAGAAGCCGGTATGAAACTACTAAAAACTAGTATGAGCAATGTAACTATAGTAATCAGAGGCCAGTATGAGGTATGGTTGGATTGTCAGACCAAGATATGAAACGGATCAAGAAGTTCAACGAGACGCCGTGGTACGCGAAAGACCCGGAGATCTTGGTCCCGACGGACGGGGACGAGGAGTCGTCTCGGGCCGGAGCATCGGACTGATACGGCGCTAATAACCATCTAGGGAGTTCGAAGTAATCCGGTGCTTACCCCCGTTACTCCCGTAGTAAGGAACTCCAGTTGCTGCCGGAGGCTGGGCAGGTCGCGAAAGTGTCTCGCGCGAGTCGGCGCCGGTCAACAGTCCACAGAGTTATCCTCGATCTTAGCGTCGATCCCGCCTCGCGGCTGGAGCATAATCTCCCCGTCTCGATAGACCGTGACCCGGTAGCCCTGGTAGTTGAACGATACTCGGTCGTTCTCGCTGCCCGGGTGCTTTCGAGAGAACAAGCTGTCTAGGGCGTCGGCGTCGATGACGTCGTTCAACGGTCGCAGTTCGGTGGGATCTGACCCCGATAGCTCTGCGACGGCGAGAACGATATCGGTAGAAACGCCTTGCTCGGGATCGTCAGCTCGAAAAACCCGGACTTGTTCGTCGCGGTTAATTTCGATATCCGGACGGTCAAACGAGCGCCAGCCTTTCTCGGTCATTGGAACCAGCTTGATATGGTATATTTATAAAACCTTCTTTATCCCGCGATTGCAACTCAGTCCGATTTACGATCGTATCGCTCGGACGATTTGGACTACTATTTCGCTGACTGCGACGGGATCCAACCGCTCGCCCGCTGTTACACCCTTCTGCATTAGTTTAACAGCCTGTTAATATATTACTAACCCAATTAAGACCTGTATAAGAGGTCTGTACATCTCCGGACGGGGCGGAACAGCCGATCTGCTGTGAGGTGGCGATTTTCGGTTAGCGCAACGAAAAACGCAATTACACCGACGGGCCGTCCCGATCGTAGCGTTTGCACGTCTCCAGTCACACGATCGCACGACGAGGCGCGGGTGACTGATACTGACTGTTGTCGTCTCTTCTCGGTGCTCGCCGGCACCGCTGGTGGCGATCAGCGGTAAAAATTTACAACAGTCAATATGCGTACTCAGTTGCAGCCGCTACTCGGTTCACGGGGGTCCGCCGTGTTCGAAACCGATCCTCACCCCGATTCAGTTCCACGACGACGCTTTTTGAGCGCAACGGTGATCCCGATAACAATACCGACAAGGAGCAGGAGTCGTGTTCGTTTCATTGCAGGTTTAGCAAGATCAGACGGCTCCATAAGTATGAACTGGATACCCACGCGGTGCCCGGAGTCGAGTGCCGAATTCGGGGTACCCGCCAGGATCACCGCCACGCAGCGGACGGTAATCGATGTATAACAAAGCCCGTAAGCGAAGTCAAATCGGCCGTGAACACTAACGGACACGAACAGCGGCGACACCCCGCTGGGGGTGCCAGTCAGTCCGGTCGACAGAGAGGAGATGGTGGATGACGCGAGTCCGGAATACTGGTGGTGCGTTCGCCGGTAAACTGGCGCTCGCAGTTGGCTACCTCTCGCTTGCAGCGGGCCTCGTCGTCGCGTGGGATGCGCCGGCGAGCAGCTACGAGGTGTCTATCTACGCGGCGACCCCGCTTGAGTTCTGGGTCGCGCTGGCTATCGCAACGGCGGCCGCTGTCGGAGTGTCGCTGCGTGACGACGGACAGCTCCCGCTCGCCCTGCTGCTCGGGGGGATATCCGCTCTTGCGGTGGCGGGGTTGCCGACGATTCGAGGCTATCACTTCTACGGCCGTGCCGATTCACTCGTTCATCTGGGCTGGACGCGGGCGATCAACGTCGGCAACGACCCACTGGCGTTGTTCTACCCCGGCAGCCACCTGCTCTCGGTGAGCCTCTCGAAGGTCGGCGGGATCGAGATCACGCGGGCGATGATGTTCGTGATGCTGCTCTACATCCTGCTCTTTTTTATCTGCGTACCACTGTGCGTGTGGTTCATCTTTCCTGACCGTCGGGCGTTTGCCATCGGCGCCTTCTCGGGATTCCTCCTGCTTCCGATCAACAACGTCAGCACGCACCTGCACTTCCATACGTACTCGATGACGATGCTGTTCGTGCCCTTCGTTCTCTACGTGGCGTTCACACACCTGCTTGATGACGAGTCGAGAGCGGCCATCGGGGCTCGCCTGAGCGACGGGGGTCGAACTGCCGGCGCACGGGCGAGTGCCCACCGAGAATCGGTGGGCCTCAAACTCGGCTCGATCGAGGCGGTCCCCACGACCTACCTGCTGCCGCTTTTGTCGCTCGCATTGGTGCTTTTTCACCCGCAGGTGGCGCTGAACGTGCTGATTCTCCTCGGTAGTATCGCGGTCGTGCAGTTGTGGTATCGGCGGTATCGACCCGGGAAGTCCCTCGCAGCACACCGCGCCCTCGTCCTGCAGGCGGCGGTGTTGTTGGTGATCTTCGTCGCCTGGGTGCAGACGCACAACGGGGCCTTCGTCAGGACGGCAGACACGATGGTGGAGTCGGTGATGGGATTCATCGAGGGGACGGCTGGAACCACGCCACGGATCGAAAGTCAGGCCGAATCCGCGGAGACCATCGGCGTGAGCATCTGGGAGATGTTCGCGAAACTGTTCGGCATCGAGGCCGTCTACGCGCTGCTCGCCTCCGGCGTGGTTCTCGCTGTTGCCACCGGACGGCTCGACCGTCTGAAACAGGCGAAGCCGATGCAGTCGATGCCTGACGTGGGTAGCGACGTCCTGACGCTTTTGTTCTTCGGGGTGCTCGCGCTGTTGCCGTTTTTCGCACTGCACTTCGTCGGATCGATCTCGACGTATCTCTTCCGACACGTCGGCTTCTCGATGATGCTGGGAACGATCCTCGGCGCCGTCGGAATCCGATATACGCTGGCAGCACTCCCTGTCCGGTTCACCGAGCTGATCCGTCGCGGCAGACCGATCGTCGTGGTGGTGGTCGTTCTCGTGATCGCAGTGTCGGCCGCCTCGATATTCCCCTCGCCGTCCGTCTACCTCCCGGGGAGTCACGTGCCAGAAGCCGAGATGGATGGATACGCGAGTTCGTTCGCCAGCCAGCCGGCCGACTCTGGGGTCTGGTTCGGTGGAGTTCGAACCTCTTCCGAACGGTACGAACAGGCCCTCTACGGGGCCGAGTCCGCACCGTGGGCAGAACAGGTGGTTCCGGAGCCCAGAGATAGCGGCGCGGTTCCCGAGACAGCGATGCTCGACGGGTTGCCGGCCTACTACGCAACCCTTCCCGACCCGGACCAGCGCCGGGATCACTACTTCGTAGTCTCGGCGGCCGACCGGGGCCGTGAGATAAGCGCCTACGACAGTCTGCGGTACTCGGAGGCCGCCTTCGAGGCCGTCGACGCCCAACCCCACGTGGGACGGATCCGCGACAACGGTGAAGTGACGGTCTACTACGTGGATGTTTCCGGTGCGTCTGCCGACCGGCCGGCGGGGGAGAACGACACGGACGGGACGGCCGACGCGGCGGGGGAGGCCAGCGAATGACCGACGATAGATCGTCCGCGGACCCCGACGAGACAACCGACGCGGGCAGACTACCGGCCGACACGACCCTGCTCATCGTCGGACCGGCGGGCTACAAAACCGAGCGGACCGGCGGAATCGGCCGCTATATCGCCGAGCAGCGTCGCCATCTCGACGATCGACTGTCGTACGACGTAATCGATACCGCGATCAGGACACCTTCGGGTCCGATCGGCTACCTCCGCGCCCTCGTGACTGTGCTTGCGGGGTGGCTCAGCTGTCTCCTCCGCCGCCGACCTGATATCGTCCACGTGCACACGTCCCAGGACGTCTCGTTCCTGGTTTCGACACCGTACGTCCTCCTGGCGGGACTCGTGTGGAACCGGCCGGTCGTCCTGCACGTCCACGGCTCGTCGTTCGACGAGTACGTTGCGGACGCCTCCCGCCCCCTCGCAGCACTGCAAAGTGCGGTCTTCGGTGCGAGCGACGCGATCGTGGTTCTCTCGGAATACTGGCGCGACGCCCTCGCTGTGCGTGCGCCTGCGGAGAAACTGGTCGTGCTCCCGAACGCGATCGACCCTACGGAGTACGTTCCGGACCCGTCGGCTGACCCACCGCATCTCGTCTTCGTCTCCAACCACATCGAACGCAAGGGGATCGTCGAACTGACCCGGGCGATTGACAGCCTCCTGACCGCCGGGGTCGAGTTCCGGGCGACGATCGCCGGGGCCGGACCGCTCTCCGAACACGCCGAAGCGCTGGCGTCGAAACACGACGAGGTGGAGTACATCGGGTTCGTTCCGGAAGAACGCAAACGCGAGCTGTTGAGCGAGGCTAACGTCTACGTCCTTCCGACATACGCGGAGGGACTCCCCATCGCGGTGCTGGAGGCGATGGCCGGCGCCAACGCGATCGTTTCGACAGACGTGGGGGCAATCCCGTCAGTCGTGGACGATCGGAACGGAGCGGTCGTTCCTCCCGGGGACGTGGACGAATTGACGGTGGAACTCGACCGGCTGCTCTCCGACCCCGCGATGATCGAGCGGATGGGACGGGTGAGCCGCCGACGGGTCGAGGCCTCCTACGCGTGGGATGGGATCATCGAGGACCTCCTGGCGCTGTATGCGGGGCTCGTCACCGACTTCCCCGAGGAAAGTTCCCGCACTGGCACCGCAGCCGCGACCGTCGATCGGTGAGCATCGGCGACGCGGACGCCGACCGGAGGTGAACCTCCCCGGCAGTTCCGGCACATCCCCGAAGTGGTTCGGGGGATTCCGCGGAGCCGACTGTCCGTATCAGTCGATCAACCCTTCGGCTTCGATCCGTTTCCAGAGCTGTTGGCCGCGCTCTGTCATCCCGTAGATCCGACCCTTCTTTTTTTGCTTCGATACCAGGAGTTCGACCAGCGACCGTTCACGGAGTGCCCGAAGCGCCCTGGAGACGTGGGTGATCGGGAGCCCCGTCTCGGCTGCGATACTCGACGGTATCGACGGACCGGTCGCGAGCGTCTCGAGTACCGCAATCCGATATTTAGAACTGATGACAAATCCGATCTCGTCCCACTCATCAGTATTGTCCGCCTCGTTAGACATCGTTGGTGATACTGTCGGAAGGTGCGCCTCGCTGATATACGAGTCGATGTTTCACGGTTATCGGCCGACCATTTACGCGAACGAACGACTCGAACGGAAACTGATCAAACCGCCCGACTGCTCCCGGTAAGCAACCCTTACTGAACGAGCCGTCGGGTACAGTAGCGCTTGCAACCGTCGTTCGGCCGGTCCCTCGATAGTGCGCGATTGGGGTGGGTGAAGACGTACGAACGCAACGATCGGGTCGCCGTCTTGGCATCGGGTGGACCACGCTTACCTCCGCGGTGTCCCTCGATTTTCGAGCTGTAATGCCGCTGTCGACTCACGGGCCGGAGATGGGCAACCGGATGTATTTCGATATCTCGCGCCTCGAAAGTACGAGCCACCGATTCTTGGCGGACGGTCGCACTCTGCAGGCGAGGAAATTCCGTCTATTGCTCTCTCTAACTGCGAAGTGGAAGCTACTATACGACTCTTAACAAAGACAAGGGAGAAGAAATGTCGGGTAGCACCAGCACGGGACCGACCCTTCGCCAACACAAGAGCATCCAGATGTCAAACGTACCTGACGAAGAACTCAGCCAGGACACCCTCTTCAGCCTCCTCAGCAATCCACGACGACGGTTCGTCCTGCAGTACCTCAACAGGGTCGATACCCCAGTGACCCTTCAGGAGCTGTCCGTAGAGACGGCTGCCTGGGAGAACGAGACTGACGCGGAGAACCTCACTGACCAGCAACGAAAGCGCGTACAGGTCTCGCTGTACCAGACGCACATCCCTGCACTTGAAGACGCGGAGATCATCGAATACGACAGCGACAGCGGCGAAATAACGCTCACCGACCGAGCCGACGACCTCAATGTCTACCTCCACGGGGATGTCGAGGAGGAGGACCGGCGCTGGGCGATGTACTATCTCGCGCTCGCGGTCACTGGCGTGGTCGTCTACGCCGCGAGCACGCTGATAGCCGGCGTCGGCGAGTTCTGGACGACGGTGATCGGCCTCGTCTGGGTTCTGGGATTGGCCGGACTGGCAGTGGTCCACTACCTCGAGGAGAAATAAATTCCCACATCTATCGCCCCGGATCACTATCCGTCGACGAACAGCGGCCGGTGCCTGCCGTCGCCTTCCGTCGGCGCACCGCGGGTCGTTGTCAACGATAGACCGCGCCTCGCTGTCCATTTTCGTGCGAGTTCGGCTCTTCCGTCGACGCTATGGCTTTTCAGCGCGTCGCCACGGCTTGAGTCCGGGCATCCCGTCGTTGAACCACAAGCCGACGGTGACGAGCAGTAGCACGCCCTGGAGCAGGAAGTACTGTCTCCCGGTCGGCGTGGCGAAAAGCTCCTGACTGTTCAGGAGGAGGTCCCAGACTCTGTCGGCGAAGCCGGCCGACGCCGATGCCGGTTCTACCGTCGACCGGAGCGGCCACAGGAACGCCGGAAGTAACGGCGGTTTGCCGAACAGCCAGCCGAACAGGAGGTCGCCCAGAACGTGGGTGACGTGACCGACTGCGATCGCCCCGCCGGGTCCGGGATGCCCGCGTCGGTAGAGCCAGGCGCCCAGGAGGACGGCGATCGGCACGCCGACCAGAAGCGAGTGTGCGATGCCGACGCCGCTTTCCATCACTCCGAACTGCCAGGCGAGCGGCTTGTCGACGAGATCCGGCACCTGTGTCGCCACCGCGAGGACGAAGGCGTTCCGCTGGGACGGCGCTCCGGCTCCCCGGAGTCGCTCGAACGCCGAGTAGATGACGTAGCCGACAGCCAGATGACCCCACGGCCACATCAGTTCGAGGACCCCGTCGCACCCGGTCCCACGTCCACCCACACGTACACGTTCCGATAGGCGGTTTCGACTGTCGGGCTCTCGGGTGCATCGCCGCGATAGAGGTAGACGGCGATCCGGAGGTTCTGACCGGTGAGCGCGTCGTCGGCGCTCACCTGCCGTTGCCAGGTATCGCCTTGGTCGAGCGCGAACTCGTATCTGCCGATCTCCGCCTGTTCGACGACCTCGACCGACTGTCCCTCGATGCGCACGCGCTGGAGGTGTGCCACGGCGGTGTAGTCGACCGACGCCCGTTCGTCGTTCGTGACCCCAACGGTGATGTTAGCGGACTCGCCGGACCCGATCGTCGCCGGATAGTCGCTGGCGACGGCCCGATCGCCGGATTCTGTCAGGAGGTGAAGGTCGGTCGTCCCGGGACCCTCCTGCGGCGCCACCAGCGCCCCTCCGAGCGCGGCGGTGGCCGCGATGACGCTCACCGCTAACACCCCGTTCACCAGGAGTGCTGTGGAGGACATCCCGGTCGGGGACGGCAGGTGGGACGTCGAGTCCTGCTCGCGGTCCGGTGTCGGGGCGTCGGCTGCCGCGGATCTCCCCCGGCGGACGGCCGTCAGTACCGACACGATCACGACGTACCCGGCGACAACTTGGACAACCGCGACGTCGGTGAACGACAGCGAAGAGAGATACGTCAGGATCGCCAGCACGGGGATGACCGCCATACTGAGGCCGAGTGTGAGCGCGAGCCGTTCGACCACGCTCGGTAACGACCAGTCGCGGGGTCGTCTCCGCTCGGCGTAGGCCAGCTCCATCGTGACGTAGCCCGGCAAGACGAAAAGCAGCGCCAAAGCCACCGGAAGCCCGACAGCGGCCGTGGGCCCCAGAACGCTCCACCCGGCGACGACGCCGACGACGCCGGCGCCGACGACGCCGACGACGAGGAGGAGATCCCGATTCGCCGACACCAGACCGCTGTCAATGACACGACGCTTCATACTGATTGGCCGACCCTCCGTGGCTCCTGCCCGTTCACTCCGGACGGTTGTCCGTGCGAATCCCTCATCGCCTCCTGCAAGGACGAGCAGGCGTATGGTTATTCCGCGCCTACGGTCTCCCCGTCCCCTCGTTGCGTCGCATCGGTCCGGACGTCGGCACCTCACGCAGTAAGATGGCATTATCGAAGGACGCACCAGGGGTGACTGCCTGGTCGGTAGGCCGCCGTTCCCTCAGTTGGGAAAGTAAACAGTCCCTACTGGGCCAGTCCGTGCTGCCCTCGGTCGATGGACCTCCGGTGACGGCTCCGTCCGCTTTGCCGCCGGCGAGTCATCTGCGGTCGAGTAGGTCCTTCATTACAAACGGTCTACAGCCAAACGTCGCGATATGCGATACGTCTTCTTTACAAACACTCCCGCACACGTGCATCTCTACAGGCACGCCGTCGACCGACTCGAGTCGGCGGGCCACGAGACGCTCGTCCTCGCCAGGGATTACGGGTGTACGGTTGCGCTTCTCGACTGGTACGACCTCCCCTATCGCATCTACGGCGAGTGTGACACGACCAAAGGTTCAGTGCTCCGAAACCTCCCGAGCCACTACCGTACCATCCTTCCGACGGTTCGCTCGTTCGATCCGGATATGATCTTCGGGGTCGGAGCGTACGCGGCCCACGCCGGGTTCGTGAGCCGAACCCCGGCGGTACTGGTACTGGACTCGGAGCCGACCTCGATCGATCACAGGGTCTCCCGCCCCTTCGCGGCGGCCTTCCTCACTCCCCACGCCTTCCGAAAGTACCTCGGGACGAACCACTACCAGTTCCGCGGGTTCAGCGAGACGGCCTACCTCCATCCGAGTGTCTACGAGCCGAACCCCGACATCCGGGAGGCGCTCGGGATACCGGCCGACGAGCCCTACGTCGTCCTCCGGTTCAACGCCTTCGGCTCTCACCACGACGTCGGCCAGTCGGGATTCACGCCGGCCCAGCGCCGACGGCTGATCGAGACCTACGCCGACCGGGCCACGGTGTTCGTCTCCGACGAGGGCGGAACGCTCGACGTCGAGCAGCTGCCCGCCCGACAGTTCGACCTCCATCCCGCCCTGTTACACGACGCGCTGGCCGCTGCGCGCCTTGTGGTCGCCGACACGCAGACCGTCTGCACGGAAGCGGCGTTGCTCGGGACGCCCGTCGTGCGATCGAACTCATTCGTCGGCGACTCCGATATGGGGAACTTCAAAGAGCTCGAACGGCAGGGGCTCATCTACAACACCACCGAGTTCGACGAAGTGATCAGTACGGGCCTGGCGGTACTCGAAGACGACTCGGTCGCGGCCGACTGGCAGCGGCGCCGGGACGCCTACGTCGGGGGTCTGGTGAATCTCACCGAGGTCATCGTCGACGTGGCCGAGAACGCGGGCCCGGAAGGGGTCGACGGCATCGAACCGTGGCGAGAATCAATCGACGACGGCGAAGCGGTGGACGCGTCGGAGTCGCTCCCGCTGGCGGAGGAGGCACCGTGAGCGATCCTTCCGTGGATCCGAGGACGAACGGCTCGCCCGTGAGCACCACCGACCGAACCACCTCCGGCAGCGACAATATCGCCGGCGGAACCACGGGCTACGACGCGGCTGAAGCGGAAGGCAATCCTGGCGTCAGGCCCGGTGAAGCCGGTGATGCAGGCGTTTCCAGCGCCGTCGGGGCCGACGACGTCGGAGGACTGCTGGCTGAGACGCTCGCGTACGCCCGGGACCGCGAGTACACGGGCTGGGATTACTTCGACGGGATGAGCAGCCGAATCCGACAGCGGCTTCCCGTCGAGAACAAGTGGCTCAACCTCGCGTTCCAGGAGGGAATCAAGCGAGCCCCGATCAATCTGCGACGGCTTCTGTTGGTCGAAAAGCGGCGGAATTACAAGGGGACGGCGCTTTTCACCCTGGCCAACCTGGCCGCTTTCGACCGCCTCGGCGAGGATCGGTACCATCAGGAGGCCCTCGCGCTGGCCGACTGGCTGATCGCGAACCGGACGAGGGGATACGCCGGATTCTGCGGCGGACATCAGCACGCGACCCAAGACCTCCACACGCGTCGACCGGCGAAGACGCCGGGAATCGTCTCCACCGGCTACGCCGTCAGAGCGTTGCTTGCGGCCGCACGCTTTGATCCGATGTACGCAGAGGTAGCCGAGACGGCCCTCCCGTTCGTGTTCGAGGACCTGAACTACCGAGAGACCGCCACGGGTGCGCGGATCGATTACCACGCCAGCGCGAACGGGGAGGATCCGATCGTCCTCAACGCCAACGCGCTGGCTGCCCGGTTGCTGCTCGACGTGCACCACCACGACCCCCGACCGCGCCTCCGGGAGCGGGCGGAGCGCGTGCTCGACTACGTCGTCACCGAGCAGACTGACGCCGGTGGCTGGATGTACACCGACCCGCCCGACGCCTCGCATCTCTCGATGGACAACCACCACAACGGCTTCATCGTCGAATCACTGCTTCGACATCGTGCCGTCACCGGCTCCGATCGCTACGCTGACGCAGTGGAACGAGGCCTCTCGTTCTATCGGAACACGCTCTTCGAGGATACCGGCGCGCCCAACTGGGACGAGGGAAGCCAGTTCCCCCGGGACATCCACGCCGCCGCGCAGGGCATCGTCACGTTCAGCGAGGCCGGCGACACCGAGTTCGCGCGCCGTATCCTCGAGTGGACCTGCGACAACCTCTACGCCGGCGACGGACGGTTCTACTACCAGAAACGTCGCTTCTATACGAAGCGATTCACGCTGATGCGCTGGTGTCAGGCCTGGATGGCCTTCGCGGTCGCCAGGCTGGTGCGGGCCGAAACTGGCCGCACTGCAGGCTCTGCGGCGGACACCTGAACGGTGAACGGGCAGCGGGATTCGCGACTGTCTTAGACGACGCCGTGATGCTCGTAGAAGCGCCGGACGCGGTCGTCGGCCAGCAGCGGTTCGTGAACCTGTAGCAGGTCGACGTCACAGAACGCGTTCCCCTCGATCAGCGCGAACCCGCCCTCGTCGTCGGTGACGACGATGTCCCACCCGACGTACGACCAGAGCCCGCGATACTCTTCGGCGAGGTCGAGGAGACGCTCGCGGATCTGCGGCCACTCGGGGACGGTGGCCCCGCTGATCGGGGTGTCGGTGTCGGGGTGGTGGGTCATCCGCGCGACCGACCCGCCCTTCGGCGATGCGACTGCCTCGCCGATCGTGCCGTCCTCGGTATCGAACGCGGCCGTCAGCCCCCCCGACGACCAGTTGTCGACGATGCCGGTGTTCGACCAGCCGAACCGGTGGACTGCGGCCGCGATGAACGGCTCGCCCGTGTCGGGGTGGATCATCGTCAGCACTCTGATGGTGTTGGCCGCACCGGGGTAGATCTCCCGCGCGTACTCAGCCTGCTCGACGTACTCGACGACCATCCTGTCGGGCCCCGACGAACAGATCTCGGCCAGTTCCGATTCGCTAACCGGCTGCCCGTCGAACTGTAGCTGTTGGCCGTCCGATTCGAGCAGGGCGACGCCCGTTCCGCCGGCCTGTTTGAGCGGCTTGACGACGACGGGATTCTCGCGGACGAGGGCGACGAGGTCGTCGAACGTTTCGACGTCGCCGCCGGGGACGGGTGTGACTCCCTGATCCGCCGAGAGGATCGCGTGGAACGTCGGCAGCAGTTCGGCGTGGGTCCGTGACACCACGAGCTGGAACAACGCCGTGTTGTTGAGCGCCATCGTGTTGGGCTCGTTGAGTCCCTCGGTCCGGAGGTGTTGGACGTCCGAGAGGTACGCATCGACGGTTTCCTCGGAGAGGTCGTAGATCGCGTCCCGCGAGGAGAGAAAGCCCTGGCGATACAGCCAGAGGCGGCGGGCGACCGGGAGGTCGTACCGGCGCAGGTTTTCCGCCTCCATATCGATCCCCGTCCGCAGCACGTCCACCGGCCGTTTCGGTAACATAGTGGGACGGTTACGACGTCGGGTGATAGTTACTCCCTCACTACAGGCGTCGCGGACGGGGGACCCTCACCGACACTGTCGCCCTGCCGACTGTCGGTTATCGGCGTCATCCAGAGAACGGGAGATGCGAGATGACGACCGCCACCCGAGAGGGAGCCCTCTCGGAAACTGGACTGCGTCACGACCTCCGCGAGCGCGACTCCTCTCGGAAATCGGACTGCGCTGCGACTTTCCCGAGTGTGACCCCCATCGGAAATCGGACCGCGCTGCGACTGTCCCGAGTGTGACCCCTACCGGAAACCGGACTGCGCTGCGACCTCCTCGAGCGCGGTGACCGTTCGCTCTGCGGCGTCGCCGCCGCCGTAGAGCGTCGGTTTCGGGGGCATATCGATCCGGGCAGTCAGCGCCGCCTCGATCCGTTCGGGATCAGCGCCGACCAGGACGTTCCAGCCTGCCTCGACGGTCTCGACCCACTCGGTCTCCTCTCGGAGCGTCACGCAGGGCGTATCGAGGTAGAACGCCTCCTTCTGGACGCCGCCCGAGTCGGTCGCGACTCGCGAGGCCGCCTCGAGCAGCCGGAGGAAGTCCAGGTAGCCGACGGGATCGATCAGCGTCAACTCCGTCGCGGCGCGCTCACGGAGGCCGTGTTCGCGGAGGGCCGCCTCGGTTCTGGGGTGGACGGGAACCACCACCTGCTCCGGAACGGCCGCCAACCCCTCGATGATGGCCGCGAGCTGCCGTGGATCGTCGGTGTTCGCCGCCCGGTGGACCGTCGCCAGAACGAATTCGTCCGGGGCGACCGCCAGCTCCGAGAGGATCGTCGATCGGTCGAGTGCGCGCTCCCGGACCGCGAGCACGGCGTCGTACATCACGTCGCCGGTGACCACGACGCCCTCGCGGATTCCCTCCGCCGCGAGGTTGTCGACGGCGTTCTCCGCGGGGGCGAAACATAGGTCCGAACAGTGATCGGTGAGGACGCGATTGACCTCCTCGGGCATCGCCCAGTTGTCGCTCCGAAGTCCGGCCTCGACGTGCGCCAGCGTCGGCTCCCGCTTGGCGGCGACCAGCGCGGCCGCGAGCGTCGAGTTCGTGTCGCCGTAGACGAGCACCACGTCCGGCGTCTCGGCGTCGAGCACCTCGTCGATCCCCCGCATCATCTCGGCGGTCTGCCCCGCGTGCGAGCCGGAACCGACCCCGAGGTTGTACGCCGGTTCCGGGATGTCCAGCTCCTCGAAGAACACCGACGAGAGCGCCTCGTCGTAGTGTTGGCCGGTGTGAACCAGCACCTCCTCGTGGGCATCCCGGAGCCGTTCTGAGACGGGCGCGGCCTTCACGAACTGTGGTCGCGCCCCGACGACAGAGCAGATCCGCACGGGTCAGCCCTCCTCCGGGGTGTCGTCCGCGGGTGACGGCACCCGGGTCCCGTCGCCCGATTCCTGCGGCGGTTCGGGCGGATCGATGCTGACTACGAGCCGCGCTCCCCGGTGCCTGTCGGCCGCGACGCCGACCAGAAACAGGCCGCCGCCGACCAGCGAAAGCACACCGCCTCCCGGGAGGCCTGCCGACGGGCCTACCCCGGCGAGGGTGGAGCCCATCGCTACCGTTCCCAGCAGGAGACAAAGGATTCCGACCAGCTGGAGGGTGACGGTTGTGCTCGATTCCTTGCGGACGGTACGGTGGACGATGCGCCGAAGGTAGCTCTGCAGCAGCAAAAGCGAGAGCGCGGGGACGAACCGGGAGTACCGGATGTAGCTGGTCTCGTCGCCGTAGACCGCTCGCATCGGGACGTCGGCGATCCGGAGGCCGTGCGTGTTCAGCCGAACGAGCACGTCGTTAGAGAACCCGTAGTCGTCGTAGAGGGTGTCCATATCGATGGCCTCGAGGGCAGTTTTCGAGATGGCTGTGTAACCGTTCTGTGGGTCCATCATCCGCCAGTACCCGCTGGCGATCCGAGTCAGGTACGTGAGGAGATAGTTCCCGAACGTCCGCCAGCCCGACATCTGTCGGCGGTACTTGGGGTAGCGGAGACGGTTCCCCTTTGCGTACTCGGCGTCGTCGTAGACGACGGGGTCGATGATGCGATCGAGGATCGCCGGGTCCATCTGTCCGTCGCCGCTCATAACGGCCGTCACGTCGATACCGTCGTCGAGGGCGTGCCGGTAGCCCGTCTTGATCGCACCGCCCACACCGGCGTTGACCGCGTGGCGGATGGCGACCACCCGCTCGTCGAAGGCGGCGCTCCCGGCCGAGCTACCTTCCCCTGGGCTCGCGACGGTCCCGGTTTGCACGCGACCGATCTCGGTCGTCCCGGGACCACCGTCCGTGACGGCCGCCGACCTCGATTGGCTGGCATCCGCCGGCTTCGTCAGAGCGTCCAGGATCGCAGTCCAGGTGTCGTCCGTCGAGCAGTCGTCGACCACGTAGATCCGATCGACGAACCCAGGCACCGTCTCGATCACGTCGGCGACGAACTCGGTCTCGTTGTAGGCGGGAACGACAACGCCAATCGTCTTCCCCCCGTACATCATTCGCTCCCCTTGCCGATGGTGTACTGGCGGTGACGCGTCCCCGAGAGGTCGAGCGCCTGGCGACCGTCGATCACGACGATTCCGGGCTGCTCACCGGACGGCCGCTCCGCTGAATCCCTCCGGGTATCGTCCGTGGCGGGTACGGCGTCGGCACCCACGCCGGTCGACGCGCCGTTCCTCTCGGCCTCGAAGGCGTCCCAGTCAATTTCTTCGAACGCCTCGTGGGCGGTCACCAGGATCGCGGCGTCGATCTCACGCGATTCGAGCGCCTCGAGAGAGAGGAACTCGCCGGGCATCTCCGGCGGTTCCTCGAGTAGCGGGTCGGTCGCGAGCACACTCGCGCCGAGGTCCCGCAGCCGATCGGCAATGTCGATAGCCGGGGACTCCCGCGTCTCGGGGACGCCAGGCCGGTAGGTGACTCCTAGCAGGGCGACCGTCGCGTCGCCGATGGACGTGCCCACGGTGGCCAGCTCTTCGGCGAGCCGTCCGACCACGAACTGCGGCATCCCCTCGTTGACCGACCGGGCGGTCCGGACGAGCCGGGCATCGCTTTCCAGCCCGTCGAACAGGAAGTACGGGTAATAGGGAATGCAGTGGCCGCCGACGCCGGCACCCGGCGTGTGGATGTTGCAGTAGGGCTGCGTGTTCGCGGCGTCGATGGCCTCGATGACGTCGATCCCGAGTTCGTCAGTCAGTTGGCCGAGCTCGTTGGCCAGGGCGATGTTGACGTCGCGGTAGACGCCCTCGAAGAGCTTGACGCACTCGGCAGTCGTCGCGTCGCTGACGCGGATGACCTCGTTGTCGGTGAGCTCCCCGTAGACCAGTTCGGCAACGCGGCCGCTCTCGGCGTCGATCCCGCCGACGATCTTCGGGTACGACTCCCTGATGTCCCGCAGTGCACTGCCGCTGGCGATCCGTTCCGGGCAGAACGCCAGGCCGTACGTCTCGGTGCCGGCCTCGGCGAGGATCGGGGCGACGACGTCCCGACAGGTCCCCGGTGGCACCGTCGACTCGACGAGCACGATGTCGCCGGACTTGAGGCCGGAGGCGACCGTCCTCGTCGCGGCCCGGAGATACGAGAGATCCGGCTTCTCCGCATCGTCGACGAGCGTGGGAACGGTGATGACATGAATGCGGGCGACGGAGGCGGCCATCTCGCCGTCGGTTGTCGCCCGGAACCGGCCGTCCTCGATCACGTCGGCCAGCACCGCTGACAGGCCGGGTTCGTTCTCGAAGGGATTTTCCCCCGCGTTCAGCGTCCCCACGCGCTCGGGGTCGATGTCGACACCGTGGACCGCACCCGCCGTCTCGGCGAACACGGCCCCCAGGGGAAGCCCCATCTTGCCCAGCCCGTAGACGGCTGTCGGGACGCGGCTTCGGCAGAACGCCCGTCGCTGTTCCTCTGTCGTCGCATCGCTTGCGTACAGTCCCACCGTCCCGGTTTGCGTAGATGTGTCCGTCGTCATATGCTCAGGAATCAACGACTGCCGCCGGCCGTTGTTCGGTTTCGTTTTCGATCAGTCGGATCAGTTCCAGTGCTCGGAGGCCGTCACTGCCGGAGACTGCCGGCTCCCGATTCGATCGGATAGCATCGACGAACGACTGCAGTTCCCGCCGGAGCGGCTCGCCACTGTTGACCTGCGGCCGCTCGACGACGCTCTCCGAGCGGTAGCGGACGTCGCCCTCGTGCTCGATGTACTGTGGGAGGGACTGTCGGTGGATCTCCACCGACTGCGTGAGGTAGTCGACGGTTACCTGACATTCCCGACCGGTGACGGCGAGCTGTCGAACCTTTTGGTGCGTGATGCGGCTGGCAGTCAGCGTCCCGAGAACCCCGTTTTCGAGCTTGAGCGTGGCCGAGACGTAGGGGTCGCCGTCGACTGCAGCCGCCGAAGCGTCGGCGACGTCGGCGTCGAAAAGCGAGAGGAGGATGTCGATGTCGTGGATCATAAGGTCCCGGACCACGCTATCGGTGTTTTCCCGATCGATGGGCGGGCCGAGGCGCCGTGCCTCGACCGCGCGGACATCCATCTCGGCGACGATGTCCGTCAGCGTCTCGACCGCGGGGTTGAACCGCTCTATGTGGCCCACCTGCAGCCGGCGGTCGCGCTCGTCGGCGAGGGCGATGAGTTCGCGGCCCTCGGCGGCATCGTCGACGAACGGTTTCTCTACGAGGACGTGCGTGTCAGCCGTCAGGGCTTTTCTGATACCCTCCGCGTGGTAGGGGGTGGGTACAGCGATCGAAACCGCATCGACCGCCTGGAGCAACGCCATCTCGTTGAGCGCCCGCGTGTTGTACTTCTCGGCAATCTCCGTTGCGCGGTCCCAGTCGGCGTCCGCGACGCCGACCAGTTCAACCTCGGGGAGTTCGGCGTAGACGCGGGCGTGGTGGGTCCCCATACTCCCGACCCCGATGACGCCGACGTGGAGGGGACTGTTCTCAGTCAACGACCTCCCCCTCCGGAACGGCCTCGTCGTAGTGACTGCGGACGGCCCTTCCCACCCGCCTCAGTTCCGGTTCGTCGAGCCCGGGATGGATCGGCAGGGAGACCACTTCCTCGGCGGCCCGTCTGGCCTCCGGGACGTCCGGATCGAACCCGTCGTAGGCGGGCTGGTCGGGGATGGCTACCGGGTAGTAGACCCCGGTATCGACGTCGTGGGCGCGGAGGTGGTCACGGAGTGCCGCCCGGTCGCGACAGCGTACCGTGTACTGGTGGTAGACGTGCCGGGTACCCGGCGGCTCGACCGGCAGGCTCAGTTCCGTGACCGGCGCCAGGAGATCGGAGAGCAGGGAGGCGTTGGTCCGTCGACGCTCGTTGTACTCCGGCAGCTTCCGGAGCTGTTCGAGCCCGATTGCGGCAGCCATACTCATCATCCGGTAGTTGTACCCGACCTCGACGTGGTCGTAGCCGTGCGTATCGGCGTCGCCGCGTCCGTGGTTGACCAGTCGGGAAGCGCGCTTGGCTATGTCCGGATCGTCGGTGACCACCATCCCTCCCTCGCCGGTCGTCATGTTCTTCGTGGGGTAAAACGAGAAACACCCGACGTCGCCGATGGTTCCGACGGGGGTGTCGTCGTAGGTCGCCCCGTGGGCCTGGGCGGCGTCCTCGATCAACAGCAGATCGTGCTCCTCGGCGATCTCCTGGAGTCGATCCATCTCCGCCGGCAGTCCGTACAGGTGGACCGCGAGAATCGCGGCCGCATCCTCACGCTCCTCGACCGCGCCCCGGACGGCCTCGGGGTCGAGGGTGTAGGTCTCGGGGTCGATATCGGCGAACACGGGGGTCGCCCCGCAGAACCGGATCGCGTTGGCGCTTGCGACAAACGAGAACGGCGTCGTGATCACGGCGTCCTCCGGACCGATGCCGGCAGCAGCCAGCGCGGTGTGGAGCGCGGCGGTTCCGTTCGCGGTTGCCACGCCGTGGCCGGCGCCACAGTAGTCGGCGAACGCCGTCTCGAACTCGCGGACGGCCGGACCGTCCGCCAGCCGGCCGCTCTCGAGGACAGACTCTACTCGGTCCCGTTCTGCCGGTCCGATGTCCGGATCGGCGATGGGAATGCTGTTTTGACTCATAGTATCGTATTCGAATCAGCGAGCGGCTCCGGAAGGGAGCGCTCCTCGGCAGGGACGCCCGCGACCAGCGTCCGCGGCGGGACGTCCTCGCAAACGACTGCACCGGCGGCCACGAAGGCGTCCTCGCCGACGGTGATCCCCGGGAGGACGGTCGCGTTGGCGCCGATGGAGACGCCGTCTTCGAGCGTCGGCCCCGCGAGGTCGACCTCCGTGCGGACGGGATAGGGGTCGTTCGTGAGGACTGCTCCCGGCCCCACGAAGACCCTGTCGCCGATCTCCGTCTCGGACGGCACGTATGCGTTGCTCTGCAAGCTCACCGCCGAACCGACCGTCGTGTGACCGTCGATGACGACGTTCGTCCCGACGAGCACGTCGTCACCCATCGTTGTGTGTTCGCGGACGAGCACTCCGTGTCCGGTGGTGAACCTGTCGCCCGCGCGAACGTCGCCGTAGATGATCGATCGGGAACGCACGATCGCCTCCCTGCCGAGGACCGTCGGACCGGCGTCGGATTCGTACTTGTGCCCGACAGTCGCGTTCTCGGCGACTGCCGATCCGTCGCCTACCCGACAGTTTTCCAGCTCCATCAGCGCGTCACCTTCGGAGTTCGAGTGTCGAGCCCGCCGTCGGTTCGACTGCTCGTTCGGAGGATTGGCGGCTTGACGCTATTTCGGGGTCCACTCATAATCTGTTCGTCCAGTTCGGATGCTCGTTTGGTATTTGTTATTGACCGACTGATCCCGGTATGGTCTGATTACTCGTGAGTAACCCCCTATTGACTGGACGGACGTCCAGCCTGCACCCGTGTCCCGGTCGACCGCGTCCGCGACCCTTGTGCACCACCAGTGGAATCGAGCGAAAGCTGTAGTGCGAGCTGCCGAACTATATATGTCCAACAAACAAATTACATTCGTAGGTGTGTAATCACCCCGACGCTGATCGATGGCCAGACACGGGACAGGTCGGGAGCGCGCGGGCGATTACGGACTCGTCCCGACAGGGCACACAGGTCCCGTGCGTCGTCGGAGGTACGTCTTAGAGAGTGCATAACAATACGTGAAAGCGAGAAAGGAGTAACTGCGCCGGAGGATACCCCCCTGCCCACCATTCCGGCGCGCTCCCCACCCCTCCGGGATGTCATCCCGGGACAACCACCCCTTTTCGACGCTGACTGGCTTCCCGAAACAGTGCTGTCTGGCAGTATCACGTACGCTGAGTCCGTGTTCTGCCGTAACGCCCGACCACGATGACTCGAACGGGTGATTCGCAGGGGCGGCGTCGATCGAAGCTGTGCCGCAGGGAGGGCGACTCCACCGGTTTTCGAGCCCTCACCGGCCGGCTACAGCTCCGGCACCGAACGCGCTGCTCGATACCGTCGCCCGATCGCCGTGGCAGATAGCGGACCCGGGACAGTGTGTGGGAAAACGACGCCCGACAACGAAGGTGGGAGCTGTTCGCGGGATTATACGGAGTGTTACAATATACGTTTCAGGGTAACCCATACCTATGCTATTTAGCAACTCCAGGATAGCGCTCTTGCTGGTCGTGAGCCTCACAGCAACGGCCGCCGCGGGGGCGGCAGTGACCGGGTTCAACGTCGGCGCACAGCCGGTGAGCATCGATTCGGCCGAGGCGACTCCCACGGATGGGACCGACTCCGCCCTCAGGGTGGGCGCGACTCTCAACAACACCGGCACGGAGAACGTGACCCGGTCGGTGACGTTGTTAGTCGACGCGAACGGGACCCAGACTGCCCGAACGGCGGTCGCCGAGCGCAGGGTGACGATCCCGCCGGGCGCGAGCGAGACCGTGTCCTTCGAGGTGGCTCCGACGGCGGTCCAGTCCGGAACCGTCGCGTACGCGGTCGTTGTTAACGGGGACGGACCGACGGTTCGCGAGGACGGGAGCGTCACTCTTGACCCGCCGAGGTTCGTCCTGACGGATGCGACCGCGCCGCCGGTCGTCAGGGGCGAGGAGGCGTCCGTCCGGGCCACAATCCGTAATCGGGGTCACTTCCGGGGAATGGAGACGATCGAACTTCGACTCGACCGGGACGGCGACGGCACGTTCAGCTCGAGCGAGGTAGTCGCGAAGGCGTCCCCGGTCGTCGCTCCCGGCGAACAGACGGAGGTCGCGTTGGCGATTCCGACTGAAAGCCTCTCACCGGGGACCTACGCGTACCAAATTGCGAGCCCGGAGGGCACCACTGAGGGGACGCTGACGGTGCTGCAGCCGGCGACGTACCGGTTCGAAGCGGTCGACGCACCGGCTAACGTCACCCGTGGCGAGGTGATCAACGTCACGGGAACGGTGCAGAACGAGGGCGACGTGGCGGGCACGGCGACCCTCAGCCTCGAAACGCCGGACGCGGCCGGTGAGACGGAAACGCGGTCGGTCCAGCTGGACGAGGGAGGCTCGCAGACGTTCCAGTTTACCCTGAACACGAGCACCCTGGAACGCGGGAACTACTCGCTCGACCTCGCGGTGGCGAACGAGACCACGTCGCTCCCGCTGCAGGTGCGGGAGAGCCACTTCGCGGTGGCCAAGATCCAGGGAGAGGAGACGCTGGACATCGGCGAGGACACGCGGTTCGATGCGACGATAGTTAACACCGGCGACGCCCGGGACAACCAGTCCGTCGAGTTCCGGATCGATCTGAACGGTGACGACGAGCCGGAATCGTACGGCATCGAACGGTCTGTCGCGCTCGATCCCGGGGAACGGACGACCGTCGGAATCGGGGTCGAATACACCAAACTCTTCGAGGCGGCCGAACTAGGACAGATGGCCGGCGGTCATATCTACGGGATCTACAGCGAGGACGATAGTATGACCGCGGTCGTCGCCTACGAGCCCGACTACGACAGCTACAGTTCGACGAGCAGTGGGACGAGTGACGAGACGAGTGACGAAACGAGCGACGGCGCCAACACGGCGTCGCTCGACGAGATCAGCCAATCGAAGTACGGCGTCGACCACGATCAGTTGAGTGGCGAGACCAAAACCCAGATCGAGGAGATCCACGAGCGCCAACCGTTCGCGGACGGACTGGTGGTCACCGAAGTGCTGACCCGCGAAGAGATCGCACGCCAGCAGTACGGCCTCGACGTGGCATTCAACGACGACTACACTACCACCACGATCGACGTCGAGACCCAACAGCAGATCGAGGCCGACTACGACGCGCAGTTCCAGTCGCAGACCGGCGACCGGGTCGAGTCCTGGGACGAACTGGCCCGCCAGCAATACGACAGCGAGTACGAGGACCTGACCGACGAGCAGCAGCAGACGATCAGGGAGAGCTACCTGGAGCAGTTCGAGGATAGCTAATACGATCTCCCACGACTGTTTCTCGGGATCCGTCATCCTGTGATGACGAGTCCATTGCAGATTTGTATCCGACAGTCTGAGGCTGGCGGCCGCCGGCTTCCGCCGTCGTCGATTGGAACCGGTTCGCGCTCGGAGTCTCCGGAATCCGTCTCGACCGCGGGACGTGACCGGCCGTCACAGCGTCACGAGATAGTACGGATCGGCGCGCAGCCGCGGTGCGAGCGACGATTGCAGGTCGCCGAGGGTGAAAAACAGTACCTTGAGACCGTTCAGGTCGTACCTGTCGAGCGCGCCGTCCCGGTCGAGGCGGCGCGTGAGCTTTGGCTTGTTCCACGAGTAGAACGGCGAGGGCTGGATGCTACAGGTCTGTTCGATCCGCTCGCAGTCGGTCTCGTCCGTGTACATTACCCCCTCGAAGGTCCGTTCGGTCAGGTACGGCACGTCGAAGCGGCTCTCGAAGTAGTGCAGGTGCGAACAGGTCAGCCAGGGCGTGCCGACGTCGAGCACCAGCGTGTCCTCCTCGACTAGCTTCGCGAAGCAGCCCTCGGGGTGGTAGGAGTCGTGGTGGACGCAGTCGTCGAACCGGTACTCTCCCTCGACCAGAATCGACTTCATCGCGTCGTCGGTGCGGTAGTCGGCGTCGTCGAGAAACAGCTGGCTGAAGGTGCCGTGCTTCGGGCGCGAGTACTGCTTGTGGTAGACGCCGGAGGTGGCGAAGTAGTCGGTAAACCCCGGCGCGAGCACGCTCTCGAAGCGTGCGTTGAGCTTCGACCGGAGGAACTCGTATGGGTTGGTCGCGAACGCACCCTTCACGTCGCTCAGACCGACGTGGACGAATACCTCCGAGTGACCCTCGGCGTGGCGATCCAGCACGTCGTCGAACCGGGCTTCCGGGACCTGAGAGGCGCCGCGCCGCTGCTTCGCTCGCTTCAGCGATTGATGCTTGATCAGGTTCGCCCCCCGGCTCGCATTCGTGAGTAGGTCCGGTGGCATTGGTCGGATGTCGGCGGGTTGGTGTGGACTGCACCCCGGCGATATTTGGTTAAGCGCTTCCTTCCACTGCGAGGTGCGTGCCCTCTCGTACTGATTACTCTCGTCTCTTCCCGCCGAACGCCGCCAACGGGGGTGGCGCTCGGCGGTACAAAGTGAGAGTAATCAGTATCAGGCGGCCGTGAGCGAACGCAGACGATCCAGAGACACCTGGAGGAGATCCCCGTGATGCGTCTGCGTGTTGAACGGGTTGAGAACGAGACCGACAGACGGATCAGCGGCCAGAAACACATACGCGCTGGCCGTGGGGACGACCGAGACGTGGGTTCCCAGCGTCCGCCGTCGCTCGAAGGCGGCGAGTTCGTGCCACTCCTCGAACCCGGTAGTCGACGAGGAGACGAGCACGCGCGCGACGTCGCTGCTCTCGTTGTGACGCCGTCCCGGCGGGGCCGTGCTGTCGACGCCGACCTCGGCGGCGGTCGACAGCACCACCCACGTCTCCCGACCGTCCGAGAGCGTCTCCGCGTAGTAGACGGATGCGTCGGTCGTGCCGACAGTGACGGGTTCGCCGGCCCCGTTCCTATCCAACCGGAGGAGTTCCACCTCGCGCGCGTACGAACAGTCCATTCCCCACAGTACCGCTGTCGGGGTGAACGCCAGGTCGACTGCCCGCCATCGCTGACTTCCGGCGCCGACGGGCTCGAACTGACCGTCGCGGAGTCGGCCGATCGCGCTCTGCTGGTCGGTATCCCCCGCGGTCACCCACAGCTCCTCGCGGTAGGGATCACGGTGGACGCCGTGGAAGTGGCGCACGTCGCGGGATTCGACGACCGACTCCCAGGTCCGTCCGCCGTCGCTGCTCGCGCGTATCCGGGCCGGGACGTCCCCGAGGGGGTACTCCGCGAGGTAGTACGTCCCCTTGTGCTCGCAGACCGACGTCGGGAGGACGCCCATCGGTCCCGAGCACGACGGGAGACGGGCGACCGGCGTCCAGGTTCGTCCACCGTCCCCGGAGCGGAACACCTGTGGTCCGACCGTTGCGAGGACGATCCCGGCGTCGAGCGGCCAGATGTTCGTCGTCGTCCAGGCGCCGACGACCGGTCGGAGCAACCGCTTGGTCAGCCGGCCGTTCAGTATCCCGAACGAGACACGCGACAGTCCCGTTTCGGGGTTCGGAAGCCGCCCGCGGCCGACGAACCCCTCATTGCCGGTCCAGACGCCCGCAGTATAGCCACGAGTGCAGTAGACTTTCCGCCCGCTGATACCGCCGAGCTTCATCCCGTTGACGGGTACGTCCCTCGCCCCGTACAAAAGTACACACCGGATACCGACGCCGGGCGGGCGCGAGGGCTCATTCGGCCCCCGAGGTCGATTCGCCGCCGTCGGCCGCGGCGGTCTGCTCGTCGGAATCGGCGTCAGAATCAGTACCAGAACCTGCATCAACATCGGCGTCGGCGTCGTCATCGGAATCGGCACCGAAATCCGCATCAGCATCAGCTTCGCCGCCGCTCGCCTCCTCTTCGGGCCCCAGCTGTCCCGCCTCGATCATCGCGACCAGCGGATTGTCCTCGATATCCAGCGGGAGGTCGACCCGACCGCCCCGCCGTGCCGACTCCCAACTGGCGAAGATGACCTCGGTCGCCCGAAGCGCCCGCTCCGCGGCCAGCTCCGGCGTCCGGTCGGTTCCGATCGCGTCGACGACGTCTGCGAGTGCCCGCTCGATGAACACGTTGCCGCTCCTGTCTTCGGGTGCGACAAGCGGCAGTCGCTCCTTGAGTTTCCGCACCGCAGCGCCAACGTACCCCGGCGAGGCCCAGCCGTGGATCGTCTCCCCGCCAGTGCCGATCGTCCGCCAGCCGTTGTCATCGCTGCGGACCCGAAGCGTCGGGCCATCTTCGACCCCGATCTCGATCGACCCGTCGGTGCCGATCAACCGGAGATAGCATCCCCCGTCGGGGTTCGATGCCCCGGTCCTCGCCAGTCCCTGGGTTCCGTCCTCGTAGCGCCACTGTGACAGGGCCTGTGTGGCGTTCGGCGTGCCGAACCAGACGTTCTCCTCGCGGTAGTCGACCTGTGCCAGCACCCACTCGATTGCCGCCTCCTCCGTGTAGTATCCGCAGAGATCGAACAGATGGGACCCGGCGTCGAACAGGGTTTCCTCCGCGACTTCGATCCGACGCAGATCGCCGATGGTTCCCTCGTCGAGCAGCCGTTTGGCCTCCCGGAACGGCGCGCCGAAGCGGCGCTGGTGGTTGATTGTCAACTGTATGCCCGCGCGCTCACAGGCGCGGACCATCTCCTGACAGTCGGCCCAGGTCTCGGCCATCGGCTTCTCGCAGTGGATCGCTTGCGGGACGCCACTCTCGGCACAGCCGATCACGATCGACGCGTGGATCGAAGGCGGCACGCAGACGCTCACGATGTCGGGCTCGACCGCCGAGAGCATCGCCTCGTAGTCCTCGTAGACGCCGGCGTCCTCGAGACCGAACTCGCGGGCGAAGGCGCGACCGTTCTCGGGGACGATATCGGAACAGGCGACCAACTCGCACGCGTCGTTCCGCCGGTAGGCGTGACCGTGTCGGTACCCCATCGCATACCCGTCCTGGCCTGGCTCGTCCGGATCGGAACCGGTGCCGATCACTGCGGCGCTGTAAACCATCCTATCCCAACGGGGCGCGACCGGAATGAAGAGTATACACCTCCTACCCGTCCATTCACCGCGTCGACGTCGTCTCGGGGCCGCGAACGGTTCTCATAACTATATACACTCCTGTGGAATTCTGTGGTAGTGAGTACCGATCGTGAACTCTCGGCAGTGAACGCGGATACGTCGGGGCGGAGTAGTGAGGACGTCCCCGCGCCGGAGTCGGAACTGCCGTTCGTCTCGATCGTCGTGCCGGTCTACAACGATCCGGCGGGGATCAGCGCGACGCTCGACTCCCTGGTTCGGCAGTCGTACTCCAATTCGCGCCACGAGGTCGTCGTAGTCGACAACGGTTCGACCGACCGGACGCCGAGCGTGGTCCAGGAGTACAGCGAGACGTTCGAGGCTATCGAGTTGGTTATCGAAGACGAGGTTCGAGGCTCCTACGCGGCTCGCAACCGCGGCATCCGCGCTACCTCCGGCCCCGTAGTGGCGTTCATCGACGCCGATATGATCGTGGGCCCACAGTGGATCGAGCGGGTCGCACGGGTGATGGCCGCCTCGGACACCGAATACCTCGCCTGCGATGTGGAACTGTTCAGCCCGGAAGACGAGGGGACGATCGCAAAGTACAACCGGCTCAACGACCTGCACGTCGAGCGCTTTATGGAGGAGCAACTGTTCGCGCCGACCTGCTGTCTGGTCGTCCGCCGGTCAGTGTTCGACCAGTTGGGCCTGTTCGATCCGCGGGTGCGTTCGGGTGGTGACTTCGAGTTCGGTAACAGAGTCCACGCCGACGGGCGCCGCGTCGAGTACCGGCCCGAGTTACGGATGTACCACCCGACGCGCACCAGTCTCACTGCGCTGCTGCGAAAGGCCGTTCGGGTCGGCCGCGGCAAGACGCAGCTTCGACGTCACTACCCAGACCGGTACGGCTCCCCGCTCGTCTACGCGCTCAACCCGCGGGCCTTCCTGCCTCCCAAGCCGGGGTTCCTCAAGCGCTCGATCCGTGAGTGGACCACGCTTTCGGTCTCCGAGAAGCTCGTGTTCGCTCTCCTCAGCTACCTCACTTCGCTCGCGAAGGCCTACGGGCAACTGCGGGAGATCGCCGACCCGACCGATACCAACGCCGCGGGCACATAAGGTCGGTGTCGTCTCTTCGGGGTCGTCTTAGCGGGTTGTTCCTTCGTCGTCGCTCCCGTCTCCTGACATAAAGGCCTCGACCGGCGGCAACTCGGCGATCCCGGAGTGCTGACCCAGGTACCTCGCCGGTTCGATCTCGGTTTCGAAACTCGCGTCGTCGGGATACTCCCGGACAGTCAGCACTCGGCCCTCCTCAGCGGCGAACACGATCTCGACTGTCCCATCGTCGTACTGGTATTTCGCCGCCTCGGTCGCTGAATCAGCTGGACGCTCCATAGCACGGGCTATGCGGGGGAGCCTCTTACTCGTTTCGTCGTCCGGAATTATCCACTCTCTCGGACTGCCGCTGTGACTCACTGCCCCCGTATTGACCGCTGGATGATCCGCTGGCTCCGTATTGACCGCTGGATGATCCGCTGGCCCCGTATTGACCGCCGCGGGCGGGTATCGGGGCGCCCGCCTATCGGTGGTTGTCGAGATCGCAGACGTCGTCCGGATGGACGACGATGAACGCCTCCTGACGGAGCAGTTCCTCGTCCTCGGGGAGATAGAGGAACTTCTCTGCGTCGACATCCCGCGCCCGGATGCGCTCCCAGTCGTCGATGTGGTAGCCGAGGTCCTGGTTGGATGCCGGATCGACCGGCCGCTCACGCCATTCCTCGGGGACGGCGTCGTTCGTCACCGGCCTGCCCCGCAGTGTGTGACGGCGGGTCGATGCTCCCGAGCGGTGTCACCCACACGGTCGGCGGTCGCTCCGGACCCGACGGGGGAGGTAGCTCCCATCCGGATCACTCCCCGAAGGTGAGCGAGGCGTTACCATCGATCGCCAACTGGACAACCGTCCCGGAGAAGCCGAACGTGTCACGGTCTCCCTTGACGGTTCCGCTGGCGACTGCCCCGTCCGCGCTGTCATCCGATTCGGCGCCCCACATCCCGTCGCGCTTCGCGACCGACCCCGTGGTCTCGACGCGATAGCTCGCCGGGCTCTTGTCGCCGATCACGACGAGTTCGTGCGGCAGATCGTGGTCCGGCCCGAGCGTTGCCGGGTCCACTGTCTCGCCGTCGATCCGAACCGGGGCGTCCCCGTCGACTTGGAAGTTGGTGAACTCCCCGGTGATCTGGTAGCTGTCGATGCCACCTTCGACCTGCCCCGAGACGCTGGTCCCCTCTATGACGTCGTTGTCGTTGGCCGCGGAACCGCGTTCGATAGTCCCGTCGACACCGAACGTGTACCAGACCCGATCAGACGTGGCTCCGCCGTCGATGACGACTTCTCTCACGACCGTGACGAGGCTGTCGGGATCGACCGTCTCGCCGTCGAGTCGGACGGTGACGTCCCCGTCGATCTCGAAGCTGGTGAAGTCGCCGGTGACCCAGTAGTCGTCGATGCCGCCCTCGACGTGGCCGTCGACGGTGGTTCCGTCGATCGTGTCGCTGTCGTTCGCCTTGGCCCCTGGCTCGACGCTCCCGTCGACGCTGAACGTGTAGTTCACTCGGTCGTACACGCCACTGCCGTCGATCTCAAGTTTCTTGCCGTCGGGGGTCGAGGTCGTAGTGTCGGTCGAGGTCGTAGTGTCGGTCGAGGTCGTAGTGTCGGTCGAGGTCGTAGTGTCGGTCGAGGTCGTAGTGTCGGTCGAGGTCGTAGTGTCGGTCGAGGTCGTAGTGTCGGTCGAGGTCGTAG
>NZ_JAVQKJ010000013.1:0-96544 GCF_031823395.1 Halobellus ordinarius
GTAGTCGTGTCGCTCCCGTCAGTAGTCGAGTCGTCCGCGACGACGAGGTCGTCGGGATTGACCGTTTCGCCATCGAGACGGACGGGGATGTCGGCATCGATCTCGAAGCTGGTGAAGTCGCCGGTGACCCAGTAGTTGTCGATGCCGCCCTCGACGTGACCGTCGACGGTGGTTCCGTCGATCGTGTCGCTGTCGTTTGCTCTGGGACCGGGCTCGACGCTCCCGTCGACACTGAACGTGTAGTTCACCCGGTCGTACACGCTACCGCCGTCGATCTCCAGTTTTCTCACAACGAGGTTGTCGGGATCGACCGTCTCGCCGTCGAGTCGGACGGGGATATCGGCATCGATCTCGAAGCTGGTGAAGTCGCCGGTAATCCAGTAGTTGTCGATGCCGCCCTCGACGTGGCCGTCGACGGTGGTTCCGTCGATCGTGTCGCTGTCGTTCGCTTTGGCCCCTGGCTCGACGCTCCCGTCGACGCTGAACGTGTAGTTCACCCGGTCGTACACGCTACCGCCGTCGATCTCCAGTTTCTTGCCGTCGGGGGTCGAAGTCGTGGTGTCGGACGTGGTCGTGGTGTCGTTGGTGGGATCGTCCGTTTCCGGAAGAGGGCACGAGCCCTCCCGAGTGATGGACGCGGTGTCGACAGTCGAGTTTTCGAGATCGATCGCGTCTCCCGTCACGTCGATGGTCGAGTCCTCGACCACGCAGTTGTCGGAGTCGACGATGTAGACGCCGTCGCGATTGATGCCGGTCTGATTGATACAGCAGTTCCGGATGACACACCCGTCGGCGCCTACGAGGCGAATCGTCTCCCTGCTCGCCGCGGAACCGGTGATGCTGACGTTCTCCATCCGGATCCAGTGGGGCTCGGGGGGCGTTCTTTGGTACTCACGCCAGGCGATCGCACCGGGTCGTCCCCGCCGGACGGCCCACATCTTGTCGATGTCGACTTTGAGCCGGGTGTTTTTCAGAGTCAGACTCCGGCCCTGCGGCGAGAGGTTGACCAGCGCGATACCGAAGGGTGCGTTGCGGCCGATCACCTCGCAGTCCCTGACTTCGGCGCCCGCCGGGATCGATTCGGCGCCCTCGAGCTGCACGCCCTGATCGATGTGGATGCCACGGAGACCGAACCCGGACGAGAGGTCGCCCAGTTCCGGTCCGGTGTACTTCTCCATATCGAACTCGATGGTACAGTTCTCGACGTAACTTCCTTCGCCACCGATCCGGACGTTCGCCGCGTTGTTGTTGAGGAAGTAACTGTTGACGATCTCAACTTGACCCGGCGTCCGGGACGTGTACGTTCCGTTGTTGCCGAACTCGCGGAAGTCACAGTTCTCGATGCGAACGGTACCCTTGTTAGACCAGCCGACCCAGATACCGATCCGCCCGTTGCCACCCGCGTAGCCGTCGATCCGCGAGCCCTTTTTCGCCACTGCGTTCCGCAGCACTCCCCGACCGCTTTCCGAGGCCACACCGAGGATGAACGCGCTGACCTGGCCCGAATCGTGGGTGAGGCCGCGACCGAGGAACTCGGTGTCCTGGATGTGGAAATGGTTCCGGCAGAATATCCTGAGTCCGGTCGTGGTCCCGTCGGCGCGCATATCGATGTCGATGTTTTCGAACAGTACCTCGTCCGGCGGATCGACGTACGTGATGAGAAGGTCGGAGAACCCGTCCGTCGGACGGAAGCGCGCGTCCCCCTCACCGAGGAATCCGACCCGGTCGGCTTCGAGGAAGAGCGTATCGTCGAACTTGTATTCTCCCTCCGGGAAGCGGACGAGCGTCCCCTCCGTGAGAGCGGACTCGAGCTGATCGTTCACCGCGGTTCCACCTGTCGAGTCTAGCCCGAGATCGTCGACCGCATCGACCACGCGGTCGAACTCGATGCCCCGCCGCGTCGCTCCGGCGGCGCTGGCGACCGTCCCCGTCGTTGCAGCAACGGTGGCGACCGCCGCACCGGCCATCTTCAGGTAGCCGCGCCTGTCGAGAAGCCCGTCGTGGGTGTTGTCCCGAGTCCCGTTTTGATCCCGGTAATCTGTTCCTACCGATCTGCCGTCTGATTTTGCCCGGTCAGACATACTTGGTAGGATTCCCCTTACTGGAAAAACCGTTTTCACCAGGTAGCTGCGTTTTTATCCCAGGTGGCGACGAACGGTGTCAATATAGCATCCGTGTAGTTACCGGATACGGTCGAGGCGGTTCCCGATCCGGGACAGATCTGGCAGCCCCGCAGCGTAGTGGTTATGACACACTTACTCATAGAAAATGCCGATACTGGATCAGATGGACGAGATTACATATACCTTAACAGGACGTATAGATGCCAGTAGGATCATCTTACGGCGCGAGAGAGCCGTTTCGACTCGTCCCGGCTTCGAACGAACGGGGGTCGCGAGGGGCGGACCGATCCGGGCTGTACTCCGTCGTCGCGAAGAACGTGGATCTCCCGCGGCTTCGTCGATCGCTCTCGGACGGCGAAGAGAACGTTCCGAACAGGGACGATACTCAGCATCGTCGGCCAGCGTCCCGATGGTACGTAACCGATGCGCGATCGGTGGACTTCCGCGCAAATAAATCAGGCCGAGTCGGATTCGGACGCCGCGTCGCCCGCGGTCGTATACCAGTGCAGCCCCGCACAGAGGCCGACCGCGGCGACGACGCCTCCCAGCAGGATCTGTGCTCCGGCGATTCCCCCGAAACCGCCGGCCACGTTGAGAGTTAGCAGTCCCGCGCCGACAGCCGCGATCGTGAAGTAGTACGTCACCCATCGGCTGTCGCGGGCGTCGTCCGCGTCGTCGTTCGGCAGGTGGTCGAGAAACGACGCCGTGTGTTCAGTCGTTTCGATGGTCCCCCGATCGCCGTCGAAGTCGATAGCCCCGGACTCGTCCATCCGGGGGAGGTGGCACTGGTAGAGACCGACGTAGAGTCGCTTGCGCTCCTGTGAGGTGATCTGGGACTCCGGTTTGTCGTTCTCGACTGCGGCCAATCGCTCGGCCATCTCCCCCAGTGTTGCACGGCCGTCCTGTTCGTCGAGGTACTTCAGCACCCGGCGACGACGCTCGTTCCGAAGGATGTCGAATACGACCCCCTGCGGGATGGTCTCGTCGGTTGATTCGGGTTCAGTGTCCTGGGATCCCTGTGGGGGACCCCCCTGGGACTCCTGGTCCAGGATATCGGCCTCCTGCTGGGCCATCGACTCCGCGTCGGTGTCCCCCGTCCTCCCTATGGTTTCGGTTGACATACGCAATACCTATTTCAGTAGTCTGCTACTTAATAGTTAGTAGTGAAATTCAAATTATATTAAAATATGATATTATAGCAGGACGATCCGAGAATATATCACGAACAATTCGTTGATATTATTGCTTGTATCCGACGTTACGTTCGTCATCCTCGGGCGTCCTAGGTAGACCTTTGCAAGATACGAGGTGCAAACACACGGCTTTAGTCGTGGGGTAACGCCGACAACTGGAGAGCAACCCACGATACGATCGCAGTCTGGCTCTCTTATACAATCTGGGTCTCTCGTGTGAGAATCACCATCCGCAGGGATAAGATATAGAGGTGCAGGGTACTGTCCCGGTTGTGGTTGACGTGCACAGTGGCGACACCGGACTCCCTGAAGACATCGCCGACACTTCCTGTGGCGCACTCAGTACGTCGTGACCCGCCTCGGGGTCAAGTCCCGAGGCACCCGCCTTGATTCTTCTGTAGACCACGCCTTCGATGCTATCCGGATCGGCTACCCACGACTGCAGTCGTGGCCTTCCGCCTTGCATCTCAGTGAGCGATGGGTGCTCCCCCGAACCGACATTCCCCGGTCGGAGTCAGTCTTCGTCGAGGAGGAGACCGAGCGGGACACCGCTTTCGTGGCCGACGATACCGATCAGGATCGGTTCCGAGAGGGCGTCCGACTGCAGTTGCGCGTCGATGTCGGCGGCCAGGCCGAGGCAGACGGTACCACCAGTCTCATTTCGTCGAAGTACCTGCAGTAGGGGCGGTGAATCCGTGAGATCGTCGGCCTCTGTCGTGTCGATGAACTGCCGGAGCATCGACCCGGTGTCCAAACAGAGTAATCGCCGGTCGGGAGGCGTCTCGGGATCGATCTCGATGACGACTGGATAGCCCGAGGCACGGATTTCCCCGCCACGGATGCTGCTGCGGGGTGAATCCGTCAGTAAGATCCCGTCCCTGTCTCTTCCGGGTGCGTGTACCGTGCAGTCTTCGATGACGGAACCGGGCGCTCCGTGGAGATCGATCGCGGCCCTGCCGGCGGCGCTGCCGTCGATCGTGACATTTCGGAGCCGCGTCCAGAGCGGCGGCGGCGGCCTCCTTCTCTCCGGCCGGTACTGAAGCGTCCCTGGAGGCCCACGTCGGACTGCCGGGGTGCCGTCGATGTCACACTGAATGTCGGTGTCGCGGATCAGAAGACTGCGTGCCTGCGGGGACTGTTCGATAGCCGCCTGTGAGAGGGGGGAACTCCGGGCCAGGACCGTACAGTCTCTGATTTCTGCCCCCGCCGGGATCGGTTCGGCGCCCTTGAGCTGCACGCCCTGTTCGACGACTATTCCGCGGGTGTTGAGACTTTTTGGGTTCTCCGACAGCGGGCCGGTGTACTTCTCCATATCGATCTCGACGGTACAGTTCTCGACGTAACTCCCTTCCCCACCGATCCGGACGTTCGACGCGTTGTTGTTGAGGAAGTAGCTGTTGACGACCTCGACTTGACCCGGCGTCCGGGACGTGTACGTTCCGTTGTTGCCGAACTCGCGGAAGTCACAGTTCTCGATGCGGACGGTGCCCTTGTTGGCCCAGCCGACCCAGATACCGATCCGCCCGTTGCCACCCGCGTAGCCGTCGATCCGCGAACCCTTTTTCGCCACTGCGTTCCGCAGCACTCCCCGACCGCCCTCCTCACGGATCGAAAGGAGGAACGCGCTGACCTGGCCCGAATTGTGGGTGAGGCCGCGACCGAGAAACTCGACGTCTTGGACGTGAAACTGTCGGGCACACGCCAGTCGTATCCCGGCGGTCGTGTCGGCGGCGCGGATGTCGATGTCGACGTTCTCGATCAGTACGCGGTCGAGACCCTCTGTCACCCCATCGAACAGCAGGCCGTTGAACCCATCGGCGGGGCGAAACGTCACCTCCTCCTCGCCGAGCACGCCGATGCGCGGCGCGGTTAACGCGACAGACTCGTCGAACAGGTATTCACCTTCCGGGAAACGGACGAGCGTCCCCTCCGTGAGGGCTTCCTCGAGACGGTCGTTCACCGGGCTGACGCCCGTCGAGTCCAGCCCGAGGTCGTCGACCGCATCGAGCACGCGGTCGAACTCGATGCCGTGTTCGCTTATCTCGTTATCGCCGCTGGTCCGCGTTCCGTCTGCTGTCGACGCCCCCGGGGTAGTCGAGACTGAGGTCCCACCGCCCCCGCCACCACAGCCCCCGAGTGCGCTCGTGGCCGCGGCGACCAGACCGAGATACTGTCGCCGCGACGGTAGTCTGGAATCGTCCCCGTCGGGTGACGACTCCGAGGGCGAGTCGGCCGGAGCCTGTCGGTGGTCGTCCGACCGCCCGCGATCACTCGTGTTGTCGGTCATAAGTAACCCAGGCCGCGAAGCCGTTCTTCGACTTCTTCGCTTGCGTCAGCGTCACCTCCGGTCGACGACACCGATCCGTAGGCGGCCGTCGCAACCGAGCGTTCGGCCGGCGCTGAGCCCGCTTCGAACACCTCCTGTAGCACCCGACCGTGTGCCGCCGTCGGGATCGGCTCGCCGAGCTCGTGGAGCAGCGTCGGGGCCACGTCCACGACCGTCGCCTCTGTCGGCGTCGCGCCGGCCTCGATCGACTCTCCCCAGGCGAAGAACACGCCCTGCGGCCGGTGGTAGCCTGCGATCCCGTCTGCCGGTTCCAAAAGCGGCCCACCGAGCGTCGGCTTGACGTGGTAGCCATCGACCCCCTCGACGACGACGTCCGGAGCGTAGTCGTCCTCCGGGTTGAGCTTGTCGCCGTCGTGGACCGAGAGCACGGGCTCGTCGGTGGCCGGATCGGTGAGGGCCGACAACGTCGTCATCACCTCCTCTTTGACCCTTTCACGGTCGGCGGGATCGACCGCTCCGGACTCGAATCTCTCCCTGTCGTTGACGTAGACGCTCCCCAGCCCGTGGAGGAAGGCCCGCGTCTGCTCGGATTCGACGTCGTAGAGGGCGTGGTCGCCCGGAATCTGTCTGGCTGCGGCGTCGACGAGCTGCCGTGGCAGGAGCCCGACCAGCGTCTCGTCGTCGATACCCAACCGCTCGAACGAGCCGAGCACACGCTCTTTTGTCAGCCCCGACCGGGAGAGCAGCGCCCGGAGGCCGCCGGGCTCTTTCGGCGTCAAAAGCCCCGCGTCCGCCAGTGCACGATTCGGGTAGACGACCTTCGAGATCGGCCCGAATCCGTGGTCCGAGACGACGTACAGCGTCGCCCCGCGGCGCGCACAGTAGTCCATCACGTCACCCAGAATCTCGTCGACGTCCCGGTAGTGGTCCAGAATGACGTCCTCGTCCCAGACGAGGTGCTGGAGGCGGTCCGGCGCCGTGAGCGTGAAGAAAAACAGCCGCCAGTCGTCGGTGTCCATCAGCAGCTCCAGCAGTTCCCGGCGGCTGTCGAGCAGGTCCCCGAGATCCGATCGGAACTGCGCCTCCCGCTCGGGGCCGTACCGGTGCCACTTGAGCCCGATGCGGTAGTCGGGTATCCGCGCGCTGATCTCGTCGGCGAGTTCCGCCGGATAGGTGAACCCCTCGGACTCCGGCGATGGGGTCATCATCCCGGCCACCATCCGGCCGCCGTCGTCGAGGCCGCCGGCGGGATAGGTCATCGGGACGTTCGCCACGACCGCCGGCGAGAGCAACTCCCACAGGGCGGGTTGAGACCAGTCCTCGCGGCCGTACGGCCGCTGGCTGTAGTCGGACTCGAGCTTCATAAACTCGTAGAGGCCGTGTCGATCCGGCCAGGTTCCCGTCGCGATCGAGGGCCAGGCGACCGGCGTGTTGGCGGGCACCGTGCTCCGGAGCGGTCCCGCGGCCCCCTCCTCGACCAACTGGGCGAACGCCGGCAGTTCGCCGTCCGTGATCCACGGTTCGAGCAGCGGCCACGGCACGCCATCGAGTCCGAGCACGAACGCGCGGTCACCACCTGCTCGATCGCCACCGCCACCGGTATCACCAGCATCGACTCGAACGTCACTCCCTCCAGTGTCGTATCGCGTCACTGCTCCCGATTACGTACTGGACTGTTTTGTTATGGACGTCATACTGCCGGCCGTGATAGCCAAACCCTCCGAAACCACCGCACGCGTAGTCCGTCGGATGCGTGGAGAGTGCTCAGATGAGTATAGGATGCGTGGAGAGTGCTCAGATGAGTATACTGTTCCTACAGTGCCACCGCGAGAGGGCCGTCGGCTCGATGTCGATGGCGGCCGTGTCGCCGGAGTGCTGCCGCCGCTTGCTCGTGTGTCTGTACTCTCGTGTGTCTGTACTCTCGTGTGTCTGTCCACTACACTGATTCCGAGTCGGCGTAGCCGTTGTACCACACGTCGACGTGGTGATCGGGCGTGTAGGATTTGCCGACCACGTCCGGGAGCCCCGACCCGGTGAGGTCGACTGCCTTCGCCTCGTGCGTTTCGATCCCCGACGCCACGAGCGTTTCCTCGAACCGGCCGTCGCCGCGGTTCCGGAACAGGTAGTGTTTCGGGTCGTCGTTCTCGCCGAGGCTCATCTCGCCGACGTAGATGTCGGGGCGGCCGTCGCCGGTGAAATCCGCGGTCTGGAGGCTGTGCGGGCAGAACAGGTCATCGTGCAGCACCGTCCCCACCCAGTCTTCTCCCTGCCGGTCGAACCAGGCGAGACGTCCGGGGTGGGTGCCGTACGTCGGCGAGTCGCCTTCGGCCAGTACGATCTCCGGTTCGCCGTCCCCGTCGAGATCGCTCACGGCAACGCGCACATTGTCCCAACCGGTCGCCACAGGCTCGGCCTGCCACCGATCGTCGCGGCGTCGGTAGATGGTCGTACCCGCCACGATCTCCGTCCGGCCGTCGTCGTCGATATCGCCGATCCAGACGCCCTCGACCTCGATGTCGTCGTCGACCACGTGCCTGGCCGTCGCCGGCCACGGCTCGACGGTCGGATCCGGGGGAATGTCGTAGTAGAACACCGTCTCCGAGCGCTGGGAGAGCCCGAGGACCTCCGGCTCGCCGTCGTCGTCGACGTCGCCCACGGCGAGATCGTGGTACTTCTCGAAGTCGCTCGTGATCAGGTGAGGGGTCCAGTCGTCCCGCGGGTCGGCGGGCTGTTCGAACCAGTACGCGTCGGAGTAGTGGATGCCCTGTCCGGCCAGGACGTCGACCCGGCCGTCGCCGTCGATGTCACCGAGGGCGCCCCCCACGTCGAGATGCGGGACGTCGGCGATAGCGTGACGCTCCCAGCCGGGGTTCTCGTACCAGAACAGCGTCGAGCCTGCGAGCCCGGCCGCCTGTCGTATTCCCGCGAGGTTCGGGAGCCTCGTTCGTCCGCCGCCGATGAACAGCTTTGTCTCGGGGCCCGCGCCGCCGACAACGACGTCGGGACGACCGTTGTCTGTCAGGTCGGTCGCCAGGCAGAACCCGAGCCGCGTCGTCGGCGGGGCAGCATCGATAACCTCGTGGCGAAACGTGGCTGTCTGTGACTGCATTCCTCCGTGAGATGCGGAGCGATCGGTATTGTTACCAATAGCCTACTGGTGTACTGCGCCTCCGGAAGCGGATGGCCCGCGGCGGGAGTCGCTAGATAGAGCTCATAAACGTCCCGAGGGTATCGCGCAGTCCCCACCGGAGTTGCGTCTCGAGTACCGCAACCGCGACGCCGTATACAATGGCGCCGACCGTCGCGAGAATGAGGAACTCGAGTATCGCCCATTCGAGGGTCAACACGCCCTGGAGCCAGAAGACGACGCCGCCCATCAGGAAACTCGCGACCGCCGGGTAGGAGAGTTCCCGGAGGAGGCGTGTGAGGCTCGTTTCGACGGACTGGATGACGAGGTACACGTCGAAGGGCATCATGGGGAAGATGTAGACCCCGGTCACCGCGGCTGCGGCACCGGTGATGCCGAACCGTTGCGTCGCCGGGATGATCACGATCGCCGTCAGCACCAGCCGGGCCACGCCGAGTTTCGTCATGTAGTCCGGGCGGCCGAGCGCCTTCCAGATCGGGCTATAGGTCGATCCCAACGCGATGAAGAACCCGTAGACCGCGACCAGTTGCATAACCGGTACCATCGGCATCCACTCCTGTCCGAACGCCGCCTCGACGAACGTGGGGGCGACGACGGCGATGCCGACCGCGACGGGGAACGCGATCAGGGTCGTCACCTGTAACGTTTGGAAGAAGGCCGCTCGTAGCTGGGGGATGTCATCCTGGAGCTGGGAGTACGCCGGAAACGCCACGCTCGAGATCACCTGCGAGATCTCCGTCGCCGGGGCCTTGGCGAAGCGGTAGGCAACCTGATAAAACCCCAGCGAGGACGCCGTCAGCAGCCAACCGACGACGGCGTCGTCGCCCTGGCCAATGAGGAAGTAGACGATCCCCGACCCGGTTATCCACTTGCCGAACCCGAACATCTCCCGGGCGGCATCGGGATCGAGCCCCGGCCGCGGTCGGTAGCCGTTGATGAGATACGAAGTCAGGAAACGCGCTGCGTCCGCGGCCACGTATCCGAACACCAGCGCCCAGACGCTCCGGGTCGCCACCGCCAGTGTGACGGCCACGACGAAGTTTACAACCGACCCGCTCATCGTGTACACGAACTGTTTGTGGAAGGCCAGGTCCTTCTTGAAGTAGACGATGGCCGGGTTCTTTATCCCGAGGAGCACCGGGGTGACAGCAATGACTTCGAGAATCGGCTCGGCGCGAGGCTCGCCGAAGAAGCCGGCGACGTAGGGCGCACTGACAATGAGCAGTCCCGCGAGCACGAATCCGCGGACGATCTCGATGCTCCAGAAGGTATCGAGGTAGCTGTCCACGTTCGTGGCATCGTTCTGAATGAGCGCCTCGTTGAACCCGAGCTGCGAGAACCGCCTTAACGCGGTCAGCGTCAGGAGTGCGATCCCGAGCAGCCCGAAATCGGCTGGATCGAGCAGCCGAGCGAGGATCACGACCATCAGCAACTGGAGGCCGCGGTCGGCGACGTTGGTGAAGACAGCCCAGACGCCGCTTTTCGCTGTTCGTTCGGCCAATCCCCCACCCGGAACCAGTCGGGTCAACCACCGCCGGAGCTGAGTGTAGAGCGACATACGGATTGATGGACTCTGTCGGGACCAACCCCGAAGCGGGCTTTGTTATAGTCGAACTACCGGCCGAACCCGCGGACGTCGGTCGGTCGATATCGCCGCCCAGGAGTCGTCGACTGACGGTGAACGACGGGCGGAACGGGCCCACTAACAATGTGGCGTCCTGGCGACGGTCGATCAATGGAAACGGACGGTGACGATCCGCTGGTCAGTGCAGTCCTCATCACGCGCGACCGGCCGGCGAAGTTCCGGGCCGCCCTCGACAGCGTTCTGGAGCAGACCTACGACCGCCTCGAAGTCGTCGTCGTGGACGGCTCCGAGGAGTCCGTCGCGTCGACGGCGCGACAGCGGGCCGACGGCCGGTGCCGCGTCCGCTACCGGCGCGACGACGGCGAGGGCCCGGGGGCTGCGCGTAACATCGGCATCCGCGCTGCGGAGGGCACGTTCGTCGCGTTTCTCGACGACGACGACCGGTGGGACTCCCAGAAGATACAGCGCCAGGTGGCCGCGTTCGATCCGGCGGTCGGGACCGTCGTCACCGGACAGTACACCGTCCGGGAGGGAGTTCGTGTCGGCGGTCGGACGCCGTCGCTGTCGGGTCGCGTCACCGAGGCCCTCCTGCGAGGAGCGCCGGGCTGCCCGACCTCGACTGTGATGGTCCGGCACGACCTGATCGATCGGGCGGGCGGCTTCGACGAGGAACTGCCGATCTGGGAGGACCGGGAGTGGTACATCAGACTTTCGAAGCACGGCGAGTTTCGATCGGTCCCGGCGCGGCTGGTCCGACGCGGCGTCGACGGCCACGACCACCTCACCGACGATTACCGGGCCGCCCGCGACGTCGCCTATCCACGATTCCTCCGCAAGCACCGGTCGCTGGCCGCCGAATACGGTCCCGCGTGCGAGCGAGCCTTCGTTGCGTCGCTCTCGCGGCGTTTGGCGGCCCTGGCCATCGAAACCGACCACTACAGCGACGCGCGTCGGCACCTCCGGCGGGCGCTCAGGAACGAGCCGTTCGGACTCCAGACGTGGCTGTACCTGGTCCTGTCGCTCGGGGGCCCCTCGGTCTACGACGCGGCGCGACGCCTCCGGCGCGTCTGGAACGCGAGTGGCTAGGCCGCCATCGAGCGGTCGGACGCAGTCCGATACCGGTGTGCGTCGGCCGCTGATTCTGCTGGCGTCACGACAGGATCTGCATAACAATCCATATGCATACTGTGCGGGCGAGTATGCCAGAGCTCAGCGTGATCATCCCCACAGTGAAGCCTCGGGATGAGGTCGAGTGTCTCGAGTACCTCGACCGCGATTCGTACGACGACTACGAGGTGTGTCTCCAGTCCGAAGCGGGGGCGACGGTGGCTCGAAACGCGGGCATCGAGCGGGCGAGCGCCGACAAACTGGTGTTTCTCGACGACGATTCCAGACCCAGAGAGGGATATCTCGCCCGAATGGCCAGGTTACTCGACGAGGAGTCCGTCGTCGCCGGCAGGACCGTTCACCCGCGGGATGACATATTCAGGAAGCACTTCACGAATCACTACGATTTCGGGGACAACCCCCGGTACGTCACCCGGTTTTGGAGCTGTAATATGGGGATCCGACGGGCCGTCTTCGAGGAAGTCGGGGGGTGGGACGAGGGGATCACCTGGGGCCACGAGGAAGTCGAACTCGCCGAACGGGTCCTCGAAGCCGAGCCGATCTACTACGATCCGGAGCTGGTCGTCGACCACCCGTACGCGGAGTCGATCAGCGACTACCTGCATAAACTGTATCGACAGGAGACACAGCGTCCCTACCTCTGGCGGAAGGAGGGATACTCCAGGCGGCGGCAGTGGCTGATGATTGCCCGATCGAGTCTCAACCCCACGAACTACGTCGGATTCCCCCTCGTTCCATCGCTCGTTCGCGGCGCCGGTACCGTGGCCCAGAACCTGGGGCGGATCAACGGGATGTTCCGCTGACGCGCCCCGACGTGACGCGTCCCGATACTGCTCTGTCGACGACTCGGCGGTGCCGACGGCGGCAGATTGGGTCAGAGACCGGAAACCCGACGCTGAGACGAATCCATCTGGACCACCTCCGGCACCCGAACCGCCGGTCCGTTCGGCCTACTCGTGGGGGACGGCGTTGGCGACGACCTTCGCGATGGGCAAAAGCGTCGTCGTCGGGAGGTCTGTCGGCCGTCGCCAGGCGTGGTCGACGATCCCCTCGGTCGGATTGGGTTCCGGATTCGTTTCCAGCGTCACCTCGAACACGGTGTAGACCGTTGCTGCGGGTCGGTTAGTATGACAGTAGATACACGAATCGACCGCCGAACCGACGCTCGACCAGCATCGGATCTCCTCGACGATCTCCCGTTTGAGACATTCCTGCGTGGACTCGTCGCGCTCCACACCACCACCGGGAAGGCTCCAGAACGACGATCCGTCACTCCGACGCTCCTTGACCAGCAACGCGCGCCCACGCGACGTGACGAGGGCCTTCGCTCCCCTCCTGAGTTCGTAGTTCCCGGCAGACATCTCGGGGGGAACGTGGGCGGCCGTCGAGATGTGCCCGGTGTGGATCGTCTCAGGTGAGTGTGTGTGGCGCCGCATAGCCAGGGATGACGAAGTCTGTTGTTATTATTATTCAGCGCATACCGTCTCGCCTTGAGTTACCAAGAGTGTCATCGAACACTTCTGCGACGGTAGCGTAGTGCGTCCAGCAGCGTGTTCGAACCCACCCGTCTGTGCTCTCACAGTTAGAGGTAACACCGCCTGTTTGCGACATCTCGGGAATCGATGACGTGAAAAGAGCTTTCGAACTCCCGTAACAGCATTCGGTACCTCATCGAACCTCACGACCCACTCGTCCGCTCGAATACGACATACTCCTCAGTGTGACGCACCGGTTCGTAGTTCTCGTTGAGATACTCGGTCATAATCGATTTGTGGCCGGACCAGTACCCACTCGCGACAACCTCGTCTCCCGATACTTCGTACTCTCTCACCAGTACGTACCGGACCTCGTTGCGTTCGAGGCTGGATATCTTGTTCCGAGCGAGGTCCTCGCTGTAGATCGTCCCGATATAGGACGTCCCTGGCTCGACATCCGTGTGGACGTACAGTTGCGCCTGGACGTTGTAGGCGTACATCGGTCCATCGAGCCCTTCGACAGCGGGGACCACGGCGTCCCGTTCGTTCTGGATATTGTCGTCGACGACGAGCGACCCGTAGTAGACGTTTCCGCCCCCAGAGACCACCGCTGTCGAGAGCACCACGGCCACTATCAGGCCACTGATCAGTGCCGATCGGTCCGGGACCCTGGGCAGACGCAGGAGTTGGTCGCTGTTTTCTAGGGTCTTCCGATACGCGGCTATCAGGCCGGTAACCGCCAGAAGCGCCAGTGCAGGGAACGCGAACAGAAACTTGTGGTCTCCCGAGAATGCTCTGATGGCAGGGATACTCAGGATCCCCGCCCAGAGCACGACGAACAGGAATCGCTCGTCGACTCGGTCACCACGGACGACCGAGACGCCAGTGTTGACCAGGACACCACCTGCAAGGAGCAAGATCGGCAGCAGCGTAGCGAACGCTAGTGCGTGTCCATAATAGTTGAACTGGGTATTGTAACTGGTTAGGGGCAGGACAAAGGAGTAGTAGATCGTCTCTTCAACGATCCCCTGTGAGGCGAGGACCAGAAGCACGACTGCCATCGTCGCGAGAAATCCGACACCGATGGCGAGTATCTCCGTTATCGAATCCGTCACGTACCGACGTGTCCGCCTGTCCGGGTATCGCAACCTGATGGCGTAGAACAGAATGATCGTCGCCCCGAACAGAAACACGGTCTGATTGAAGAGCACTCCGACACCCAGCGCCACACCGACGGCAGCCTTCGCGAGGAGCGTGTCGTAGCCGAGCAACACGGCGGCGACAAGCAGGGTAAAGACGACATAGGGTTCGGTCAGGTAGTAGAACCCATCGAAGTGGGGGAGAAACGACATGACGATAAAGAGGATGCCAGCACCTTGTGCGGCCCGCCGGCTGCAGAACTCCCGTCCCAGACGAACGACCAGAAGCCCGGAAACTCCGGTTATGGCATACGTGAACAGTCGAGCGATGATTACCGGATCCCCGGGCAGTCGGTAGACCGCCGCCGCGAGAACGAAGATTCCGGGGGGTTTGTGATCCGCTATGTCAGCATAGAGGGTCTCTCCCGAAGCGATCTGTTCTCCGATAGTGAGAAAGATCGCCTCGTCGAAATGAAGCGGTTGGTCGAGATACAGCAGGGAGAACCCGAGAAGCAGGACGACGAACGTGGAGAGAAACCATAGATTTCCGATGACAATCTCACGACCGCTCAGTGTTGGTACCCAGGAGACCGACGATTGCTGTCTTAGCGAGTGACCGACGTCCTCGCCGCCCGGAGAACTAGTCTCTGCGGACGTTGTGTCATCTTTTTTGACGTCCTCGTTCATATACTCCCGAAAATAGTGCTCCGTTCTATTGTAATGGGTTCTCTGCTGATTCGTTATATTCATCATACCGCCGTTAAGAGTTTCTTAATTTTGATATAAAAAACACTTAGGCGAATTATTTGAATATTTTAATCCGAGAGCCCCGTTGTATTTTGTATTGGTGAGTATTTTTGGTAGAGCCGTAGGGAGTTCCCACGACTTCGATCCTGTATTTCCGGCTTGCGCATCCGGGAACTCCCCCGGGTAGCGGAAGAAAGGAAAAAATCACTCACGGCACTGACATCCTCGCACGGCGGAAGTTCCTGATACTTGAACCACCGGCTTAGATGGGGTCATCTCCTAATTCCTGTCAGTAACTCTTGGTAATTGACGTATTTTTTCAATCGATAGCTCACAATCTTTTGGCACTCCAGACGCGTCTGGGGGCGAGAAACTCATCCGGTCAACTGCGTGCATCGCTATGTATGAGTGATGGTTCTGATTTCCGCAGTAATACTCACCTGGTTGTCCAGGTCCAAACATACCCTCGTATCCGAGCGGGTGACTACCGAATCCCTGGCTCTGTTTATAATACTGGTAAACATAGCCAGCGATGTTCCCTACTGGAGAACGTGAAATCCTCCGTTTTAATATGTCTGTCAAATCTGGACGTCCACTTTCGAGAGCACTCCCAATGTTAGCGACCTGATTAAAACTGGTCTCCGAGATATCTATCAAAGCCCTCTTTTGTCGGCGGTCTTCCCTCGGTGAGTTTTCCCACGCTTTCAGTACCTCTTTATCAAACAGGGGGAACCACCAATCATAACCGAAAAACGAATACATTGACCCATCTTGTGACATCCACTTACTCTGCCGCTCTTTCCATTCCCACTGTTCGTACATCGGAATGAAATCCAGGTCGTCCCCTGTTTTTAAATTCCGATCAATACGATCCCGCATCCTGCTCGAAAGTTCGGCGTTTCTTCCCCAAAGCACATAGTGATTATCAAGAATATAATCAATCAATTCGGATCGTGTGCGGACCTGTTCTTTGGACGGCATATGTTCTCCAATACTACCGATTGTCTGTCCGGAAACGAACACCGCATCATCCGGCAATTCGTCACGGCGGTCAAGTTCGGATAGCGCAGGTCCAGCCCAGTGGACAGGGATGAAGTCCATATTGTGTCGTAATTTACAGTATTCTTTTCGGGTATCACTCCGAAACCACTCATCCCAGGTGTCTCCAGTGTACTCCACGTACTTACGTTCCACATCAACTGCATCGGCGATCGTCCCGCTCATAGTGACATCGCTGTTGTCAGGAGGCCCGAATGAGAGAGCAACCACAGGATCGTACTCCCGTTTAACAAGTTCCGAGAGAATAAGCTTCGAGTCGTGTCCACCACTCAGCAGAAGATAAATCGGTCTATCAGAAGCAACGACACACAGCCGTTCAACAGCCTGAGAAATTGCCTGTTTTAATTCTTCTTGGCCATTTTTCAAATCATCTGACTTGTCAGGTTTACTAGGGTGATACTCTGTATGTTGTTCTATGTTTATATTGCCACTATCTTTATCAATTATCGCCAATGTTCCTGCTTCAAGCGTATTGACTGCGGGGCAGAGCGTTTCTTTTCCAGTGACGTAGCCTGTCAAAAGATATTCTGCTTCGGGGACAGGAGCAAAGTAGGCAGGATCGACTTCTCCGACGATCTCTCTCGGGTTGTCCGTGATTATCGCTTCCTCTGTGGAATAGTACAGCGGGATACTCCGGATGTGATCAACCGATGCGATTACTTTATCTTCCAGATTGTGAATAAATGCATAGAACCCCGAAACCCCATTGACGATGTCCACAACTTCGGAGACCGATTGGCTCCTCTGCAGTTTGGAACAGAACGTCTCGGTGTCTATATGTTCTACTGTTCCGTCGTAAAATACAGATCCAGAGACCATTGTTTCACCTTTTTTATACCAATTAGAGTCATCATATATCGGTGTCCGGACTCCCATATGCCCGTATAGCTACGCTGGGTTCAAATATCTATGTCAAATATATGTGGGGCCAAAGCTGTTAGATGGTATCAACCGTTTGGTATTCGTGCTCTTCAGAAGCTGAAAGAACTAATATCTATTACCCAACAGAACTGCGCCGATTGGCGCTCTGTTGAGTAATACGAGGCAGCTATAGTAGCGTTTGCAAGTCTTCACTCACACGATCGCACGACTGCGTGCGATCGGATGAGCAATCAGTTGCAAACGCTACTATAATGTTCGCCGAGCCACCGACGTCGCCGGCGGAACTCCCGACGGACCCCGCCGATACGCACAACAGGTACTCCGCAGAGCAGCTTCAGCACGTTGGCCGCTACGTCGAAGCGCTGGCGTCACTCTCGCGCTGCGGCACGGACGCCGACAGAATCACCGTTTCGCCGGCTGTCGGCTTCATTTTACGGCGAAAGCCGTGGGCTTTCGCCTCGTGCTACTGTAACTGTTCTACCGGAAGGGGAGACTGTGACACTCGCTTCGATATTCTGGCATTCACTGGTGTACCTCCCACGTAACGAGGCTCTCGGCGACGTAATTTACACTCATCCCGGCTCCGATTCCCACGAGATTCGCCATAGTCGGCCAGAAGTCGACACCGCTGAGAAGAAATTCGAACTCGACGACCGACGTAAGGAGGTAGAGGACGCCGAATGCGATCGAGAGCCCGACGATCCGAACCATATGTGACTTCAGCCACCGGTGAACGAGCGCGATCGTCCGCCTCTCTCCCTCCTCCGCAAACGTCCAGCGGTCGTTCACGAGGAACATCGTCGAAATAGACGTCTCTGCGCCGATTGTCTTTGCAGCGAGTGGGCCCAGACCGACGGTCGTTGTGAGAACAGCGACGATAATCGTCTCGATCGTGGCTCCGACGGCGCCGACGGAGACGAACTGACCGATCCGTCTGTAGTGTGCGAGTGCACTGAGTCGAGATCCGAGTTCCATCGTCACTTCGTCAGCTTCGACTGTGTCGTTTTCGTGACGCCCCTGAACCGTGGACTCGATGCGATGGCGTCTGCCCGACGCCTCACGTCGACGAGTGCCGTTGCCAGTTCGACCGACGTCGAGAGCGGATCGACTGTCGAATCGGGATGGTCTTCCCAATCTACTGGGACTTCGGCGATCTCGTACCCGAGCGAACCAGCCACAGAAACGAACTCTAGATCCCACGCGAACCCGGGCTCGTAACAGTGGTGGCCGATCTCGTTCCATGCCTCCGCCCGGATGGCTTTTGCACCACACTGATAATCCCGGCACTTCGTCGGTAGCAGTTTGCGTGCAACGAACGCAAAGGCGTCCCCGAGGAACCGGCGTCCGAGGGTCTGGTGTTCGACGATGTGTGAGTTCGGATGCCGGCGTGACCCGATACTTACGTCGGCGGTGCCTTCTTCGAGTTGTCTCACGAGATTTTCCAACGAGTGTGCGGGCACAGACCCATCGGCGTCTGCGAACACGAGAATATCTGTGTCTAACGCGTCGAATCCCGCCATAATCGCTGCCCCCTTCCCCCGCCGGTTACTCGAAACGCTGACCTGGTCGACGACCGCCTCGAGTTGCTCTACGTGCGCTGTTCGCGGGACGTCGATCTCGACACGGATGGTATCCGGATCAATTACGTCCCGGATGTCGTCGATAAACCGTTCGAGCGCTAAGATATCGGGGGCATACGCAGGTATGACGACTCCGACTGTCGATCCAGTCGAGTCCGGTTTCGTCGTAGCATTCGTTTCAGACATTGTTGTTTCGATACCGTATTTCCAGAGTCGGTATAGTTAGGAACCTATTACCTTGGTATCAGTGTGGGAGATCGAACCCGGTACGTCGTTGTTGCCTCCGGATCGAGGGATTTCGACGTGATCGGCGGATCGCGTGTACCGATATTCGACAGGCAGCACGACCTGGCGTCTCGAAGGGCTCACCGCCACATCCCTGTCATCACGACCGGAACGAATTGTAGTAAGTTTGAAACCTTCACTCATCCGAGCGCGGGAAAGCGTGCCATCGGACGAGAAATCAGTTGGAGCTACGAAAAGCGGGTCGAGACGAGTTCAAGAAGAATCGCCACTTCTACCCGCTCCTCGTGCAGTTCGGTCTCGAGGCGCTCTCCGATGCGGATGCTGATGAAATCCAGACTCGGCTTTCCGATCTGAACACCGAATAAGTGCAGAAGGAGAGGGTGTCATAGAAGACTTCCCACACCAAAACAGGAATCGCTCAGTACAGCCCACCTTTTTGCTGCGTCGGGTCGCGCTGCGCGCGACCACTCCTTGCAAAAATCTGGACCAAAAAGTGACCGACTCCGCCGCCTTCGGCGGCTTCGTCGGTGAACCGCTCGCTCACTACGTTCGCTCGCGGATGCTCAACTCGCACGCGGACTCTCGCGCTTGATTCGCCCGTGGGTTGGCGAAATAAACCCACCAGCGGACCAATCCAGCAAGTGTAATAGCGGTTTCTCTCTCCGTCGGGGGCACACACGTATTTGGGGCTGTGACCTGAACCAAACTGTATGCCCTCCATCAGAGCCAAGATACGCCAACTCGCTCGTACGCGTCCGCTTCTCGCGCTTGCGCTTGCTGTCCTCACCGTCGAGGTGGTGGGCGCCTCTGGCGCTATCTTTACCGCGCAAGGGCTTGGTGAGTGGTACGGTACGCTTCAGCGTCCCCCACTTGCGCCACCGAACTGGGTGTTCGGCCCCGTGTGGACGACCCTGTTCGGTCTCGTCGGCGTCGCACTGTGGCTGGTCTGGCGACAGGCCAGTGTATCACCTGCTGCTGTTCGTCTCGCAGTCGGCGTATTTACACTCCACTTCGCGTTCAATCTCGGCTGGTCAGCAGTCTTTTTCGGACTGCAAGAGATCGGTCTCGGCCTCGTCGTCATCCTCGCGCTCTGGCTGCTCATCGTCGCAACGATGTGGACCTTCAACCGGGTTGATCGACGTGCGGCCCTACTCCTCGTCCCATACCTCGTGTGGGTCTCCTTTGCCACGTATCTCAACTACCAATTCTGGGTGCTAAACTGATCTCAGCCGCCAGAACGCAACGTAGCTGATGCCCGCAGATTCCCGTATCACCCCCCCCCATTTTTCTCCGCGGTAATCATTGAGTGCCCTATGAATTCGGATCTGGCGTGTGGTATCCTCCTTGGGTTAGCGCGTGGGGATGCGCTTGGCCGACCTGTCGAGTTTGCGTCTGCGTCGGAAATATCCGCTGAGCACGGACGGCTCGACGAGATGGTTGGGCAGGGAACATAGAATCAGCCAGCCGGGACGATCACGGACGACACCGGACAAGCGCTGTGCATCGCACACAATCTTGTCGGACATCGGACGTTCGATTCGGCGGATATCGCTGCGCGGTTCCTCGCGTGGTACGAGAGCAGTCCGTTCGATATCGGAGGGATGACGAGGCGGTCGCTCAGCCGGCGCAAACACGGCGACGAGTGGGACGAGGCAGGCCAGCACGTCTGGGAGCAGAGCCCAGGAGGGCAGAACGTCGGGAACGGGAGTGTGATGCGGTGTCCACCGCTCGCCATCCCGTACGCGACGGTGCGGGACAGACTTGCCGAGGTGAGTCGGCAGTCCTCGCGGATCACGCACGCGGATCCACGGTGTACGGAGGGTTGTGCAATTCTGAACCTCACCGTGGCCGGCCTCCTCGAAGACGCGAGCACCCCGTTGCGGGATACCCTCGACTCCGTCGATGCGGACGCGCCTGATGAGCTCGTGACGGTGCTCGAACCGGTCGCTCGGGGCGCGCCCAGCAGCTGGGACGTCGGGCTACGTCGTGTATTCGCTACAGACGGCCCTTCAGGATGGCCTTCGCGCCGAGACTGCCGAGGACGCGATCGTCACTGCGGTCAATCGTGGCATCGTGACTCAAGAAGAGATCTGAAACTCAATTTCTTCACTTCGGTGATAGAGCACTATTGGACAGTATGATTCCTCTTCCGTAATTATCGTCGATCAATCTGTCTAATACCCAAGTGCGCCTCTATAGATATTCAGTAGAGCTCTGTCGCAATCAACTATCGCAAACCGTTGAGTACAGGGAAGACAACGAAAGGTCTCACTGCTCTTTAACCTACAGTCACCTTTTTTCGCTCTGGGATTCCCGTTCGACACAGCAGCCAATGGTCCCTTGCTCTCTGCGACAGTCCTCCGCACAGGCACCTGGACAACAGCAGCACATCGAATCAGGTAGTCGCCGTGGACTAACGGTTACTTCCGGGGTGTTCTGATGCCGACGTTCACGACCCGACTTACCGATGGGTGGGAGCGTGCACTCCAGCATCTCCCGCTGGCGGGTGTGCCGATCCTTTTCGCACTGTTCAACACGAACAAGCTGCTGGCGATCCTCAGGTTCGACGGGGGCCACATCGGGTTCAAATTCGGGCTTCCAGTGTCAGTCGTCACCGTCTGGCAGTTCGTGAGCGTCCCAAACTCCGGTGTCAACGTCAACACAGGACTTCCGATAGAGTTCCTACCCGTCGCTATCGTGACTGTCCCCGTTCTCTTGGTGGTTCAAGCGGTGCTGACCGCCGGGTACTTCGGCAGTATCCGGAACATCCTCTACGGGCAGTCGTACGCGTTTGTCTCGAACTGCAAGCGATACTTCATCCCGTTTCTACTCATCACAAGCATTCCAACCCTCCTGTTGTTGCCGCTTGCAGCGGGCGTCATCGGAACCAGCGCCGTCACCGGTGGCTTCGGCGGTACAACTCTCGTGATTCTTCTCGTTGCCCTTATCGGGTTCGTAATTCTCGGGTACTTGTTTTACCCCGTCCCGTACCTGATTGTGCTGCACCAAACCGGAGTCGTAGTCGCTGCGCGGCGATCCTACGCGCTGGCAACGCAAAGCAGCCCGTACGTTGCTTACACCGCTGGGTTCGCGCTGTTCATCCTCGGAGTCTCACCGGTAGCCACGGCACTTGTGGTGAACGTTCCAGTGATCGGGCTGCCGATCGGCATCATCGGCGGCGGGATCCTCGGCCTCACTGTGAACATTATGACGATGCGGTTCCTCGCCGACATCGACTTCGAATCCACAGACGGACTATTATGGGACACCAGTACTGATACGCAACCACAGACCACGGAATGAATCAAACCGTCTTTTGAGATTTCCCAGTCTCTTTTTTGTGTGAGAATGATAGTTCGGTGTGCAGCTAACCCGCTCGACCCTGTGTACGCTCGTGGTCCTCGCGCTCGTCGTGACTGCCGGGTGCCAGGGCCTGTACGGCTCGTCGGCCCCGCCCAGCGATCAACAGGCAGTCGATGCGGTTACGCAAGCCCAGGAGGCGTCCGGCAATGTGACAGCCTACCGGGTCTCGATCGACGGCCAGGTCGAGATCAGTGATGACAGCCGGTCCGAATCCGTCAACTTAACCGGTGATGGGCTCGTTAACGTGGACCGACAGCAGGCGAACGTGACGATCGGTGCTGTAGGCGACACACGAGTTGGCCTGCGAGATACACGAATGGCATACGTGGATGGGTACACGCTCACCACCGAGTGTTCCAGACTCGGGTGGGCACGGTACAATCTCTCGGATTCAACTAGGTGGTTCAACTACACGCCCCTCGGGCAACAACTGACGCTGCTCGACCGAACGAACGTCTACTGGAACGGAACCGAACGTGTCAACGGAGTCGAAACTGCTGTCGTGACCGCGTATCCCACCGAAGACCAACTCCAAGCGAACCAGAATCTTCCCACCGGAAACGTTGGGACGCAGGGAAGCGCAACCCTCGACAACGCGACTGTCCGTGTCTGGATTTCCACCGAGACTCACCGGGTCCGGAAAGTTCAACGCGAAATCCACGTTCGTGGTGATGGAGCAACCGGCGTCGCAACGATCACGTTTCGATTTACCGACTACAACGAGCCGACTAACATCACACGCCCAACATTCGAGGAATCAGGGACCGAGTGGAAAAGCGGCTGTCCCGACACGTGACTCTTGGATTTATGTCGAACGGCCCGAAAACCCGGAACAATGGTTTCTTATGAGGCGTTCGATCAGGGTGTAGAAATTAACGGGCAGACGGTTCTTACTATCGTCAAAGAAGGAATGGGGAAATTTTCTGCGGCGTATCAAGAGCGGGCGTTGGACGCGTTAGCCGAAGAAGGGATTACCGATCCAACGCCGGACGAATGGTATCCGCAACAGGCGTGGTTGAATGCCTTCGGGGCAATTGCTGAGGAATTGCAACCGCACGTGCTAGACCGACTCGGCGAACAAATCCCGGCCGTCGCCGAGTGGCCGAACGATTTCGACACGGTGCCGGAAGGGCTAAAGTCGATCGACAAAGCGTATCAGCGGAACCACCGGGGTGGAGAGATCGGCTGGTATCGATTCGAGAAGACCGACGACCGGGCCGGGACAGTAACGTGTTACAACCCGTACCCGTGTCCGTTTGACCGTGGCCTCATCAGAGGGGTCGCGAAACAATACGCGTCGATGGATTCATTCGTGTTCATCGAGGAAACCGGGTCCGCCTGCCGACGGAATGGAGCTGACCGCTGCACATACACCGTGTATTGGTGAGTGTGGAGACAGTCGACTAAGCTGCAAGTAGCTGTAAGATTCATCTCCCGACGGCTCAGGAATCATACGTTTCCAGTGCCTCCCGTAGTTCGGCAACCGACAAGTTTGATGCAAGTTCGATGATTTCTTCAAAATCTTCGTAGGTCGCTTGAAGATCGCGAATTCGCTCGGCCTCGGTGGTATCTGGGTCCGAAAGCTGGGCTTCCGCTCGCCGGATCGTTCGAAGCGTCGTCTGGATCTCGCGTTGAATGTATTGCTGGAATACGTCCTGCAAAATGAACCAGATTTCGCGTTCTGCCGTGAACCGTACTCGTCGACCACCGCCTTCCGAGGAGCGGCGGTGGATCAAGCCGATGCGTGTGAGCGTCCGCGTCACGTTACTCACAGTTGATTTGGCATAGCCGGTTTCCTCGACGAGCTCCGGGATCGAGAGAGGATCGGCGGCAAAGTACAGTACCCCGTAGATTCGTCCAGCGCTGCGGCTTAATCCATACACCTCAGCTGATTGCTCCAGTGATTCGATGACGCGTTCCCGCGCGAGATCACGATCCCCGTCACTCATACGAAGTCCCTCGTGTCCCGGTGTGATGAGTCCCCTCTTGGGTCATATCTACTGTAAAGACACCGTAAGCATTAAATTGTTTGATTCGTTTGTTCGGAGTGAACCGAACAAACAAAACATACCGCCTTCCAGCTTATGTCCAGCGTATTCCCCCACCAGCCGTCCGTCGAGTATGCCCCGCAGAAACAGACCGATGTCGTCGTCGGCAGAGAGAAACACTCCGACCTCCTCCAAGTCCTGTCATCAGATACGGCACAGGAAATCCTGGGCACGCTTACTGATGACCCGGGAACGGCTTCGGACGTGGCGACCGCCGTCGGACAGTCGATCCAGAACGTCACGTACCATCTGGATCGGCTTCGTGAAGTCGGTCTCGTCGCGCCAGTCGGAACGTGGTACTCCGAAAAAGGCAAAGAAATGACCGTGTATGCAGTCACAACTGAAGAACTGGTCGTCCGATTCGCTTAGTCTACAAATCACGAGGCGGTTCACAGGTATCTCGTTATCCGCTCGGAGTCCGTACTCACAGCGGCGTTACTCCACGGGGTGTTCACCGGGTCTGCCGGTCTCGTTATTGCCTTTGCCGTCGCAGGCGATGTTGTGCTTGGTAAACTACCCAACCCTACTTCGCTCGGGGTCTACGGACCCACTCGCTCGTTGAGGGTGAACATCGCGCTGCCAGGCCCACCGTCGTTAACGCGTAAGTTCGCCCACGACACGGCTCCGTCCGCATAGATCTACGACGAGCAAACCCTAACTCAGTACGCGTACGCACAGGGTGTCATAGAATTCGCCTCACAGTATTTATTTCACGTTCTCACAACCGAATCAGCCGTGAAAGAGAGCGTGCGAGTTGAGCATCCGCGAGCGAACGTAGTGAGCGGTTCACCGACGAAGCCGCCGAAGGCGGCGGAGTCGGTCACTTTTTGGTCCAGATTTTTGCAAGGAGTGGTCGCGCGCAACGCGACCCGACGCAGCAAAAAGGTGGGCTATATTCAACAGTTCCTGATTTGGTGTATTAACGATATGTAGCCTTACAATCTTCAGTAAGAGTGTTCTCGTGGTTGATGACAGATAACAACCACCAGTCGAACGAGTGGGCTGAACAGCACAGACAGTCATTGACCACGCGGCATACCCACGAGGATGTACTCACGGATCGGGAGTTCGAACTTTGCGAGTGTGCTGACCAGTTTTTGTAACGGTTCCCGTCCTACCTTGTTCCCAGCCCGAAATGGTCCATCGATTAATGGGGAAAATGTGATTCAACGGTAATTCAGTCAAAATCACCTGACTCAAATCATTTAATACAGGGGCAATAGCTATCAGTTGCCCGGTAAATGGTCGTGGTACGATAGATGCCGGGTGAACGTTGCTCGTACGAGGTCCGCAGGGATGCCCCCGAACAGTGGCACGGTGAGAGCGAGGGAGACTGGTTGCTCGATCAGCAGCCAATTTGGGCCACCGCAGAACGCGATCGAGAACCCGAGAAACTGGATACGTGGCACTGTCCCCACGAGGCTATCGATCGCGAAGAGACGAGCGGCGACCCACTGTGCATCTTTCACACGCCACCGGAAGCGGTACCCGAGGAGCTCGATGAAACGACAGCATTCGTCGACGCGATTAACAGCGCTGGCCCCGTCGACGAACACGAAGCGACACGCCCAACCTCCGAATTCGTCGGAGCGACGTTCGGCCCACTCGAACTTGACGACGAAACCAGCCTTCAGCCAAACGAGCAGCTACCAATCCGGCTGACGTATGCCCAATTCACGGGGCCCGTCGATTTCAGTACTGTCACGTTCGAGGCGCCACTCGATGCCCGCCGGATACGAGTCACTGGGCGGGGTGCGGTCGACCTATCCAGAGCCACGTTCGAGGACTGTTCCGGGGTCTCCTTTCGTGAGGCATCGTTCAGTAACGGCGGCCGAATCTACTTGCTGGCGACAAACTTTGGAACAGGACCGGTCTCGTTCCGTGAGGCCGACTTCTCCAGTACGACCGACCTAGCCGCGGTGGATTCGGAACGAAAGCTACCGGGTCACCGCGAGGAGGCGAGAGTACTTGCTGGATTCGAGCTGCACGGAGATGGGGACCTGACCTTCGAGGGAGCGACCTTCGATTGTACCGGCAACATCGAGTTTCGTGAAACGTCGGTCCGGACCGATGGCCAAATCACCTTCGCGGACGCAACCTTTGCAGGTACTGGTGACGTAAACTTCGGGTGGACCACCCTCGTCGGCGACACTCGCGTCTCGTTCCAGGATCTCTCAGTCGAGTGTAATGGGACAGTCTCGTTTACCAACGCAACTCTCAGATCAGAGGCGGACGTTTTGTTTACCGGTGCGAGTCTCCAGGCTGAAGGCACACTAAACTGGACACGGATTGCGGCTACGGCCGGCGGGCGTCTCTCCTTCGACGACGTCCAGTTCGTCACCGACGGCGACGTTCGATTCGACAACGCGGAGTTATCCGCCAGCCGAATCCAGTTCTCGGACACGCGATTCGATGGGGAGAGCGTCCGTTTCCGCAACTGTCAATTTACGGGTGCTGGCGATGTCAGTTTCCGAGGAGCAACGTTCGAAAACAGGGACGAGGTGTGGTTCAGCGGGTCACAGTTTACGAACGCGGCAGACGTCAAATTCGAGGCGGCGACGTTCGAGAATTCGGATAACGTCCAATTTCGGGAAACCGTATTCGAGAACGACGGCACGCTCAGGTTCGGTTCGTTTTCACAGCGGGGCAAAGATCCGGCCCAGTTCACGAACGCTGGAGACGTGGTTTTCTCTGCCGCCCACTTCGAGTGTGGCGAGGATGTCGACTTCCCGGGTGTAGAATTCGCGTGTGACGGGGCGGTCGATTTCGACGAGACGCGATTTACCGGCGATGGCTCTGTGAGTTTTGGGGCTCGGTATGACGCTATGGCTGCTGAATTCACGAATGGTGGGGCGGTCTCGTTCGTCGACGCACGGTTCAGAGATCTCGATGGTGTGTATTTCAGTCACGTTGGGGTCGAGTCGAGTGGACCGGTTCAGTTTGATGCAGTCACGTTCGATTCCGTTGGCCGGTTCAGCCTGGCCGATGTCCGCCTCCGTGATCCAGGACAGGTGTCGTTTACCGAGAGTGACTTAACTGGTGTGACCCTCGACTTCGTCCCATCCGGGATGGGATTCCGCCGAGCCGACTTTTCCGAACAGAACCTCGAGGCGACCGATTTCTCCGGGGCTGACCTCGAACAGGCTCGCTTCTCCCGTGCGAACCTCTCCGGAGCGGACTTTTACGGTGCGGAGTTGGACGGGACACTCTTTGGGAGTGCACACATCGACGAAACAACCTCGTTCATTTCCTTTCACAAGGAGGAATCCGCCCGGGGAAATCGAGTGCGCGCCGACCCGATGTTCGAGGGCGGTCCAGAGTCTCGCCGACGTCGACTCGGGGCGGCTATTCGCGCTTATCTACCGTTGCGCCCAGTTCAGGCTTCCCAGAATGCAGCCGGTGAGAACGAAAGATCGGAGGCGAGCGGCAGTCGCGGCGATATCGTAGAGGAGACTGATCAATCGGCCGCCGGGAATTCAGAGCGGTATCGCAAGGCGGCACGGACGTACCACACTATCGAGAAGGTTGCCCGGGAGAATTCATTGCCCGGGCTACAGGCACGCGCGTTCGTCCGGCGTCAGGATATGCACTGGAAACGCTATGCGGAGGAGGCGACGACTGCCCCCGGACTCGCACTTCGGCTCTGGGGTCGGTGGGTACGTGCATCTGTCGCCCGGTTGACGTTGCTCTATGGGGAGAGCCCTTGGCGAATACTGGCGGCTGCACTGTTCGTCATCGTGCTTGGCGGCCTGATCTACCCGCTTGGTGGAATTAAATCAGCTAGCGCGGGCGGAGCTGCGCAACCGGCGACGATACCAGAGTATCTGTCTCTTCTCCCTGATACACTCTATTTCAGCACGCTTACGTTTACGACTCTGGGATTCGGTGGCTTCGAACCGATTGGGTGGGGCCGTTGGATCGCAACTGCTGAAACAGGGTTGGGTGCATCCCTTATGGCACTGCTCGTGTTCGTCCTCGGTCGGCGAGCAGCACGGTGAGATCTTTCAAAAGTTGGAACGACTTTGACGGCGGCTCGATCAGGGTCGACGGTACCGCTGCGAGCAACTCTTGGCTGCGGTCTTCGAGACTGTGTCCCTGATCTTTGGCTCATATATCCGCTATGCCGAATCCCTGAACTGGCCAATTATTTGGTTGATTCCCGGCGTTTTCGGTGTGTTTGATCGACACAAGTTCCTGTCTTGCTCAACCAAACCACCCGTGACATCGTGTGCCACGCAAATGGGACCAGATTACTACCGTGTTGCAGAGGGATGTCTTCGCGGGGAGTCCAATTTGACTCGGTTTCTCGACTGCTGACGGGGATGATCCCACAATCGTCGACGCCTAACATCAGCTTAGAGACCGGTATTCGATACGGTACTATCATATTCTGGCGGCACACGTGCTTGTGAGGGCCCGACACACGTTTGTTGATAGCATACCAAGAGTGAGTCGAGGCGCATATGGGCTGGACCGACCCCGGCGTTCTCGAAGCGCACGTGCGCTGTCTCGATAGCGAGGGTCTCGCGGACTTCGTCACCGACCTCTGGACGGCCCGCGGGTTCGAGACAAACCGCGAAGGAGCGTACGTTATCGCACGCCGTGGCGGGAAGAAACAAGTGCTCTATGTCCTGACGAGGCGTGCCACGACGCGGCCTGTCGAGATAGTCCGCAACGTAGACATCGTCGTCGCGGCGGGGCGTTCGGGAGCGGGAGAGACACTGGCTGCGGAACTGGGCGCACGTTTCCTTGACGCCGCTGACCTGATCGAGATGCTCCGCTACGCCCTCAAGCGCGATGTGGCCGCCGACCTCTGCGAGAGCCATTTCGGCGCGGCGCCCGAAGCATTGAGGTTCCCGCCGCGGGAGCGGGTCCGCCGGACCGTTGGGGGACTCGAAACGAGGACAGTGGCGGCGGTCGTTATCGCTTCGCTCGTTGTGGCTGTCGGGGCAGGCGCGGTCTTCGGACTGGCCGGTCCGGGTGCTGGCAGCGGAACGACGGACGAGGCGGCCGTCACTGGTGGGACACTGACGAACGGAGGTAGCGACGAGTCCGCGACCTCGACGGCCGAGGGCGGATCGACCTCGACTGGGGCTGGCGGCGTCGACCCATCAACCGTGCCCGGCGTGAGCGATACGGGCATCAGCAACGCGAGTCGCCTCGCACAGGCACACGCAGCGGCCGTCTCGGATACGGCGTCTTACACTATCTGGTTCGACTACTACGCCCCTGAAACCGGGTCTACCGGACGAGTACAGTACGACGTCGACGTGCGCGTTCAGGGCGAGCGGATTTCCGTCCGGGCGAGCCGCGAACGGGCAGCGGGCAACCGGTCGTTACTCAGAACGGTCTATTTCGACGGGAAAGACCGCTACGTAGCAGAGAACAGCAGTGACGAGTTCAGCCGAATCGACGACCGGGAGCCGACAGCGACACCGCGAGCGGTACCGTTCACACGGCCGGCTGAGATGATTCGGACGTATCTTGCCACCCCCGAGAGTTCGGTCACTGCCGCCGGGAGAGACGCCTCAGGAGAGCGCTACCGACTCCAAGGCACGGGCCAACCGGCCGCGCTCCCCGTAACAGTCACCGACTACGAGATGACGGCTATCGTCGACCAGCGCGGGTTCGTCTGGGCGTTCGAAGCCGAGTTCAGCATCCTTCACGACAGTGATGGCGACGGCGTCAGTGGCCGCGAACGCGTTCGCCTGACGTGGACGTACGACCGCGTCAATAGCACTGAGGTCCGACTTACCCCCTGATTCAGCTGCTCTGTCGAATAGCTGTGCCTGCGTAGCAGTTTTTGGGTCCAGTTCACTCTACAGTGATCCGTTCAGTCGGACCCTGGTCTGCCGGCGGTTGCAAGTCCACCGTGTGGTTCGTGTGCCGAGCGTGGACCTTCGCCCACCGACGAGCAGGCCGTTCCTCAAGATACTGATCGCCATCCGGACACTGCCGACAGTCAACGATCCAGGGTGTCACGTCGTCGGGAAAATGACCCGTATGCCGTTCGTGATCGAGCGCGAACTGTTCGACAGCCCGGTTTCCAGCGTATAGTTCCTCAAGCTCGAAACCGACGTCCCACTCACGATCACACCGCGTACACGTGATAGTTGGCACGCCACTCTCAGGCACGTCCGCAGATGGTTCACCGGTCATACGTTCTTCTGTCGCTCTGGACTCTTCTGTGCTGTCCTTGCTCCTGCCGCAGTGCCGGTCGGCCCAGTCGGTTCTTCGACCGAACTGTTCGCTCGTCACTGCTGCAGCAGACGGTATACTGCTTCGCTGTGCTCCGTCAGTGTGTCCCCGCTCTTTGGTTACGGATATGGCGACCACTGAGGGGGTATCTTCTCACTGCGGCGGCGGATCCGGATGCTGCAGTTGTGTAAGCCACCGGACTATAGTAGCGTTTGCAACTGATTGCCTATCCGATCGCACGCAGTCGTGCGATCGAGTAAGTAAAAACTTGCAAACGCTACTATAGCACACCTCAATTCCGTAGCGCGTTACGGCTGTCGTATGCCACGGCTCCGGCGGTCTCGATTACTGCTCGTCGTGCTCCCTGTTCGCACCTGATATAGCTGATGAAGAGTCCATTACTAGACAGCAACTTAAAATACTGGAGAAAGAAAATGTCGAATTAACGATTGGATTGTCGCAACAACTCTCTAATTAACTGTTATTACGGCGGACTCAGAAATGGCGAAGCCGTCTCGGTCGTCCCCCGACCCCGCAACCACCGCAGGCACGGGGAGCGCAGCGGCGTCCTCGTGAGCGAACCGAACGAGGGCCAGCGAGACGAGTCTCGCGCGGTCGCAGGACGTTGAGCGGCCGAGGACTTTCAGGGAGCGTCGCCGGCGCTGGGTGTTCGGCGTCGCCACCGGAGGCCGGTCACTCTTCGAGACGTTGGAGCAATCGCGTGATGTAGGGACTGTTCTCCCAGCCACGATGCGGGCCGATCGTCGTGATCAGCCTTCGAGCCTCCTCGTGACGCAGATGCCCGTTCCGGGCGTAGTCGACGATGAGCCGCGGTGTCGGGACGATCCGCGGGCCCTGTAGCACAGCGTGAATCAGTGGGAAGTTCGTCCCGCCGAACTCGTCGGTGAGAAACCCATCGATGGCGAGCGCGTTCGCGAGGACGATCCCGTCGGTTTCGCCGTCGTCGAGACCGAACGTCGGCCGCGAGTCTGGAGTATCCTCGCGCTCGTAGGGGTCCTCAATCGTGTAGTAGCCACGGGCTGCGAGGACGTTGTTCACAGCAGCGGCGTGGATATCCTGATACTGCACGATATCGCGGAGTTCCGCGACCACTTCTGGCGGCACGAACACCTCACACGACGTGAGCAGATACTGAAACGGGTCTGGGGTATCGGTGTCGACAGCTGCGTCGGCTCGGGGAACCGCGAGACTGACGAGCGCGCTGGTGTCGGCGACGATCGTTCGCAGTTGCCGGCCGCTCATCCCTCGTCGTCGGCTGCGGTCTCGACCGCCGTCGCGTCGCCATCGTAGACGTCGATGTCGTCGGGGGCAGCGAGATCGAGTGGTTCGCCCTCGAGGTCCGCTTTGAGAAGACGGAGGCGCTGGGCCGTCTCGGCGCCGACCAACTGTTTGACCGTCTCGAATTCGAGCTGGCCGTCGTAGTACTTCGTCGCAACGAGTTCCTGGAACGTCTCGCTGTCGGCGGTGTCTTCGATGTACTCGCGAATCGCCTCGACGAGCAGATCCGTCCGATCCGTGTCGAAGAGCTCTGCGATCGCGTCCAGCCGGTCGACGAGATACTCCGGGGACTGGAAGTGAACCCGTCGCGGGTCGTCGCTTGCGCCCATTCTATGTGCAAGTTCTGCACATATAGGCATAACCGTTTCGGCGACTGCACACAGCTTGCACTTGACAGCTTCCTCCGCCTGGCCGGAGGAGTCCCCAGCGTTGGGTTATTAGGCCTTGTTGAAACCCCCTATCGGTGATAGGTTTCAGCGGTCGTGCTGGAGTGGGTTTCTCTGGTGACAATGGCTGACCGGACCGTGCGGATGTACAATCCGACCTATCGCTTCGACACGCCAGCAGAGCCCCCGCCGACAACCGATCTGACCATCCACTGGGACTATCTGTTTCGACAGGACGTACAGGAACATCCGGTCGAGCATCGCCAGCGCCGACTGGAACTGGGCGTCGATTCGCGTGAACGCGAACGGCCAGTCACCGAACTGTGGGATGATGTAGGCCTCCTCGATTGAGGGTGGACTGACACCGGCGCTAGCAGCGACGAGCTCGCGGGCTGCGTCGTGGACACGCTCGTCGACGACAGTGAGGCCGTCGTCATAGGAAGCGTAGCCTGCATCTTCTAGCCGATCGACGGCCTGTTTCACCGTCTCGTACGGCGTGTGGAGGTGTTGGGTGACAGGGCGGATTGAGTCACCACTCTCGACGGACAGGATGTCTGCGCCGCCGTGTCATCGAGAACATCGTACATCTGGTAGTTACCAATAATCTGATGACAGTTCAAAGTATTACTAGAGCCTCGGTTAGAGTGGCTCCGACTGACCTGGACCATTCCGATTTCTCATATTGAATGGCTAGACTGTGTCGATATCGCACACTTTCTGCATCATATGAATAATGTACATAATGTAGATTGCGTGTATTGCACTTGTCGGCGCTGCTTGATGATGGTAGCGGTAATTTCGATGAATGTGTGCGAACTGCAGATCATCCAGATTGTGTCGATTACGTATGTAGTAGAAGCCGAGTAATGAGGATTGTAACCACAATTCACATAATGTACAAAATGTAAATTGTATAGATTTCGTACCCAATTTGTCTGACGCGGAATTAAGGTGGGCGAACTCTATGGACCGCGTATGGGCAACGCAAACCTCACATTATCAACGATGCGTGCGCAATCTACAAAATCTACACAATGTAAATTGCTTACAAAATGTAAAAATCCTATCGCGGGGGTGCTGGCCCGTGAGTGCTGACGAGTTTGAAGGACTCCCTGGCGCAGCTGTCTCGTTGCTCAAGGGGGGCGTAGGCAAATCCACAATCGCACTCAACATCGCTGAGCGACTCGCTGCTCGCGGTCGTGAGACGGTACTACTGGATCTGGATAAGGACGGGCATATGACGACCCAGCTGGGGTACGACGATGCGTACGATCGAGATGCGAACCTCGGTGACGCCCTTATCGACGGTGAAGACCCCGAAGACCTGCTTATCGAGACGGACTTCGGCGTTCACCTCCTCCCGTCGAGTAACGAGCTCGAGAACGTCGAGACGAGGCTGAAGGACGAACGATTCGCAGACGTGAAGCTTCGGCGGAACGTGGTGGATCCGCTCGTCCAAAACGGATATGACTACGTGATAATTGATGCCGCGGGCGGCCGCGGAAAACTCTCCGATAACGCGCTCATCGCCGTCCAGCGCGTCATTATCCCGCTGATTCCTCGTGCTGGCTCGATCAACGGCCTCAATAAGATGATTGAACGCCAGATCTCGCCAATTCGGCAGAATATCGGGTTAGATATCCTCGCAGTTACCCCAAATATGATTCGCGAAACGATGGGGCAACACAACGAGCATCGAACTCTCGTTGAAAATCTCAACAGAGAGTTCGGTTCCTTCGTCCCTGAGTACGCTCGTGTCGACCTAGAGATCTTCGATGCACTCGATGATTCTGAACAGACTGTCGAGAGTATTCCGAAGCCAGGGGTTCGCGAACGGACCGCGATTTCTCGTGCTTTCAAGCAAGGAATGCCGGTCTCGGAGTTCGACGAAGATTGCGACCAGATCCCGAATTTCGACCACTTAGCGGATCTCGTGGAGGAACACAGCTATGCCTAATGAGAACGACCGTTTCGGGGACGTCGCTGAACAGCTCAAACAAACTGAGGAAGGAGTCGAATCAGACGACGACGAACGTACTGACACCGACGATGAACCGCAGCCGGATGAGGAGATAGCTACAGAAAACACAGAGTCCGAGACTGAGTCCGTTCCCGAACAGGATGAGGAGGATGCGGACGAATCCACCGGTGGGCCGGCCTTCTCCTTTGACGAGACTGATATGCGTGGCTTCTATGTCCGGGAGGAGACGTGGAATGGCGTTACTCGGATGCGATCATCGGTAACTGCCGCGTGCTCTATGTTTGATGTTCCCGAATTTGAGGGAAGAGAGTTTCAAGACGCGTGTCTCCGGGTGATTGCGGACCACGGTGATGAGGTCGCCCTCCAGATTCTTCGGGAGCGTGGTATCGAAGCTGATGAGGAACGTGTCCAGGAAGTTGTGGAGATGCTGAGCGAACGAACTACGAACGACTAACATCGGAGTCGGTCGATTCTCTGCATCATTTAGATTTTGTACGTATTGTACATAATGTAGATTGTGTGAGAGACCATCCGCTTGCAGTCTCGCGATTATTCTCGGAACTGGGTCAAAACGGCGGTTTCAGTTATGATATATCAGTATATGATTTATTCTCTCCCCTGTATCTGAATTTCTGGAGATATGTCCCTTCTATCCTAGAAAATTGGATATTAGACTTTTTGTACCAGTTGGATGTGATTAGAATAGTAATCACAATCAGAGTGAAGACCCCGCCGCAGTCGGTGGAGCACGAAACGTGAAATAGGACGAAGAGGGCCACATCGGCTACTGGACCGAAGATTGGGAAATCGATCCCCAAATCGTGGATGGTGATGCTGTCGAACCACTACGAAGCGAACTCGAACAACATTGGATTTTCCACCGGGTGAATCTGGAGAGAGCTACTGGGCAGAACTCATATCGAGTGAACAAACCCGCGATGCCTTGCTGGATTTAGCGGCTGTTGACGAGGGCACGAGGAGTCATCTGTTAAATGTGGATTTCGAGGAGTCCGTGTTAGCAGCGGTAGAAATTGGCTACGGATCCGGGTCGGTTGAGCACCGCTGGGCACGTGTCGAATCGACCGAAAAGGGTCTTGCGCTCGTTGGGTATTATACGGATCCGTATGTGCAGACAGACGATCTCACAACCCGCGTGTCACTGGTAGAAGTCTTCCGCCCTGCGACGGAGGTCGAGATAGCACATATTCACCTGACCGTCAGGGAAGAACAGCGTATCCATTTCAACTCAACCGAGGGTCTCGTCACAATTACTTCCGCTTGACTTCCTCCACGGGCTGACGCGCGAGAACTTCTCCGTGGGTAATCCAACAGTTGATTACCCCGACCGTGAACTCACGGATTTGCTGAGGCTAGGGTGGTCAACAGAGCACGGACCCCCAAAACCGGCGGGCGTCCAGTCGTGTCGTTCCACTGGGTACTACACGAATGAAAGAAACCAAACGGTCACTGCGACAGTCCCGGCGACACCTGTCGCTTCACCGGGTGATAAGCCTCGTTTGTGGAGGAGTCCGAATCGCCAAATGATGCCGCTCCAGAGCGTCGTGATCCCTGTGATGAGTGGACTCCACCGTTGGAGCGGGTTGAGATCCGCCTGAATCTGCTCTGTTAACACTGTGGGATCGGTTTCTGTCGTCACTGTAATCGGATCGACGAGGACGAAGAGGAGACCGATACCGAAAAGCAGACTGAACAGGGACGGGACGAGTCCCCAGAGCGCAACGGCGAACGATGCCGCCGCGCCGTTCTCAGCGCCGAGCACCCACGATCCGAAATGCAGTAGCCCACCGACTAACACGATCACGATGAGAGTCCCAACGAACGCCGGCCCGATGAGTTGGCCAATAGCCTCAGAGAGGACAACGTCGACATTTTGTTCAATCTGCGCCGGTGCATCACACCCGACGTCCATCGACGCCGGAGCACCTTCGCAGAAACTCTCGGACGGTCGATTCGGATTCTCGACCAGCACTGTCCCGTCAATCCGTACTTTGAGTACCTGACCGACACCCCAGATTCCCACCGGGAGTGAGAACACGAGGAGGCAGACCACGATGAGAATGCGTCCGGCGGCGATGTCCCGTTCAGCGAAGAACTGATCTGGTCGAAGGAGGGGCGTGGAGGGCGGCATAGAGGTAGATTGTGCTCAACTCTCGGAAAAGCCTCCGGGAACAGGCCCCTTCAGTGCGACTTCGAGATCGGCCTGTCGCTCGAAGTCGTATGCCTTGAAAAAGTTCAATAACCTCGTTGTGAGGATGTCATCGGAGAGTTCCCACACCGATCAGGAATCGCTCAGTTCAGCCCACCTTTTTGCTGCGTCGGGTCGCGCTGCGCGCGACCACTCCTTGCAAAAATCTGGACCAAAAAGTGACCGACTCCGCCGCCTTCGGCGGCTTCGTCGGTGAACCGCTCACTACGTTCGCTCGCGGATGCTCAACTCGCACACAGAATCTTACGGCTGATTCGGTTGTGAGAACGTGAAATAAACACCGTGGCGAGAGTTCTATAACACCCTGGCAGTAAGCAGTTACCACAGTCTTTATCAAGCGACAGATATCCCACAGTAGCTGAAGCGCCCGAAACGACGACCGTCGGCTGGCTAAAGAGGCATCCGCGAGATACGGTCCCGAAACGGCATCTGTTCTTGAGTTCGCGTCCCCTTTCGGCTATAGTAGCGTTTGCAACTGATTACTCATCCGATCGCACGCTGTCGTGCGATCGTGTGAGCGAAGACTTGCAAACGCTACTATAGTCCCCGGCATCAGTCTCGGCGGTCGTCTCTTCCCGAGGGCTCTCCATCGATCTGAACTTGGATGGTGCCATTCGCGGTTATCCAGACGTCAGCGCCGGCGTATTCGAACGAGACTGTCACTGACGACGACTGTCCCTGACTGAGCAGGCTGTCGAGCGCATCAGGGTCGATGGCCCGCTGGAGTGGCGGGAGGTCAGTCGTCGCTCGGTCCGTAGCGGCTGTGACTGCTTCGACAACCGTCACACTGAGTTCGTCGTGCTGAATCCAATCGTGACGGACTGTGGTCGAGTGCGTGTCTGTGTCGGTGGCCGAATCGAGAATGTCCGAACCACTCTCTTCATTTTTGTCGTATGACATTATAGATTGTCGACTGATCGTGTGAGGACCGGCAGAAGATTGAACGTACCACCAGATCCCCCATTATACACAGATTTAGGGCGGGGCCCATATAGATATGTTGTGATTATCAGAGTGAAGAATCTCCAGTCTACTCGCGTCCGCTGTCGAGTTGCCAGGTGAAGAGTGCTTTGAGAACGACGACGAGGCTGTTCGTCCGACCAGTACCCCAGATGGCGGTTTCGTCGCGCGGTTGGGGCGGGTGTTCACCGTTGCCGTCGATGAGTACACTCACGAGTGTCTTTTTTTCGTCTACCATCAGGAGGCGACCGGCCGGCGTGTCCGACCAGTTCCACAGCGATTCGAACAGTTCCGCGTCGGGAACCTGCTGTTCAAGATGGGCCTCAGCGGACTGGGACATCTCCGCGAGTCGGATCGACACCCCGCGGTCGCTCGCCGTCGACAGACTCTCTGCGAGTTCATCGGTGAGGAGTTCCCCGATAGTCATATACACCACCTCCTCTTCGGCCGTCGAAACGAAATCGACCACACGTTCGGCTACCGTGTCACGGCCGGTCACTGACCAGACGCCTCGTTGTTCGGTACTTCGGGTCTCGGAGTCGAGTGCGTCGAGCGCGTCTTCAAGGGTAGTGACGCGGTGGTCGTATTCCTGTTCGAAGTGACGACGGGTCGTTTCCGGCGATATCGCCCAGTATCGCTTGGGATTCGACTGCTTTACGTCGACGAGGCCACGCTGATGGAGTTCGTCGGCCGCATCGTAAACGCGCGTTCGGGGCACGTCGGCAACTTCGCTCACGTCCTGGGCGGTTCCTTCGCCGAGGCTGACGAGAGCGACAAACGTTCGGGCGGCGTAGGTACTGAGACCGAGCGCTTTGAGTTGCTTGACGGCCGCAGAGCGTGCTTGGTCTGTTGGATCGCCGGACATTGGGTTGTCACCAGTCTCGTGACCACCACTGGTGGGGTGGTTTCCAGTGTGTAGCGACAGAGCGGTTGGGACCCGTTTTGCGGCTACACGGTACGTTACCCTCCGGTCTACCCATACATAGAAGTATTGTGATCAAGTGAGTGAGACGGAATACGGTGAACTCTTTGCTGCTACAAACAATCTCTCCTAAGAAGCAGAATAGCGACCTGGGAGTTGGTTCCGGTTCTACCGTATGTCATCGAAATAGTGGTTTGTAGGCTTCCGAATCTGTGGCTTACGCGCGGTTCGGCTTTCGTATATCGTAATACGGTTTATTACCTCGCTGCATCCGAATCGGAATCTATTACTTATTTCGCGTGTCTGATGGAGACACGCGTATAACTAATACCATTGTTATTCTGTTAGATAGACGCTACATCATGAAATCACCACTCTTAGAATCACCACAGGAGGCAGCACGCGGGGTTCTCCCCTGAGATCCTCGTGAGTGAACAAACCTACAACTGGTCGAGGAAGTCACTCGACGAACTCGTCGAGTTCTACGAGCACGAAATCGCTCCCGAACGCCGGCGCGAGGGATACGATCCGAACCAGGAGGTCCCCTCCTACCAGTGGCTCGTCGACCACGGGTACAGCGGGCTACAGTACGCCGTTCGAGAACATCACGGGACGACGCTCTCGGAGTTCTTCGAGCAGGCCGTTGGACTCGGGGACGACATCTCAGCAGACAACCCGTCGTGGCCGATCGACAACGAGCAGACGATAGAGTACCTCGAACAGTATTTCCGGTCACAACAACGGGGATCGGCTGCGGAGAGTACCCTTCAGTCGAAGCGCTCCCGGCTGGGGCAGTTTCTCCGCCACTACGAAGGTCTTCACGGAACGGCAGCGATCGTCTCTCGGATCACCGACGTGACCGACCAGCCCAAAGAGATTCAGCGCGTCACAGCCGTCTTCGACGTGCTCGATACAGAACTCGAGAGCAACGATTCGAAGCGCCGGTATCGATCCGACATCGACGATCTCTACAGCTGGCTCGTCGACCGCGGCTACGGAGCGTTCAATCCCGTTCGATACGACCACGAGTGGGACGTCGCCAAGCGGGACAACCCCGCGCTTGCGCCCGCACAGGTCGGATCCCTCGTGGCTGCTGCTGAGGACACCGAAGAGCAACTGATCGTCCTCGGGTTGTGTGCGTGGGGCTTACGCCGGAGTGAGTTGGCAAGCCTCCACACCGCGAACGTCGAACTACAGGCCGATTCACCGTATCTGACGTTCGACACGCGGAAGAACGGCCCTGGGACAGTCGCGTTGATCTACGGCCAGGATGTTCTCAGAGATCGGATGGCTCAGCTTTCAGATTGCGAGGAGTGGGGAGGGTATCTGTTCCCCTCACCAGACGCCCGCCGTGAGCACGTGACCGGCGAGACGCTCAATCGGCGGTTCAAGTCGACCGCCGCGCGTGCAGATGTGCGCGTTCGTGGTGAGCGCCCGACCTCGAAGATGGGGCGTCGGTTCTGGTACAGCGCGTACGCTGACGCCGTCGAGACGGTTATCGACCGCCTCCAGAGTGTCGCCCACGAGCAGGGCAGCAGCGACCCGATGGTGGTGTTTCGGAACTACCTCTCCGAGGAAAAGCGGCGTGAGTATCTTCGCGACGCGATGTATGACCGGCTTGCTGCGGCGTTTGAGCGCGAGGCTGAGTTGTAGTACTCCGGTGCGCAGAGATCGTATCCTGCGACGAAAATCTGCTTGGACGCTACCCTGGGTCACGACCGACGCGATATCCTACTCGCAGTCACAACCACCACGGTCGAACAGATCGGTGAGGGAGTAACTGGAACCACAGTCCTCGCAGAGGATCTGAACGTCGATGAGGACAGTGAACTCTCCAATCGTCAGTTCTCCCGCGTTACGGAGTTGCTCAAGATGGTTTTCGATCACCGCGATGAGTCGGCTCTGCAGTCGTTGGATCGTATCGCGGGCGCTCCCGATTCGATCTTCCGACGAGCGCTGTTTCGATGCACCTCGGTGTTCAGTCAAGTACACGTACACAGACTGGTGGGAGACGAATTCTTTTCGAGTATTTTCCGGATCGATATCTTTCTCCTCCAGTGCGGTTTCCGCGTCGAGACGCATTCCCGACGTAACTTCCTCATCAGTCAGGAGTCGGTAGATATTGTCGATTTCCCCGTCCATCGGGGGGTCTCCTGCCCGATTGAACTTCTCTTCGAGGAGATATTTATTGAACCAATCGGCCAGCGAGCGGAGACTCTGTGACTCGTAGCCGCGACCGAGCCAACGGTCTTCGAGTTCTCGACCCAGACCGTCAAGATCGTACTTATCGATAAGTCGTCCAACCTTGTATTCGGTCGGATCCGAGTCTGGCGACATATAGAGGGATTAAAAACGAGATGTATAGAAATTCCGGTTAGACGACCCGGTCGAGGGAAGCCCGCAGTGAATAGATCTCTCTTGCCAGATCCGTGTGCCGCAGTAGGACGTCTCTATCGACGATATGTCGAAAAGAGTGTTGTTACCTACGTCTGACACAAGAGCTATGCACGCGGGTCGGATTTGTAGTACCGATGAAAGCTGTCGTCCTCGCGGCGGGGAAGGGCCGGCGACTGTGGCCGCTCACCGAGAACCGGCCGAAGCCGATGATCCCGGTCGCCAACCGGCCGATCCTCGAACACGTCCTCGACGCACTCGAGGCCGCGGGCGTCGACGAAGTGCTGCTCGTCGTGGGCGCAAACCGCCAGCGCGTCCAGAACTATTTCGGCAACGGCCAGGGATGGGCCTTCGATATCTCCTATGTCGTCCAGGGACGCCAGCTCGGGACCGGTCACGCGCTTCTCCAGGCCGAATCGGTGATCGGCGAGTCGTTTCTCGCGCTGAACGGCGATCGGATCATCGACGCGGAACTGATCGAACGCGTCTGGGAACGCCACCGGGAGACAACGGAGCCGGTCGTGAGTGCCACCCGCGTTCCGGAACCGAGTCGATACGGCGTCGTCGAGTTCGACGGGAGGGAGGTCAAGACCATCGAGGAAAAGCCGATTCCGGAGCTCACGACGTCGGAGTTCATCAACGCCGGGGTCTACGCGTTCGCGCCGGATATCTTCGCGGCGATCCGGGAGACCGAGAGCAAGGGAGAACAAGCCCTGACCGACACGCTCTCGGAACTCCTCGCGGAACAGCGGCTCCAGGCAGTCACGTATCGCGGGATGTGGCTCGACGTCTCCGAGCCCTGGGACCTGCTCGAAGTGAACAACTCGTTGATCGCCGCCGAGGGGCCAGTGGACTCCGAGTCGGCAAACGTCGATCCCACCGCCGTCGTCGTGGAGGCCGCAATCGTCGGCGATGGCGTCGCGGTCCACCCGCAAGCCGCGGTACTCCGTGGCGTCACACTCGGGGACAACGTCAGCATCGGCCCCGGTGCGATCGTGGAGAACGCAGTTATTTTATCTGATGTGACACTTAAGCCGGGCGCCGTGGTAACAGACTGTATCGTCGGCGCCAACACCACGATCGGCCCGAACACGACGGTAAAAGGAGGGACGACGGACGTCGTCCTCAACGACCGCGTGTACCACGAGGTCACGTTCGGCGGACTGCTCGGCGACAACGTCGAAATCGGAGCCAACGTCGCCATCCAGCCAGGCGCCGTGGTCGGCAACAACGCGACGGTCGGCGACAGTACGTACGTGTCCGGGCGGATCGACGAGGGCGCGGACATCAGACGCGGGTGAGTCGACTCGCGAGCAGCAAACCAGCCGTGAGGGAGGGGTGGGAATCTTGCATCGCCGACGGTCTGCAACGACGTACCACCGGGCACGCAGCGGGACCGCGAGTGAACGGGTTCACGCCGAATCAGGCTCCTCGTCGGCCTGTCCAGGTTCGTCGGTCCCGGGCACACTATCAGGGTCACGAGCATCACCCTCGGCCGTCGCTGGATCTTTCTCTCGATCAAACTGATCGTCTGTCAGCGACGTCGACACCGTCTCCGCATTCGGTCCGAACAGATCTGGAATCACCACGCGTGCGAAGTCCGTGATAACGACGAGAAGCAGGGGTCCGAGAAAGAGCCCGTACCACCCGAACAGTAGCGGGCCAAAGATATATGCGAACATCACCGCACCGACGTGGAGGTTTCGCCCCGAGACGTACGGGCGGATCACCAAGTCCGGGATCGTGTCCACGACGACGAACGTGACGGCAAAGAAGACGAGCGGAAACCAGAGTAACCGCGGATCGGAGATTACTGCCAGGCCGGCGAGATAGAGTGCCACTGGAACGTAGACGATCTTCATTCCGACGACTGGAACGAGGCTTCCCGCTCCGGCGAGCAGACCGAGCAGGATCGGGACCGGAACTGGGACGTCCGGCGGCGCGATCGCACCAAGGAGCGAAAACACAATCGCGCCGACGGTCCCGATAAGCAGTGCGTTCAGAATATTCCCGAAGAAGACAGTCTTGAGGTCGGCATCCACCGCGCGTCCGTAGGTGACGAGCGTTTCGTCGGTGAAGTTTGCACGGATCCACCCGACCAGGCGGTCGCCGTCCCGAAGGAGGTAGAACGCGAGCGCCACCGCGACAAACAAGTGGAGGAGTCCGGTGAGAATGACTCCGAGGTACTCCGTCATCGCTGCGACGACATCCGTGAGGGTGTCTCGTAGACGCGATTCCGCCAGGAGTTGGTCAGGGTCTGATACCAGCGTCTGGAGCACCGTTTGGAGTTCCTCTATCAGACCGGCGAAGTCGGTGTATGGGCCCAGAAGCCCTTCGTAGCCGGACAGATCCAGTTCGGCGAGCGACCGGAATTCCCCCAGACCAAGCGCAGCCGTATACCAGAACAACAGGAAGACGGGCAGTACGAGCACAAACAGGGCCACCGCTGCCGCCAGGGTCGGCGGTCGGATCCGTCGCCGCAGGCGTACGTAGATTGGGCGGGTCGCGTAGTACAGAAACACGCCGAGAACGAACGTCCCGACGAACGAGTAGAGGACGAAAAGCAAGGCTCCCGCGAGGACGACGGCCAGCCCCATCCAGACGGTACGAGAGTGGTCACCTGATCCGACCATAGACTTCCGCTGGCGCGGTGCCGACGGCTGAAGAAAAATTCACTCGAACGGCCGTAGTTATGAAGTACTTAAGTGGCCGAAGCGGGAGGGAGCCGGGAAGAGTTGTCGGCTGATCTGTCGTTACCGCGCTGCTGCATAGACTCTCTGTATTGCCCGCAACCAGGGCAGGATCTGTCAGCTTCTGAGGAGTTCAACAGCGTCACAGCGTAGTAAATCCTATTTTCCGCCTCAGAAAGCATCGAATAGCGGAGCGGTACGCTCCACATTACTATTGGATTTATCTGACCAGTACCGGTAAGGCTATGTGTGGAATTGCCGGCTATATCGGTGGAGGTTCAGCAGGCGAGATTGTCCACCAGGGGCTCAAGAACCTCGAATACCGGGGGTACGACTCGGCAGGGATCGCGCTCACCGCAGAGTCGCTTGCGGTTCAGAAAACCGAGGGCGAAGTCGACGAACTGCCCGTGCCCTCACAGACGGACGTCGGCTGTGGGATCGGACACACCCGCTGGAGTACCCACGGGGAGCCGACCGAGACGAATGCCCATCCACATACGGACTGTACCGGCGAGGTTGCCGTCGTCCACAACGGGATCATCGAAAACTACGACGAACTCAAAGCCGAACTCCGGGAGCGGCACCTCTTCGAGAGCGAGACCGACACCGAAGTCATCCCGCATCTCATCGAAGACCACCTGGCGGACGGCGTCTCGCTTCTCACCGCCGTCCAGCGAACCACCGAGCAACTCGACGGGAGTTACGCGATCGCTGTCACCGCAACGGGTCACGAGGGCGTCGTCGTCGCCCGCCAGGACAGTCCGCTTCTCGTCGGCCACGCCGACAACGCGACGTTCATCGGCAGCGACGCGACGGCGTTTATCGAACACACGAATCGTGTCACGTATCTCCAGTCCGGCGACATCGCCCGACTGACGGCAGACGAAATCGAGATCTACAACGACGGCGAGCGCGTCGAACGCGACACGGAAACGCTCGATTGGGACGCCGACGCCGCCGGCAAGAGCGGGTACAACCACTATATGCTCAAGGAGATCCACGAGCAACCGCGCGCGCTCCGACAGGCGATCTCCGGACGGATCGACGAACTCGCGACGGGCGTCCAACTCGACGTCGAACTCGCCGACGAGTTCCTCCGGTCGATCACGGAGATCAAGATCATCGCCTGCGGGACCTCTTACCACGCCGGCCTCTACGCCAAGGAACTGCTGGAGACGTACACTGACGTCCGCGTCAGCGTCGACATCGCCAGCGAGTACCGGCGCACGGACGGCCAGAATCCCGACGAGACGCTCGCCCTCGCCATCACCCAGAGTGGCGAGACGGCGGATACGCTGTCGGCGCTTCGGGAAGCCACGCGGGCCGGCGTGCGCACGCTTGCGCTCACGAACACGCTGGGCAGTACTGTCACCAGAGAAGCCGACGATACAGTCTTCATCCGTGCCGGCCCCGAGATCGGCGTCGCCGCGACCAAAACGTTCGTCTCGCAGGTCGCGACCGCGACGTTGTTTACCGTGTACCTCGGCCAGCTTCGCGGTGTTCTCTCGACAGCGGAGACGAGCGCACTGCTTGAGGCGGCCCGTGATCTACCGGGTGCCGTCCAGCAGATCCTCGATCAGGAACCCAAGATCAAACAGACCGCCACGGAATACGCCGACAGCGGGGCGTTCTTCTACATCGGCCGGCACGCCGGCTATCCGGTGGCGCTCGAAAGCGCCCTCAAACTCAAGGAGATTTCGTACGATCACGCCGAGGGCTTCCCGGCCGGCGAACTCAAACACGGCCCGCTGGCGCTCGTGACCCCGGATACGCCGGTGATCGCGCTGCTCACGGAGGCCACGAATCCCGACAAGACGATCAACAACGTCAAAGAAGTCAACTCCCGCGGCGCTCCCGTCATCGGGGTATCGAGCGACCCGGCCCACGTCTCGGAGGTCGAAACGACGTTCGACGTGCCCGGGTGTGGGCCGCTCGAGCCCGTCGTCGCCAACGTCGCGCTGCAGCTCTTTGCCTATCACGTGGCCGACGAGAAAGACCGACCGATCGATAAGCCGCGGAATCTGGCGAAGAGTGTTACCGTCGAGTAGTGGACGCCGGAAGTCGACGGTGACATCGCGTTTGGCACTTCTACCGGCGGGACAAGGTGAGTGCCTCGGGGCTTGACCCCGAGGGTGAAACAGACACTATTATGACATAAGCCACCGTATCCTATAGCACAGTTGCGACGTGGGTTAAAGACCTTAATCCGAAGCAACTGCGCGCAGTTGCAGAGAAATGCGACACCTCTCAAAACCCACGCCGAAGGCGTGGTGCGACGGGTGTTGTCGGGCGAGGTGGAGTCGCCGACCCTCACGGACGCACCGGGCGTTCGGGTGTTAATTTCAACCGACCCGTTTCGGGGAGGCCGAGGGGAATTAAATTCGCCTGCGTCTGTCCGTCCGTTTCTGGACGACACAGACAAAACGGTGAAGCCTCGGGGCTTGTCCCCGAGGTACTTCACCCAGCGTCGAATACGCTCAACCCCAGGGATGCCAGCTCGTTCAGTCCGATCCCAGTCACATCCATACTGGAGCGCCGATCGGACGTGAGCCTGCCGTCGCGACGGGAGTGAACGAACTGTCAGTCACACTTATTATGCACACGATCATATTATCGTATGCATAATGGTTGACCGGGATGCGGAACTCGACTGGCTTCTCTCACACCTCTCTCGTGAGGAACGGCAACTTCTCGTTATGTACGGCCGGCGGCGCGTCGGGAAGACGACACTCGTGACGACGGCACTGGATGCAGTCGAAGCGGAGACCGTATATTATCTCTGTGACCAGCGGGGACCAAGAGTCAACGCGGAACGATTTGCAACGCACTGCGCCGACGTGCTCGACGATGTCCCGCCAGCTGTCGATGGATTTGTCGACGCGTTCCGGTACCTCACGAACCGCATCACGGGCCCGTGTGTCGTGGCGCTCGATGAGTTCTCGTATCTCGTCGATTCCGACGAGACGCTGCCGTCTGTGTTCCAGACGATCGTTGACGAGGTGCTGGCAGACACCGACATTTCACTTATTCTGCTTGGATCGTCGATCTCGATGATGGAAGAAGGTGTGTTGAGTTACGAAAGCCCGCTGTACGGACGTCGAACCGGGCAGTGGGAACTCCGTCCGTTGTCGTTTGCGGCGGCGCGAGCATTTGTCCCCGACTACAGCGTCGAAACACAGATCGAAACGTACAGTGTCCTCGGGGGGGTGCCAGCGTATCTGGAGCAGTTTGACTCAGAAGCATCGTTGCTGGCGAATATCGAGACACACATCCTCTCGAAAGGTGAGTTTCTATACGAAGAACCGGAGTTTCTGCTCCGACAGGAGCTCCGTGAGCCAGCGACGTATATGGCGATCCTCGAAGCGATCGCTGGCGGGGCGAGTCGGGTGACTGAGATCGCCAACGAAATCGGGCGGGACGCCAGCGGAATTTCTCGCTATCTCACGAACCTCGCGCAACTCGCACTCGTCGAGAAAGAAACACCTGTGACCAACCCGGATAGCCGTGGGATCTATCGGATCACAGATGACTTCCTCCGATTCTGGTTCCGATTCGTCATACCGAACCGTGGTGCGCTCGAACAGGGCCGCACGACCCCGGTGAGAGACTCCATCGCAGATGCGCTCGCAACCCACACGAGTCAGACCTTCGAGACGGTATGCCATCAAGCGACGCGAACACCGTCGTTCCCTGTGCCGTGCGATCGCGTCGGTCGCTGGTGGTACGACGGCGACGAAATTGATGTCGTCGGTCTCGACCCGCAGACAGAGACACTGCTACTCGGAGAGTGTAAGTGGACGACCACGCCTGTTGGGATCGACCTCTTAGACCAACTCGAAGCACTCACGCCGGACGTTCGATGGCACACGGGAAGCCGAACCACTGAATACGCGTTGTTTGCGCGCACTGGGTTCACTGATGAATTGATATCGCACACGGAGAACCGATCGGATGTATACCTGTTCACGCCGCAAACACTCGAACCGCTGTTCGAGTCCACACAGCACACGACTTGACCTCCTCTTCGGCGTGAACGCGGAGGAATCAGCAAGAGCGTGCAACTGCCGAGCAAGCGACCACGATGTTGGCGTAGGCAGAATGAATGCACGATCATAGCCCGAAGCTCGCCGGACGAGCCCACGGCTGCATCTACTGACGAGAGTCCACAACTGCGTGGTTTCGACCGCAAGGTATGCTATCTGTACACTCTGGAGGTACTGACACCCAACATTTTTTCTCCATCCACGAAACTCACAATCAATGTTCGGCACGAGCGGTATCCGCGGTCCCATCGGAGACGAAATCACCGCCCAAGTGGCCCTCCAGGTGGGTCGCGCACTCGCATCGACGGGCGCAGACGAGATCGTCGTCGGCCGAGACGTCCGCGAGAGCGGGCGGATGCTCCGGCGGGCACTGGTCGCCGGGATCACCGAATGCGGCAGCGACGTGGTCGACGTCGGCGTCGAGCCCACGCCGACGATCGCACGGTACGTCGGTGACGTCGACGCCGATGCCGGCGTCTCGATCACCGCCTCGCACAACCCACCCGAGGACAACGGGCTCAAACTGTGGTCGCCCAGCGGACAGGCGTTCGACACGGCGAAACGAGACACGATTACCCGGACGATCGACGCGGAGGCCTTCGCGTTCGCCGACTGGGACGAAATCGGGAGACAGACGACCGCAGACGATGCCGCCGGGCGACACGCAAGCGCACTGCAGGAGTCGCTCTCGGGGGGGTCCGGGTCGGAACCGGCGCGACGGGACCTGTCGGTCGTCGTCGATATCGGTAACGGGACCGGGCGGATCACCGCGGATGTCCTCGCTGCGGCCGGCTGTGACGTCGAGACACTCAACGGCCAGCCGGACGGGGGCTTCCCGGGACGGCCCAGCGAACCGACGCCAGAAAACTGTGCTTCGGCGTGTGCGCTCGTCGCCGCGACCGACGCCGACCTGGGGCTCGTCCACGACGGCGACGCTGATCGACTGCTCGCGATCGACGAGGACGGCCAGTTCGTCGGCGGCGACGCTCTGCTGGGACTCTTTGCGACGCAGGCGGCCGGCCCGGGTGATCGCGTTGCGGTGCCTGTCGATACGTCGCTGGCGGTCGCCGACGCACTCGCACACCAGGACGCCGACGTCGTCTACACACCTGTGGGGGACGTCTTCATCGCCGAACGTGCGACGGATCCGGACGTCGTCTTCGGCGGCGAACCGAGCGGCGCGTGGATCTGGCCCGACGAGACCCTGTGTCCCGACGGACCGTTTGCGGCCTGCCGTCTCGTGGAGATCGTCGCACAGGGAGGACCACTCTCGACGCTCGTTGCGGATCTTCCGCAGTATCCGATCCGGCGAGACGCAATAGAGACCCGGGCGAAGACAGCAGTGATGGAACGTGTGCGGGACCTCGCGACCGAGGAGTACGGCGAGGTACGAACGCTCGATGGGGTGCGGATCGACACCGATTCGGGGTGGTTCCTGCTCCGGGCCAGCGGGACTCAGCCACTCGTTCGCCTCACCGCCGAAGCACGTGACGGTGCCGACGCCGACGCGCTCTTCGAGGACGCACAGTCACTGCTCGAACGCGCCAGGTGACGCCCCGCGAGTGCCGGAATCGTCGTCTTGTCTCGGTGTGGGAGCAACCGATGGTCTGCCGTGGGGATTGTTATCATAGGCACCACAGTCACTATGCCCCAGTGCGCCATCGGAACACGATATGTACGGAGTCGTGCTCGCGGCGGGACAGGGAACGCGGATGCGACCGCTGACTGACGACCGCCCGAAACCGCTGTTGCCCGCTGCCGGCCGTCCGCTTTTGGAACACGTCTTCGATGCGTGCCTCGACGTTGTCGAGGAGTTCGTCGTCGTGATCGGCTACCGTGGGGCAGACGTCGAAGCGCACTTCGGCGAACGGTATCGGGACGTCCCGATCACCTACGTCACCCAAGACGACCCCGCGGGCACGGCCCACGCCATCGCGCAGGTTCGCCCCGTCGTCGACGACCGATTCATCGTTCTCAACGGCGACGTCCTCGTCGATGCCACACTGCCGAAGGCGTTAGCCGACACAGCGGGACACGCGATCGCGACGACGCCCGTCGAGAACCCACAGTCGTACGGTGTCGTGTCAGTTGGGGAGAACGGGACTCTGGCGGACATCGTCGAAAAGCCCGCAGAGCCGCCGACTAACCTCGCGAACGTCGGCTGTTATGCCTTCGACTCGTCCGTCTTCGAGTATATCGATCGGACCGAGCAAAGCGCCCGTGGCGAATACGAGATCACCGAGACGCTCGAATTACTCCTTGCTGACGGTCACGAGGTTTCGGTCGTCGAGTACGACGGCCACTGGCTGGACGTCGGCCGCCCCTGGGAGCTTTTGACGGCAAACGAACGCCTGCTCGGATCTATCGATCGTCGGATTCGCGGCGACGTCGCCGCGGATGCACAGCTCGAAGGAGCCGTCGTTATCGAGGCGGGCGCAACCGTCCGGGAGGGAGTCGTCATCGAAGGGCCGGCGATCGTGTCGTCAGGAGCCGAGATCGGACCGAACGCCTACATCCGGGGGAGCACAGCGCTCGGCCGGGACGCCCACGTCGGCCACGGCGTCGAGGTGAAAAATTCGATCCTGATGGCCGATGCCGCAGTACCACATCTGTCCTACGTCGGCGACTCGGTTCTCGGTCGTGACGTCAACCTGGGGGCGGGGACGAACGTCGCGAACCTCCGGCACGACGACGAGTCGATCCGGATGACAGTGAAGGGAGAACGGGTCGATACTGGCCGGCGCAAGCTCGGTGTCGTCCTCGGCGACGGCGTCAAAACGGGGATCAATACCTCACTCAACCCGGGCGTGAAAGTGGGGAGTGACGTAACGATCGATCCCGGGGCAGTCGTCCGCAAAGATCGGATGGCTTCCAGTCAGTGACGGCACAGTGAGATATTCTGTACCGATTGTGATCGATACAGGGCAAGAAGCGTACAGTTGCGAAACTACAACCAGTCCGATGGCAACTCGTCTTCGTGCTCGTCGAGAAGTTCGAGCAGTGGTCTGATCTCATCGAATTTCGGCCCTTTGATAACTTCGCGGCTTTCTTCCTTCCACTCGATAAACCCGTGATCAACCAACTTCGGTAAGTGGACGTGCCGCATCGTTATGAGACGTTCAACGGCATCGGCTTCCTCATCAGACTCGGCGAGAACAACTGGTGAATCATCCTGTGGATTATGCGCTAACAGGGCAATCAGCAACTTGCGTCGCTGAACGTTTGCTAACGCATCTACCATATCATCAAAAGAACTGGTCCGCCCTAACTGTTTCACAACTATACATCGGTAGGGGACAGAGATAATACACCGTTTTCTTTATCCCATATATATATTTGATTAATCGAGTAACAAGCAGTCTTCAGCGACTGGCTGTTTCATATTGGATTGTGTCAGAAAATAGGATTTCAATAGGGTTCCCTGTATTGTAACTGTATAGAGCTCGTAGATTCGGAAAATGAGCCAGCCACAACAACTCCCTGAGATTCTCGAGGAGGGCAGCGAAATCAACATCGTCTGTCACAATAACCCCGATCCGGATTGCCTCGCGAGCGCACTCGCATTGGGTCGGATCGCAGCTGCGGCTGGCATCGACGAACAGCGGATCCTCTACAGCGGCGATATCTCTCACCAGCAGAACCGGGCGTTCGTCAATCTCCTCGATATCGACCTCAAACCGTTCGATCCCACTACCGTCCAAAACCGTAAACCGGATTCGTTACTCGCATTCGTCGATCATTCCATTCCGGGCGAGAACAACACGGTTCCCCCGGACACAGCTGTCGATATCGTGATCGACCATCATCCTGCCGAGGATATTGACGCTCGGTTCGTCGATCATCGCGAGGAACTTGGCGCAGCGGCGACGATTCTTACGGAGTACGTGCGCATACTTGATATCGAGCTGGATTCGGATCTTGCGACAGCACTCTTGTTTGCCATCCGGTCGGATACCCTCGACTTTCTCCGCGGAGCGGCACAGGAGGAATATGATGCGGCCGGATATCTTCACGAGAAAGCGGATCAGGAGATGCTCCGACAGCTATCGACGCCGTCAGTGTCCGGCGGAACCCTCGATGCGATCTCGACCGCTATCGACAATCGAAACATCACCCAAGCGGTACTCATCTCCCACGTCGGCCGGACGACCGAACGGGATGCGCTCCCCCAGGCTGTCGATTATCTTGTGAGATTGGAGGGCGTTCAGACCGCTATCGTGTTTGGCCTCGTCGACGACACGATTCACATTAGTGCTCGATCACCAGATGCACGCGTGAACGCGGGGTCGATACTGAAAAAGGCGTTCGAAGATGTGGGGAGTGGTGGTGGTCACCACGACGTTGCGGGTGGTGAAATCCCGCTCGGTATCTTTGCTGACTACACATCTGACGACACCCAGTTGCTCGATATCGTCGAGCAGGTCATTACCGCACGCCTCGTTGCGGAACTCAACCTGCCCGACGAGAAAGGGGAGTAAGCCAACTGCGAGGATCCTGCAAGCACCTGACTCACGATACTAAACTCCTGACCGCCATCGTATGACGAACGTTCTGCAAACTGTGTTCTTCGTTTTCGTCGCAGGGATCGTCGGAACGGTCTTGATCGGAGTGCAATCTCGGAACCTCCAGGCGGTCGTGAACGGGATTGCGTCCATCGTCGCAACTGCGCTGCCGGCTCTCGGTGAACTTGTGATCACCCACAGAATCGGGGCAGACGTCACGTTCGGCCCCGAACTCTCCGTGTGGCTCGCTGTGGCGGGGTTTCTTCATATGCTGGGGATGCTCGGATGGTACGAAACCGTTTCGTGGTGGGACCATCTCACACACACCGTCTCCGCTTCTCTCCTTGCGGCACTTGTCTACGCGAGCCTCCAGATCCCGTCCGCACTCGGATCGCAGGTCACGGATGCCTACGCAGCCATATTCACCGTCCTGTTCACGCTCGGCGCTGGTGTCTTCTGGGAACTCGTGGAACTCGCCGCCCGCGAAATCGGTGAGTACATCGACAGACCGCCAGTCCTCGAGTACTACGGACTCCGCGATACGGTTCTCGATATGGTATTCAACGGGATCGGCGCCATCGTCGTCGTCGCGTTCGACGTTCGGATATTCGTATCGGTCACAGAGCAGATCCCGCAGATCAGTGGAACGGTCGTCATCGGGAGTACTATCCTGCTTTTCGTCGGCACACTCGTTCTCGGACTCGTGCTTGAAACGGTCCGCAACACCGAAGCCGAGACTGGATGACGGTTTCGCAATCCGACGCTGTTGAAGTTCTCTCGGGAGAAGATCCGGAAACACAGCTCGCCACGCGAGGTTTTCGAGGGTGCAAGCGCCGTCTTTCCTCGTTCGCAAACTGCTTCACCCACGTCGAACCTGAAACCGCAGAAAATTGCGATTCAGGCCCATTCCACCGGGGTTACGGGTCCTCCATACTTCGAGGTTACCTTCTCACCTGCTCGCCACTGCCAGTAGTAGCGATTGTCGTTGATCCTCCCTGATCGTGGCCTTCGACGGGACGTCGTTCGGGAGGTCGTCAGGGCGGTCGTCGATCTCGTCTACGTCGGATAAGTCTTCGAGACGGGCCTCGCGAGCTCTGTGTTCCGTTACTCTTCAGCGTCGCGGGCACCGTGGTGAAGCTGCTCTGACGAGTACCCGTCGAGCGTATCGACGATGTCTGTCGGGAGCCCCGCTGGCGGTGTCGGTGGCGCGTAGGATATCAGCTGTCGCCTCGTATTAACCAACATTTCGGCCAACGGCACAGTTTTGTTGGTTAATCAGATATCGGCTCTGCTCGCTTCTGCGGGCAACGAGTTTCAACCACAGTAACCCGCAGACAGCAGATTCGTGGCTTCATAATGATTACTCTCGTCTCTTACCGCCGAGCGCCGCCACCGGGGGTGGCGCTCGGCGGTAAAAAGTGAGAGTAATCATTATCACGCCCTCGCTTTTCGGCACAACTCACGCCAAACGCAACGCGACTCTACTGATTGGCTACTGTCCCATCGAACAGTGCGGCGAAAAGTTTCTTTTCGGCTGCCCGAAGGTGCTGGGTGAACGTCGTCTGTGTGATGTCCATCATCGACGCGACTTCCTCCCCGCTGTGCTCGCGGGGCCAATCGAAGAATCCGGAAAAGTACGCTGTTCGTGCTGCCTCCCGTTGTCGCTCTGTCAGCGCGGCTGTCAGCTGTTTTCGGAAGACTGCTTCAGTCTGTATGTCCTGCTCTCGCTCTCGTTGTGCGATCAGCGTCAACCCATCGTAGGTCGTCCGAAGCGCGTTGACGACGCTTCGAATATCGTTCGAGCTGGCCACCTGTGCGACCAGTCGTCCGGTGGTTCCAGTAATCGAAAACGACTCGATGCTTGCCCCGTACTGCGCTAACGTTTTGACGACCGACCGTTCGTTGATCGACAGCTGGAACAGCGCCTGCTCCTCGTGCGTATAAACGTGCTCTATGGTGTCGATAAAGTCGGCTTCGGCCGCATACTCGATGACGACCTCCGGATCGGGTCCGGTGACGGTAACGTACTGGACCTGCTCCTCGTCGCCGTCATCGACGACGTGCTCGAGTGTGACCGTACAATCGAGCTGTGCTGCCATATTCGCCAACGGCTCGTCGATCCCTGTCAACCGGAATTCTAATTCGGTGACGCTGTTGGAAATGAGCGTCTGCTTGCTCTCGACAGCGCTGATGGCGTCTGCGATCGTTTGACCGAGTTCGACGAAAACATCCCGCTCGATCAGGTCGAACGCGTTCGGGTTGCTAGTCACTACCCCGAGGACGCCATACTCCGCATCCTGATAGGCGAGCGGAACGACGACGCACCGTTTTTTGCCGACTGTCTGCAATCGGTCGTCCTCGACGTCGGTAAACACAGGGTCCTGTCCCTCTAGTGCCTGCTCGACCGGTGTCGGATCGGTGTTACACATCGCTTCGATATGATTCTCGAGCGATCCGAGGTCGCTGCCGGCCCAAGAGTGCGGGCTAACTGTGCCGTCGACGAGTCCTCGACTACCGATCCAGGCCACATCGAAGAGATCCGACGAGGCGAACTGCTCACAGACGGTGGCCTCGATCTCGTCGCGTGTCGACGCAGCGACGAGTTCGCGGTTGATATCGCGGAGCACTTCGTTTGTATTGTTCAGTACCGTTAAGCGCCCGTTCTGATCCTCGATGCGCATTTCGCGTTCCTTTCGTTCGGTGATGTCGCGCTCGATCGCGACGTAGCGATTCACGTCCCCGTCCTCGGTGATCGGGGCGATCGTCGCGTCTATCCACAGTAGCTCACCTGATTTCCGGCGATTCGTCAGTTCGCCTTCCCAGACCGATCCTGACGTGATTTGGCCCCACAGCTCTGCGTAGAAGTCGTCGCCGTGTTTCCCGGACTGCCAGAGCCGAGGAGTCTCTCCGATCACCTCCTCTCGGTCGTACCCGGTGACCGACTCGACTGCCGGGTTGGCGTACTCGATAGTCCCGTCGGAATCGGTGAGAAAGATCGCGTGCCCGGCGTGTTCGATGGCCTTCTGAAAGCTCCGGAGGCGCTCGTTTACTGCCCGAAGCTCCGTCTTGAGGGCGTTTTCTTCGGTGACGTACTCGGAGAGATAGTACACTGTCAACAAAGTCAGCACGCTCACGACGAGGCCGGGAAGCTCTTCGAGCCCGGTGCTCGCCGTCTGTACGGTGAGCAGTTGCCGAAGCGTCATAAAGGAAAACAGCAGCGTCAGGAAGCCGAACCGGCGGTCGCGGGTGCGAGCGAGGAGCAGAATCGAATAGCCGACGCCGAGGAGCCGCAGTCCGATCGAGAGGGCGATAATCGTGTTCATACGTTTCGCGTCTGCCTCCGACAGCGATGGGACCCTCGGCCGCGGAGCGTTCGTCCGCTTCGACTCGACCAATTCATACTCGGAGGTAACTGGTCTCTCCGAATAACCCCTGTGGTCGGCGCTTCGCTCGAGACGCGGCCCGGTTTGTCCCCGATCGCCCCCGACCCAAACAGTATTGGTACCCTCGATATGGGGTGTCTCTCCGGAGCCGGGCCGACTCAGACTATATTGGTATCACCCTCTCCACGGGCGGCAACGTACGAATACGTGTATGAAATCCAAGACTGACCGGCTGACGCAGGAGCAACTGCTCGTCGGCAGGACGACCGGCAACGGGTGGTCGCGATGAGCACCGCAGACGACGACACGCTCCCCGGTATCCCGAACGTCGGGAAGGCCGACCTCGACGCGATGGTCGAGAAGGAGCGACCCGATCCGCGAGAGGAACTCGCAGACGTCGAGGCGGACACGGATCTCGGCGTCGCGATGGCCGAGGACGCACAGCGCGTCGCACGCGGTGAACTCTCCGGCGACGAGTACTGGGAAAAGTACGACGAAGCCGCGGCTGCCGAGTTCGGCGAGGCGTATCAGGAGACGCCGAACCCCGCGGTCGACGCCGGCGACCAGACTGTCTCGACGGAGACGGCCGAATCGTTGAGCTGTGCCGTCGGATCGATGGACACCGTTGCGACGGAGTCGACGCAGGTCGAAGGAGACGGACCCGACGGTGGGATCGGCGCGGGCGACGAGAAGTGGGGGATGGTAATCGACCTCCAGAAGTGCGTCGGCTGTGACTCGTGTACGGTCGCGTGTAAGTCCGAAAACCGGACACCGCCCGGCGTTTCCTACAACGTCGTGATGGAAGAGGAACACGGCGAGTTCCCGAACGTCACCCGGACGAACGTGCCACGACCGTGTATGCAGTGCGATAACCCGCCGTGCGTGCAGGTGTGTCCGGTCTCGGCGACGTACAAGATGGACGACGGCGTGGTCAACATCGACTACGACCGGTGTATCGGCTGCCGGTACTGCAACATCGCCTGTCCGTACGGGGCGCGGTACTTCGACTTCGGCGAGAACTACGACGACGAGGTCGACGAGGCCGGCGAACTGACAAGCCCCGAGTACGGAGTCGACCGGGGACCGCGCGAAGAGGGAAAATCGCCGATCGGCAACATCCGCAAGTGCAGTTTCTGTACGCACCGCCTGGAGCGCGGCGAAGAGCCGGCGTGCGTCGAGACCTGTATCGGCGACGCCCGAAATATGGGCGATCTCGAGAACCCCGACAGCGACGTGGCACAGATGGCCGACTCCTCACGCGCGTTCCAACTGAAAGAAGACGAGGGGACCGACCCCAACGTCTACTACCTCAAATAAGACAATGGCAACACAGAGTTCACGCTTCGAGTTCGATCCGGGATTCGAAGACGACCGGCTTCGGATCGTCTGGTACGCGATCATCGGCGTCCTCGTCGCTGTCGGCGCGTACGCGACGTACCTGCGGCTCACGGGGGGAATGGCGAGTACCAACCTCACGAGCATCGTCCCGTGGGGCGCGTGGGTCGCCTTCTACATCTACTTCGTCGGCCTCTCCGCCGGCGCGTTCCTCGTGAGCACGATGGCCAACGTCTTCGAGGTCGAAGGGATGCACAGGATCGACCGCGACGCGCTGTTTGCGGCCATCATCAGTATGGCGGTGGCGCTTTTGTTCGTCTGGATCGACCTCGGACGGATGGACCGGATGTACTTCCCGTTCCTCTGGCGCCAACTGACTTCCGCGCTTTCGTGGGAAGTGCACGCCTACGTGGCCTACATCGGGATTCTGGTCACGGAGCTGTATTTCTCGATGCGGATCGACCTCGCGCGGGTCGCGCAGCGCGCCTCGGGGCTTCGACAGGCGTTCTACGCGGCGCTCGCGCTCGGCCGGCTGGACACGAGCGAGGGGTCTCAGTCGTTCGATCAGCGCTGGCTCAAGCGGGCCGGTATCGTCGGGATCCCGCTGGCGATCTTCTTGGTCCACGGCGGGACCGGCGTGCTGTTCGCCGTCTCGAAGGCCCGTCCGTACTGGAACAGCGGGCTGTTTCCGGTGATCTTCGTCATCTCGGCGCTGCTCAGCGGGACCGCCCTCGTGATGGTGATCTACGTGCTTCGGACCCGGCTGTTCGACGGCGACTCGGTCGACCCGGACTTGCTCGACCGCCTCGCACAGCTTTTGATCGGCTTCATCATCGTCGACGCCGCCCTGACCGCCATCGAGACGTTCATCGCGATCGCCAGCCTCCACCCCCACGAGATCGAGACCTGGCAGGTCATTATGTACGGCCCGATGTCGTGGTCGTTCTGGTGGTTTATGATCGGATTCAGCTGGGTGTTCCCGATGGTATTGCTGACCAAGAAGTCCTGGCGGCGCACGCCGTCGATGATGGTGCTTGCCGGACTGAGCGTCGTCATCGGGATCGTCGCGGTGCGGTTCAATATCGTCGTTCCGGCACAGATTATGCCGGTGATGGAGGGGCTCCCCCACGGATCGTACTTCCCGACGCTGGTCGAGTGGGGGACGAGTGTCGGGATGATAGGCGTCGGACTGCTGTTGTACACGCTCGGTGCGGAGACGCTGCCGTTGACGCCGCTGAGCGGAGGTGACCACGAATGAGTACTGACGGTTCAGGCGAGGACGGCGCAGGCGTATCGCGTCGTGACTTCGTCAAGGCGGTCGGAAGTATCGGAATCATCGCGGCGGCCAGCAACGCCGCGGTCGACGTGGACGTCGACGACCTGTGGACAGACGACGAGTTCCACTACGTCGGAGACGACTACGGCGAGTACGGCGCGAGCGACGTGATACACACCACCTGCGGACAGTGTAACACCTTCTGTCCGATCAAGGTCCAGCTCGCGGACGGGAGCGGTACCGGCGAGTACAGCTCGCTCGTCCGGAAGCTCGCCGGGAACCCGTACTCGTTCCTCAACACGCAGCCGTTCTCGCAGGTGCCCTACGAGAGCGATCCGGCGGACGTGGCGATGGGCGACATCGAGGGGAGCGGCGACGTCGACACCGACCGCTGGTCGCTCTCGGGCGGGCGAATCTGTCTGAAGGGCCAGGCGGGCATCCAGACGGCCTTCGACAGCTACCGTGTCCGCCAGCCGATGAAACGGGTCGGTCCGCGCGGGTCGGGCGAGTGGAAGACCGTCTCGTGGGACCAGGTGATTCGAGACATCGTCGAGGGCGACGACGACCTCGGCCACCCTGGACTCAGAGACATCTGGGGATACGCCCCACAGGAGGCGGTGATGAGCGACTGGGAGGCCGTCCAGAGCGGCGAACTGTCCAAGTCTGACTTCGACGAGAAGTACGCGGACGACCTCATCGACACCGACCACCCCGATCTGGGGCCGAAGTCCAACCAGATCGTCGACGTCGGCGGCTTCCGCCGCAACTTCATCCGGAACCGGCTCTGGCACCAGGGGCTGGGGTCGATAAACAGCATCCACCACGCCGGGACCTGCGGCGTTTCGAGCGTGATGGGCAACGTCCGTTCGCACGCTGCAAAGAAGAAGCGGCAGTACCCCGACATCGAGAACTGCGAGTACCTCATCGCGTGGGGGACCAATCCGATGGTCGCCAACAAGGGTCCGACGTGGCTCGCGCCGAAGCTGACGAACGCTATCGAGGACGGGATGCGGATGGACGTCGTCGATCCGCGCCTGTCGAAGACCGCCGAAAAGGCCGACACGTGGGTGCCTGTCGAACCCGGTGCGGACGGGGCGCTCGCACTCGGGATGGCGCGGTGGATCATCGAGAACGACCGCCACGATCTGACCTACCTCCAGAACCCCTCGCAGTCGGCCGCGAGCGACGACGACGAACCCACGTGGAGCGACGCGACGCACCTCGTGCTCGTCGACGAGTCGGCGGGACCGAAGGCGCGCGCCGCCGACCTCGGGCTCGTTTCGGAGGACGCCGAGGCCGCCGACGACTTCGTCGCTGTCGATGCGGCCACAGGCGAACCACGGGCCGCAAGCGAGGTCGACACGGCCGTTCTCGACGTCGACGTGACCGTCGACGGGATGGCGGTTCGGAGCGTCTGGAGCCAGTACCGCGAGCGCGTCTTCGAACACACCGTCGAGGAGTACGCCGAGATGGCCGGCGTGCCGGCCGACCAGATCGCCGAGATCGCCGACGAGTTCACCAGCCACGGGAAACGCGCGGCGATTATGGCCTACCGCGGCCCGGCGAAACACACCAACGGCTTCTACAACACGCGGGCGATCGCCACCCTCCAGCATCTCATCGGGAACTACGACTGGAAGGGCGGCCAGATCACGCCCTACGCGGGCTACGACACGATGTCCGGCCGGTACGAACTTGGCTCGGTCCCGGACGGGCACGCGCCGTGGGGGATCCCCCTGCTCCGCGGCGGCGTCAACTACGAGGACACCTCGCTGTTCGACCGCGACGACGGCTACCCGGCGAAGCGGCCGTGGTTCCCCGTCGCGCCGCCGCAGGCGACCCAGGAGCTCTACGGGAGCGCCGCTGCCGAGTACCCGTACGGCGTCGAGGCGCTGTTCATCCGGCCGTACTCGAACAACCACGTCATGGCGGTCGCCGGCGGCGACGAGATCCCGGCGGTCCTCAAAGACACTGAGACGATCCCGCTGATCGTCGCCTCGGACACGGTCATCGGCGATACGAGCCAGTACGCCGACTACATCCTGCCCGAGCCGACCTACCTCGAACGCTGGGAGAACTTCGGGACATACCCGAACAAGCGGCTGGCCGACGAGAAGATCAGCCAGCCGGCCGTCTCCGTCGTCCCCGACGCGCGTCCGTTCGAGGACGTGCTCGTCGAGTTGTGGTCGGAGCTGGATCTCCCCGGCGTCGGTGCGGACGCCATCCCCGACGCGGACGGCGACCTGTGGCCCCTCGAACAGGCCGAGGACTTCTACCTGAAGCTCGCGGCCAACATCGCGTACGGCCGGGATCCGGTCGCAGACGCGACTGAAGACGAGCTTCGGGTGTTCCGGGAGAGCCACGAGAGCGGGCTCGGCGATCAGTTCGACCTCGAGCGCTGGCGGGCGGCCGTCACCGACGAGGAATGGCGGAAGGTCGTCACGGTGTTGAACCGAGGCGGCCGCTTCGAGGAGCCGACCGACGGCTACGAGGAGGCGTTCGCCGAGCACGGTCACGGGTACGACTACGCCGAGCGCGCGGACGACTCGAACGCCTACGACGGCGAGCATATGCGGTACAAGCTCGAGTCGCGGGTCGACTTCTACAGCGAAGTCGTCCCGAAGGGGAAACACTCCTTCACCGGCGAGCGGTTCGACCCGCTCCCGAGGGTCGACGACGTCGAGCACTACGACGGGACCGTGCAGGCCGCGGTGAGCGGCGACGACAACCGGGAGCGCCCGCTCCGGCTGATCAACTGGAAGCCCCGGACGCAGGGGATGCACCGCACCCAGAACAGCCCGTGGCTCCGCGAGACGCGCCCGGAGAACCCCGTGTGGATCAACCCCCGCGACGCCGACGAGCGCGGCATCGAGAACGGCGACGACATCGTCCTCGATGCAGGCCGCAAGACCGTCGACGCGGTCGCGATGGTCACGAGCGGAATCCGTCCCGGCGTCGTCGGCGCGATGTGGGGATGGGGCCGAACGGGTGGCGGTGCGACGGCCGAGACGATCGACGGCGAGACGCGGCCGGCGGTCGAGGCCGACGGGCACAGCGACTACCAGTTCGACGAGCCGATGACCGAGGAGGCCGGGTACGCGAAGGGACGCGACGCCGGCTTTGCGATCAATCACGTCCAGCCGTTGGATGCGGAGCTCGGCGACACCGGCCTCTCGGACCTCGTTGGTGGGAGCAACGCGCAGTACGACGCCTTCGTCGACGTGGAGGGGAGGTGATCTGAAATGCCCACGCACACGACTGACGGCCGCGACGAGGCGGCGATGGCAACGGCCCGCGCCCGGCTGTACGAGCTGTTGGCTGCGACCTTCGACGGCGAGGCCGAGACGACCGCAGCCGCGCTCGATCGAGGGGCCTTCGCGGCCGTTGCCGAGGTGTTCCCGATCGACATCGAGACGGCGGACCTCCGCGGCGACGACCACGACGCAGGTTCGCTGGGCGTCGGGTACGACAACCTGTTCGTCGTGCCGGGGACCCACTATGTCCCGCCGTTCGCATCCGCTCACGCGACCGATCCGAGCGAGGCGTTCGAGTCGGACTCGCGGTACCACACCGCCGGCGAGGCCGGCGAACTCCTCGGCGATCCGGCCGCCGATATGGCGCGGCTGTACGCCGCCGCCGGGTTCTCGCCCGAGCGCGGTGGCGACATCCCCGACCACATCGCCACCTGCTTCGAGTTTATGCGCGCGCTCTGTGAGCGGGAGGCGGCGCTACTCGAAGGCGACGGAACCGAAGCGAACCTCGATGCAGTCCGCGAGCTTCAGGCCCGGACGCTCTCCCAGTTGGGCTGGATCGACCGGTTCGAAGAGGCCGTCGCGAGCAGCGACACAGTCGAAGGCGTCTTCGCCGCAATCGCTCGTCTCGCGCGGACGTTCACCGCGTGGGACGCCGAAGAAGTCGTACAGGCCGATCAACAACCGTCCGAAACCACACCCACGTAACCACTCGACCGATGACAACCACAGACATCTCAGACGCCGACCTTCGTGATCGCCTCCGCGCCGTCGACGACCCGGCGCTCGATACTGACATCGTCACCGCCGGACTCGTCACCGACATTTCCGTCGACGACGGAACCGCTGCCGTCGAGCTCGCGCTCGGCGCCCCGCACGCCCCTGACGAGGCCGCCATCGCGGATCGCGTCCGTGAGGTCGCCGACGATACGGGGGTCGATGTCGAGCTCTCGGCGAACGTACCGCTGTTCGATTCTGCCGAATCGTCGGTTCTGCCTGGCGTCAAAAACGTGATCGCCGTCGCCTCCGGAAAGGGGGGTGTCGGGAAAAGCACTGTCGCTGTCAACCTCGCCGCCGGCCTCGCCGACCGCGGGGCGAACGTCGGGCTGTTCGACGCCGACGTGTATGGCCCGAACGTCCCACAGATGCTCGGCGCCGACACCGATCCCGATGTGACGACCGTCGACGGCGAAGACCGAATTGAACCACCGACCGCTCACGGGCTCAAGCTGATGAGCGTCGGACTGATGATCGAAGACGACGATCCGGTGGTCTGGCGCGGTCCGGTCGCACAGAACACCCTCACCGACCTGTTTGCCGACGTTTCGTGGGGAACGCTGGACTACCTCGTCGTGGATCTCCCGCCGGGGACCGGTGACGTCCAGCTGACGGTGCTTCAGCACTTACCTGTCACGGGGACTGTCGTCGTCACGACACCGCAGTCCGTCGCCGTGGACGATACCCGCAGAGGAATCGAGATGTTCGGCGAGTACCAGACCAACGTGTTGGGTGTCGTCGAGAATATGAGCGGCTTTGTCTGCCCGAGTTGCGGAGACGCTCACGAGATCTTCGGTGAAGACGGTGGCCGAGAGCTGGCCGACGCAGTCGATGTCCCGTACCTCGGATCGCTCCCGCTGGATCCGGCGATCCGTGCGGGCGCCGACACCGGCGAGCCGATCGTCCGTCAGGACGCCGCCAAGACCGCGGAAGCATTCCAAGACCTCGCGGCGACGGTTGCGAACAAAGTTGGCGTGCTACGACGCCACCACCGCCAGACTGCGACTGACGGTAGTGGGTAAAGATCCGCTCGGTCCGGACATCGACAGTATCTCCGAACTCCGAGGGTTCATTCTCGTCTGCGACCTCGGGTAGGGATGTTGATTTTTTATTGAAATTAAACTATCACAGACCGCTCAGTACAGCCCACCTTTTTGCTGCGTCGGGTCGCGCTGCGCGCGACCACTCCTTGCAAAAATCTGGACCAAAAAGTGACCGACTCCGCCGCCTTCGGCGGCTTCGTCGGTGAACCGCTCGCTCACTACGTTCGCTCGCGGATGCTCAACTCGCAAACTCGTTCTGACGGCTGATTCGGTTGCCAGACTGTGAAATAAACACCGTGACAGGAGTTCTATGACACCCTATCCGCGTGGCTGTCCTGTGGCCCGGTCAAAGAAGCTCCGTCCGTAGCCGAATCAGATTCGTACTTCGTAGTGGGAGTCGTCGACGACGTGCAACTTCGCAAGACACGGCCGTTCCTCGCCCGTCGGAATCTCCGAACACTCGTAGATGCTGTATCGAACACCCTCCTTTACCGGACGTGCGCGAAGGTAGACAGGAATCACTCGATCAACGTCGAGCGACAGTGACGTCTCCGCCGCAAGCGCCGGATAGCCCAGTTTGTGCTTGGCCAGGTCCCGTCGCCCCCCACACATCGCCTCGATGACCAGGAGAACGCGCTCGCCGTTGCGGCGAGTCATCACGAGCGCGTCGATTTCGATCTGACCGTCGTTGTGATGGAGGATCGTCGGTCGGTCGGGATGTGGTTCGAATTCGAAATCGAAACTGGACGCGACGGTCGTCGGAGCAGTGCCGATCTGTGCAGCGTCGAGATCGAGCGCTCGGGAAAAAAGCCCCGTCGAAAGGGCGAAGTTCAGGAACCCTGTCTCCGAGAAGGTCGGCAGCGACCGATACACTTCGAGCATATCCTGCACCTCCTGTCCGAGAGCGAGCGTATCGTCCCCCTCCGCCGTGTAATCCAGCGTCTCCCGTTCGTCGGGGCGGAACGCCCGCTCGTCGATGAAGAAGTCGTCCAGGTGGTCCGGAACGTGAACGAGCGCAAACTGGGTTCCGGGGCCGTCCGTCGCTCGCCCCAACGACAGGACCATCGTCTCTCGCTCCGCCAACCGACTCGACAGCTCCTGCCGCGTGTCGACCGAGAGTTCCGCCGCCGTCCGATATTGGCTCGGATCCTGGCCGATTTCCCGCAAATAGCCAGTGAACGATCTCGGGCCGTAAAGCCCGGTGGCTGCCTCCTGTACCGAGCGCAACGCTGGATCCCAATGGCTCACAACAGCCGCCAGTCGGACGTGCGTGAGCTAAACCCTGACGACTGTGGCCGAGTTGTGCGGGCGATCAAAAGCGACCGCGACCGGCTCCCGCTGTTAGTGCACCGTCAAATTAACCTCGAGATCGACTCGTGGGTGCTCTTCGGCCTCGCTTGAGAGCCGTGCCACGTGCCGGGTCGGGGTGAAGAGGCCGCGTACATCGACGCCAGCCACAGCGGCTCCGACTCCGGACGAGCATATACTATTATTAATCGTTAATATTCATCTCCCGGCACCCGCCATAAGCACCGACAAGCCAAATTAGGCGACCGAGGAGCCAAGACACGACCACCACGAGGTGGCAGGCCCGGGATACCCGACGCCCGCAGCAATGTGGACGGAGTCCGATCGCGAGAAGACGGCGTTCGTTAGCACCCCGAGCCGGGATGGACGTCGACGCACCCGACTTCGTCGGCGTCGTCGATGTCGACCCGGATTCAGAGACGTACAGTGAACTGATCGACACTATCGAAATGCCGAACATGGGCGACGAGCTTCACCACTTCGGCTGGAACGCCTGTTCGTCTTCGTTTCACGCCGAAAGGCTGGCTCGCGACCACCTGATCGTCTCCGGCCAGCGCTCGTCCCGAATTCACATCCTCGATGCGACAGACCCGCGCGATCCGAGCATCCAGAAAGTGATCGACCCCGACGAGGTGTTCGAGCACGATCTCTCGGCACCTCATACCGTCCACTGCGTTCCGGGCGGCAAGGTCGTTATCAGTATGCTCGGCGATGCAAACGGTGGTCTCCCGAGCGGTTTCCTCCAGTTCGATCAGGACGACTTCTCCATCGACGGCCACTGGGAGGCCAACCGCGGCGATATGGAGATGAACTACGACTACTGGTATCAGCCCCGTCACAATGTGATGGAATCGAACCACTCAGGTTCTGAATCCGCAGTAGAAGAGCTCTCTGAATATGCCATCGTGGGTACTTCTGGACTCCCGCGTGGGGAATCGTTACGGGCTTCCGGTGGCTTCAGTTTTCTCGATTCTCCACTAATCGCTCACGACGTCGCTGGAACTCTTCTTCGTCGATATCGCCTCGTGCGTAACGGCGTTGGAGGGTTTCCACCGCGGAACCGTCACTCCCAGGCGGTGCACCGCCTCGACCCAGTGCCCAGTAGAGGAGTCCGCCGACCAGGCCCAGCATTCCGAGTGCCCCGCCGACGAACGGCAGCCCACCGAACCATCCACCGTTCCGGCCGTTCACCATCCCAGGACCAGACCCCATCCCTGGACCCATCATTCCGTCATCGGAGTTCCCGTCACTTCCGGTGCTAGATCCATACGCGATCGCACCCTGCTCGACGATCGCGTCGCTCTCGGGCACGTCACCGTCCGGAATCGGACTCTCCTCGGCTGGACCGCCGGGGTTGCCGACGATGATGCGACCGACCATCCCGACCGACTTGTGCGGGATGCAGTAGTAGTCGTACGTGCCCGGTTCCTCGAACGTGTACTCGAACTCTCCCGACGAGATGGTCCCACTATCGAATGCGCTGGCGTCGGATGGAATCCGGTTCTCGTAGGCCGTCGCCGAGTGTGCACCGGCTGCTATCTCGAAGCGGACGGTCGTACCGGGTTCGACGTAGAGCCCGATCGGGTCGAAGTAGTTGTTGCCCATCTTCACGACGGGCGTCTCCTGTGCACTTGCTGGCTGAGAGAGGCCTGTGCTGGCGACTGCGCCGGCACCGAGCACTCCCAGGAACTGACGTCGACTATAGTTCGTCATATGAGTTGAATCGGTCGCTTGTTCGTTATCCGCGCACGACATCGACGAGGCGCTGGGCGAGTCCAGACGACTGCTGGGTCGCGCTCTCGATAGCTGATTCCAGGTCTTCCCGGTCGACGATGCCAATGAATTCGGCGGTCTGCTCACCGTTCGCGTAGACGAGCGTCGTCGGCGTCTTCCGGACGCCGTATTCCTCGGCCGTTGCCAGATCTTTCTGGATGTCGACCTCCCGGAACTCGACGTCCGGGTATTCGTCCTCGATACCCTCGTTTTTCTCCCGTTGTGTTGCGCATGCTCCGCACGTCTCTTGGGTGAAGAGGATGACTTCGGTCACATAGTATACTACGGTATTGGGATTTAATCACATTACTATTCAGGATCGTAAGCTGAGAGAACTCCCTCCCTTCGATTCGAAGGCGGGCGCACACAGTGGTGATCGGGAGAAGCATCACGAATTCGGTCACGCAGGCGTGGGAATACGCACCTTGGTGCGTACTCGTTGGCTCACTCCGACCGTTCGAGTCTCTCGCGGCGGGATTCGAACTCTTCGTCAGTGAGGTCGCCGCGAGCGTACGCCGTGCGGAGTTCCTCCATCGCGGGATTGCGAGACGCCTGCGTTTCGCTCGTGCGCCGGAAGACGAGATAGCCACCGCCGACGAGGATGAGGAGGAAGATAAGCGGGATGAGCATCCCGATGAACGGCCACCACCCGCCAGTACCGCCATACTGACCCATCATCCCGCCGTACCCCATCATCCCGCCGAATCCCATCCCCATTGTGAGCAAGGGCAAGACAATGATTGCCCCGAGGATAAGGAGGATGATTGTCGTGGTATCGAGTTGGTTCGATGAAGACATCGAGATCAGGCCTCCGGCGTGGATCCTATAGTAGCGTTTGCAACTGATTGCTCATCCGATCGCACGACTGCGTGCGATCGTGTGAGTGAAGACTTGCAAACGCTACTATAGCGCGTTCGATTACGCCCTTCTTCGGGACGCTCATGTTGTACCGCCTCGCGAGTCTCACGTACACAGGAGCCGTGACGACGCCGCTGATGATCGAGGCTGCCCTCGCTATTCCGATGGTGTTCCTCGGTGCCTGGATCGGCGTGTACATCTTCGATCACATCCCCGAGCGCATCTTCCAGTGGGTCGTGCTGGCGCTACTGACCGTGAACGCGTTCGTCCTGCTTTTCACGTCGGTTCCGGAACTCTAACCGCGTTCGGCTGTCCTCTGGGCGAGGATTCCGGATCCCCTCGATACAGCGGTTATCCATCCCACCTCGAATAGACGTGGTACGCATTCATACCTGAGAGTTGGCGAGACACCGGTGTACCAGTTGTGATCGTCCGAGGCGGGAATCGACGACGCCTGGCCACGATACTCGGTATCGAGATACAGCGGTCAGTGATGCTCGTGGCTCTGGGAAGCTCCCGTCCCTGAGACGCGGGGATGATGATGTGCAAATTCGGATGGGTGCTTCTCGAACGATCGCATACATCGGTCCGAACAGAAGTAGTACGTCTCGCCATCGTGGGTGAGACTCGGCCCGCTATCGTCGGTTCGCATCCCACATACGGGGTCGCGGTACTGCCCGGGTGCACCGAGACCACGACGGTAGACGTAGAGGAGGAAGCCAGAGACCGCGAACGCGACGATGTTGAGGTAAAACGTGTAATTAAGTTCGAGGTACGTCTGTTCGGAGGCTGTCTCCCCGCCAGCGAGATTCGGGACGATGCCGAGAGCGCTGAACAGTTCCTCCATGAGGAACCCGGTGAACGCCATCGTCACAAAGAAGATACCGAGGATGTATAGCATCACCTTCCAGCCGTAGTACTTCCGGTAGACGTTCAGGACGGGGATAGTGATGAGATCGGCGTAGACGAACGCGATGACGCCGGCGAAGCTGATGCCGCCGCCCCAGAGCGCAACCGCAAAGGGAACGTTCCCCATACTCCCGACGAAGCTGATGACGGCGATCGCGACACCCATAATGGCGTTCTCTGCGCTCACCAACAATCCATCGCCCCGGAGGAAGAGCGTGTTCCAGACCCACTGCGGAACGAAGACGATGACGAATCCCGAAATGAGAAAGCCCGCGACGACGTCCGTCCAGATCATCGACCACTCCTTGCGATACTGATTCCCGACTTTGTACCACCCGCCCCACGAGCGGAGTTCGTCGCGCCAACCGCCGCTACTTGCGGCTTCCTGCTGGTACGTCTCCATACACCCTTCCGAACAGAACTTCAGCGTCTCGCCCCCGTCAGTCATCAGCGAGTACTCGTCTTTGCCTTCCATCCCGCAAGTTGGGTCCTCAGTGATCCCTTGGTCGTGGTCGCGTTGATTCAGTTCCTCCCGTACTTGCTCGAAGAGGTTCTCGGGGAGCGTCAGATGGACGAGGACCGCCATCACGGCGATGAGAATGACACCGCCCAGGAGTTCTGCAACGAGAAATTCCCAGCCGAGGAGGATGAGGATCATCAGACCGAGTTCGACGATGAGATTCGTCGAGGCGAACATAAACGCGAAGAAGTTGATCGTGTGCGCTCCCTTCTTGAACAGTCCCTTCCCGATGGCGACCGCTCCGAAACTACACCCACTACTTGCCGCCCCGAAGGCAGTTGCTCTCGTGAGGCCACTCAGGTTCCCCTCTCCGAGTACGTTGGCCATCCGCTCTTTCGAGACGTAGACCTGAACGAGACTCGTGATGACGAGCCCCATAATGATTGCCCACGCCGCCGTCCAGAGAAAACCGACGCCGATCCGTAACGACTCGAGGATTCCGTCGACGAGGGCGGCTTGCATATCTAGACTATCACAGGCATCCGCTTTGTCACTTGTTCTTAAGAAACTGAGGCAGTGAGTGGAGTATATTTTGTATTCAAAGGCGATTCGTGCTATCAGCTGTGGGCGACCGTATCGCTAGTTACGAGCACTACTCCCACAAACCAGGCTCCGTACGAAGTGGACCTCACCGAGGATCGAGGGAGCGTCGCCGTCCGGCCCTCGAGGTCGCCTTTCGACGGCACTATCTTTCATTAAACCCTCACCTTTGCGTCCAGGCGATTGATAATACCGGCTCCGGGTCGCACCCGTCAGACGGTCTTAAGCGCCCTATCACTTTCATCGGGTAGGTGTAGTCAGTGAAAAAAAGTGTGGTGAAGCCCATCGAGCGGGGGCGCAATGCGGACTACAACCTCTGTATTCAGCACGGCCGCTGAAACCGATCACTGTTTGGGGGATTTCAACAAGGCCAGATGCGTGTGTTGGACCGTTGTGCTATCGGCCTATGAGTCCCAGAATCCGTCTGCGATTTGACAGGGTGCGGTGGAGATGGTGATTCCGGGTGAGTTGATCAGCGGAGTCGGCCGAGCAGTTCGTAATCGTGATCCGGCGTGTACCGACGGAACAGCAGACTGTTCGACAGCACCGACACACTCGAGAAGGCCATCGCGCCGGCCGCGAGCACGGGCTGGAGGAGGCCCAGCGAGGCCAGCGGGATCATCGCCGTGTTGTAACCAAGCGCCCACACGAGGTTCTGTTTGATCTTCTGGAGCGTCGCGTCCGAGATACGGATGGCCTTCACCACGTCGAGCGGGTCGTCGCGCATCAGCGTCACGTCCGCCGCTTCGATGGCGACGTCCGTGCCCGACCCGATGGCCGTCCCGACGTAGGCGACTGCGAGCGCGGGCGCGTCGTTGACGCCGTCGCCCACCATCATCGCCTTTCGCCCTTCGCCCTGGATGGCCTCGACGGCATCGGACTTGTCCTCGGGGAGCACCTCCGCGCGGACGTTCCCGGGGTCGATACCGACCTGCTCGGCGACGGCACGGGCCGTGCGCTCGTTGTCGCCGGTGATCATCATCACGTCGATACCGCGCTCCTGCAGTTGGCTCACGGCCTCGGTCGCACTTTCTTTGATCGTGTCGGCGTCAGCGACCACACCGACGAGTTCGCCCTCGCCCGTGCCAGCGGGCACGCGGGCGACGAGCATCGCCGTCTTCCCCTCGTTCTCGAGGCGCTCCATCGTATCCTGGGCGGGTGAGGGGTCGATCCCGTTGTCGCGGAGGAGCTTCCGGTTCCCGACCAGCACCTCGCTGCCGTCCACGGTTGCGCGGATGCCGTGGCCGGGGACGTTCTCGAAGTCCTCGGGGTCGTTCACGTCGATGCCGCGCTCTCTGGCTCCGTCGACGATGGCCCGGGCGAGCGGGTGTTCGCTTCCACTTTCGGCCGTCGCTGCGAATCGCAGGACGTCGTCCTCACTGAGACGGTCGCGTGCGGTTAGCGCTCCGCCGTCGGATCGGGGGTCCGACGAGGTCCCGCTCGCACTACTCGCGGGACCGCCGTCGGCTGCCGGCTCACCACCGTCCGCGACGGCTTGGCCGTCACCGTCGAAGACGACGACGTCGGTCAGTTCCATCTCACCTTTCGTCAGCGTGCCCGTCTTGTCGAAGACGACCGTGTCGACGTCTTTCGCCCGTTCGAGGATGTCTCCGCCCTTGAACAGGACGCCGTTCTGGGCACCGATCGTCGTTCCGACCATCGTTGCAGCAGGCGTCGCTAACCCCAGCGCACAGGGACAGGCAATCAACACGGACGACGCGAAGACGATGAGCGCGAACTCGAAGACCGAGACAGTGCCACCAGCCACGACTGGGCCGCCAGCGACCGCTCCCCACAGCGGGAGCCAGCCGACGAAGCCGGCGAGTGCTTCGGGGAAGAGGAACCACACAGTGCCCCACAGCAACGCGTTCGCGATGACCGCTGGGACGAAGTACGCCGAAATACGATCCGCCAGATTCTGGATGTCAGGTTGGCGGGACTGGGCCTCCTTGACGGTCTGGACGATCTGCTGGAGCGCCGTGTCCGAACCGACCTTCGTCGCCTCGACGACGAGCACGCCGTTCTCGTTGATCGTCGAGCCGACGACCTCGTCGCCCTCGCCTTTCTCGACGGGGACCGACTCGCCGGTGACCATCGACTCGTCGACGGCGCTCTGCCCGTCGACGACGACGCCGTCGGTCGGAATCTGCTCGCCGGGACGGACCTTCATACGGTCACCGACGGTGACATCTTCGAGTGGCACTTCCGTCTCGTTGCCGTCCTCGTCGACGAGGGTGGCCGTCTCGGCCTCCATTTCGAGGAGTTTCCGAAGGGCGTCGCCCGCCTGCCCTTTCGAGCGCGCTTCGAGGTAGTTCCCGAGGGTGATGAACACCAGGATGAGCGCGGCAGTATCGAAGTACAGGCTTCCCGCGATCAGTCCGGCAAGTACTGCAACGGAGTAGAAATACGCAGTGGACGAACCCAGTGCGATGAGAACGTCCATGTTGGCGCGCCGGTTGTTGACCAGCGCGTTGTACGAGTTCTTGTAGAACGGCCAGCCGAGCACCGCCTGAACGGGTGTCGCCAGCAGGAACTCGACCCACCCGAATTCGACGCCGAAGACCGTCTCGGGCAGAATTCCCCCGCCGAGCAGAAACTTCTCTGCGAGGAAAAACAGCATCGGGGTAGCCAACGCGGCGCCGAACAGCGTCAGTCGAAGCTGTTTTCGAATCTCACCCTGTCGCGCGGCGTCCCGAGCGTCTTCACCCGATTCACCGCTGTCTCGGTCTTCCCGGACCGGCGAGTACCCGGCGTCCTCGATAGCGCCGTAGAGCGCCTCGAGTGACGTGTCCGCGGGGTTGTACCTGACCTGCGCTTCGTCGGTGGCGAAGTTCGCCTCGGCCGAGATAACACCCGGCGTGTTCTCGAGTGCGGTCTCGTTCGTCTGCACACAGTTGGCACAGGTCATATCGGAGATGCCGATGGTCACCGTGTCAGACACCGCACCGTAGCCGGCGTCCTCGATCGTCTCGTAGATCTCTGCGAGCGATACCTCGTCCGGGTCGTACTCGACGGAACCTTCGTCCGTGGCGAAATTGGCGTTCGCCTCGATGACGCCGTCGAGCGACTCCAGGGCGTCCCCAACTGTCCCCGAGCAGTTGGCACAGGTCATCCCTGTGACGTCAAGATGTGCTGTGCGTGTTTTCATCGTCATACTATAGGGGCTACTCCGTTAGGTGGGTTTCTACTTGGATAGTGGGGGTAATCAACGGCGTTTACTTTCGTTTCCAAACCGGGGTCAGCGCTACACGCCCTCTTCGAGACGCTGGTGTCGATTTTCGAATCGACTCTGACACGATGGGCAACAGAAATGGTAGAGCTCTCCACCGATACGACTCGTCTCCCCCTCAGAATCCACAGTATTACCGCACTCGGCACACGTGAGTGCGAACTCGACGCCGTCGATCGATGGCGTCCACTCGACTTCGTCGACTAACGTGACTGTGTATTCAACCGAGTCAACGCCGTCGAGAAGCGTGTTCACCCACGCCCGGACGTTCTGTGCTTCTGCACGTCCATAGAACCAGAGGTCGCCCTCCGACGTAATGAACACGTGTTCGACGGCGTCGTCGTTTCTGACCCGTTCGCGTGCCGTCTCGAACGACTCGGCTGGGAGATCTAGCTGGACGAGTACCGGTACACCAGCCCTGAGTTTGGTACGGTCGACATCGATAGTGAAGTGGTTGATGACCCCGGCCTCTTGGAGCCGTGTGACGCGATCTGAGACGGCTGGCCCCGAGAGGCCGATTTCCTCGCCGATTGCGCTGAACGGACGACGGGCGTTCTCGGCCAACAGCGAGAGAATCTCCATATCGGTTTCGTCCAAGTCCCGCATACTGGCCGAAAGGGACGCAGGATACAATACTATTTCCCTGAAATCACTTTGGAATACTTCGTTTCACGGCCGTTCGAGCAGCAGTATCGAAGCAGGAAACGACAAAGAGGAGCCGACCGTATCTCTCACTGGAATGAGTCAAGTGATCACCGTCGAGGGAATGACCTGCGGCCATTGTGAACAGACAGTCGAAGAGGCACTCCGAGGTGTGTCTGGTGTGACTGGCGCCACCGCCGATCGTGAGGCCAAACAGGCGAGCGTCGATGGTGACGCCGACGTCACGATCCTTGTGCAAGCCGTCGAAGACGCTGGATACACAGTCCACGCCTGATACTGATTACTCTCGTCTCTTCCCGCCGAGCGCCGCCAACGGGGATGGCGCTCGCCGGTAACAAGTGAGAGTAATCAGTATGAGAGACCCAGCTCGTTCGCGGACGGCCCTCGTTCTCCTTCGAGTCCGCCTGCCCTGATCGTACCGCGAACGCAGAAGTATCATACCTTGGATGGATTGACATCCTCCAGCAGCCCGACAAACTCCCGTCGATATACGAACTCGAAGGCCTCAACCACAGCCTGAGCAAGGCCGCCGTCGACAACCACATACAGAAGCTGATCGGTTCTGGCATCGTCCAAGAGGTCGCTCTCGATGACGACGAACGCCGCCAGGGATACCCGTGGAGGGTCGACGGTCTCACGAGGAACGTGAGTTGCTTGGCGATCACACCCTCCTCGCGGGTGAGGAGACTGGCCGCCGGCGCGGGGCCTTGGCCCGCGTCGGATGGTGGGGATTACTCCCCGTGTTACGGGCTCCGGAGACCCGTGGTTTCGGAGGCAATTCAGCAGCGACACCGCCGGAGCTCTCTAATAAGCGGGACTTATCGACCACGGCATAGACTCCGATATGGTACAAAAGAACGGCGGACAGGAGTAAGCCGATCGAACGCAGATCAAGACGACGTATAACAAAACTGGACCGGGGAGTGGGGGACGTGTGGTTCGCGCGGGGACCAGCGAGCGGAGGACAGTTCGGCAAGCGAAACACGAAATCGGCAAGCGAAACACGAAACTGGATCTGAGATACAATACTATGGAAGCTTCAAGAACGAAACTTATCGCGATCGTACTAGCGGCGGTGATGATGACCTCCGTCGTAGGAATGGTCGGAGCACAGGAGACGCAGCAACAGGTCGACTCACCGATGGATACAAACGCCACGGTGGCCTTCTCCGATCAGACGACGGACGGCACATCGGTGACCGTCGATTCGGTGAATATGACAGACGGCGGGTTCGTGGTGCTCCACGACGACAGCCTGCTCGAAGGTGAGGTCACCGGGAGCGTGATCGGCGTCTCGGAGTACCTCGAACCCGGGGAACACGACAACGTCACTGTCACGCTGTTCGATGACGTTCCGGGAGCGACGTTCAACGAGACGGAGCTCACCGAAAACGAGACGCTGATCGCGATGCCGCACCGCGACACGAACGCCAACGAGACCTACGACTTCGTCGCGACCAACGGGTCGGAGGACGGTCCGTACGTCGACAACGGGACGGCAATCACCGACTCGGCGAACGTCACCGTGGAAACCCAGATGACCACCGGTGAATCGTTTGTCGTGGCTGATCTGACTGCTCCCGAGGTCATCGAACGGGGCAATACGCTGAACGTCAGTGCAACCATCGAGAATCCCAACGACGAGGCGGACACACAGACCGTAGCGTATCGATTCGACGGTAACGTGTCGATCCGCGAGGAGGTCAGCCTCGATGCCGGCGAGTCGACGACTATCACAACCTCCGTTAACACGTCCGCTGTCACTGCCGACAGGTACATCCACGGCGTGTACACGCGTGAAGACGGACAGCCCGCCCAGGTCCTGATCGTCGACGAAATCGCCTCCTTCGAGGTCACGGGCCTCACTGCGCCCGAGTCGGTGACCGTTGGCGACAACGTCACAGTGAACGCCACCGTCACGAACCCCAACGAGTTCGCCAACGAACAGCCGGTCGAGTTCCGGTTCGACGGCGCCCTCGTGGAGACCCGAACCGTCGACCTCGACGGCGAGAGCTCGACGACTGTTCAGTTCCAGATAAATACCCAAGGGACTCCCCCGGGGATGTACATCCACAGCGTCTTCTCGAACGACTTCGGACAGGACGCGATCATCACGGTCGAAACCCCGGGCGACGGGGATGACGGGGACACCGGAAACGAAACCAGTACACCCGAAGACGGTACTGACGCGGAGCCGACAGCAACACCCGAAGACGGTGCTGACGGTGACACCGGAAACGAAACCAGTACACCCGAAGACGGTACTGACGAGGACACCGGAAACGAAACCAGTACACCCGAAGACGGTGCTGACGGCGACACCGGAAACGAAACCAGTACACCCGAAGACGATACTGACGGCGACACCGGAAACGAAACCAGTACACCCGAAGACGATACTGACGCGGAGCCGACAGCAACCCCCGAAAACGGGTAGCTGACCCGGGTTCCAAAGGTTCGCTCATTCAGCCGAGTTCTGCACACTCGGCTGGTATTTTCCAGCGATAGCGAGGAGGTTCCGTCGGGACGGGCGGCACGGCTGGGGTGAATCGTCCCAAGGCGGAGAGATCCACTAGGCGCCATACAACATCGTCGAGTCGGATATCAGCCTGGAGTGTCTCGGCAACCACCTCCGGACCGTCGATGAACAGGTACTCCTTGTGGACGCCACATCTGTAGACTCTTGAGATTATGCTGGGAGTTGACAGAGACAATTTCGGCGGCGTGAAGAGAGCTTCTTCTGCGCCGAAGTCCCTACATTGGGTTGACGTCCGGTCGCGTTCAGCCTCTTTTTCCGCATCCCGAACGTGCTCTTTGCGAGCAGTATCTTCACTCTCGCGATCTGCGATCTCGCTTGCCTTTCGGAACAGGTCGATTGCCTTGCGTGCGTCACCGTGAGCTTGCGCAGCAAATACCGAACTGAACGGACTGACAACGTTCTCGAGGACCTCACCCCAGTACGTGTCACGGCACCGTTCAAGAATTGCCTGCAGCTGTAGTAGCGTTCGCAACTGATTGCTCATCCGCTCGCACGACTGCGTGCGATCGTGTGAGCGAAGACTTGCGAACGTAACTATAGTTCTCATCGTCGTCCGGAAAACCGATCTTCCGCGAATTGAATGAACTCTCTGCCCGTCCGTCGAGAGTCCCGATAAACCGAGAGTCGTCGGAGATCGAATATCTTCGAAATTGGTTATTTTGTATTTTTATATTTTCAGATATATATCTGATGCCACCCTGATTTCACGGGCAATCTGCTGGAATCGGCGGTTGATGCGACGGATATAGTCGAATATAGTGCAGACGGTTGGTGTCGGAATCGACAGTATTGTAGGCCAATCTTGTTCATCGCTGAGCTGAATTACGGTTTCATCGACGGCAACGTGATTGGGGTCGGTACCAGTTGTCGGCTGTAACTCAGCCTTTTGCACCCACCGGTGCACACTGGTTCGATGAGCTTTCACTCCCAAAATCTCAATGGTTAGAAGTATATATAATATTTATATAACAATCAGATGAAATCGGATACCAGGCTTCATCGCTGGCTCGGGTGTCTTCTCTCGCTCCAGAAACACCACTTGAATACGACTGCAATCGCTGACAACGGGGTCGAAACTGCGCATAGGCCACTCGATGTTTTGACCGCCCCGTTCCGTATCGCAACGCTGCCGTATCGAGGCAAGTATTATTATATTTTGTATAAATGAACCAATTATGGGTTCCAGCCCGCCGATCGAAGAAATCCATCTTGCACAGGAACCAGAAATCAACGGGATTCCAGGACCCCGATCTCAGGAACTGCTTGAGACCCAGCGCGAGGTCGACAGCAACGCAGTAGCCTACCCTCGACGCGTTCCAGTCGCACTTGAGGAAGCTATGGGGGCGACGATCCGCGACGTCGACGGAAACATCTTCCTCGACTTTTTCGCGGGTATCGGCGTCCTCAACGTCGGCCACTCGAATCCATACGTTGTTGAGGGCGTCGAAGAGCAAGTGGGCAAACTCACACATACTATCGACTTCCCAACCGAACCACGAATCGAGTTCATCAAACGACTGAACGATATCGCCCCACAGGGCCTCAGCGGCAATAGCAAGGTGCTCTTCGGTGGCCCCTCGGGAAGCGACGCAATCGAAGGCTCGATCAAACTCGCAAAACACAATACGGGTCGCCACGGCCTGCTGGCTTTCGAGGGATCATATCACGGTACGACCGCCGGAGCGCTTAGTTTGACCGCCGGGAAGGCGTATAAAGAGGGTTACGGACCGCTGCTGGCGGACACAGTCCACGTGCCGTTTCCGAACCCCGCCGAGACGGAGCTTGGCGGCGATATCGAGGCGTTCTGTCCCGCAGCGGACTGTTGTCAGTCGGGCGTATGTGGCCGTGCTCTGGATGCAGTCCAGCGGAAGTTCGAGAGCCCGTACGGCGGACACGAGAATCCCGCGGCTATTTGGGTAGAACCGATTCAGGGTGAAGGCGGCGTCGTGGTACCGCCGGAAGGGTTCCTCCAGGGACTCCGCGACATCGCTGACGACAACGACGCGCTGCTCATTTTCGACGAGATCCAGACGGGATTCGGTCGGACCGGCGAGTGGTTTGCCGCAGACCACTGGGGTGTGACGCCTGACGCGATGACAATGGCGAAAGGAATCGGCGGATCGGGGCTGCCGATCGGCGCTATGATGTACCACGAAAAATTCGATACGTGGGGCCCCGGTGGGCACGTCGGTACCTTCCGCGGGAACGTCCCAGCGTTTGTCGGCGGGATTCGCGCCATCGACTACATTGAGGAGCACAACGTGCTCGATCACGCTCGTACGGTCGGCTCATACATCCGATCCCGATTCCGAGAACTTGCCGAGGACGTGCCTCAGATTGTCGATATTCGAGGCAAAGGGCAGTTCACTGGCGTCGAATTCCGCGTCGATGGGGAACCGTCGAAGGATCTCGTCGAAGCCATCCAACGGGAGTGTTACCACAACGGCGTGCTCGTCTGGTATGCTGGCCGCGAAAAGAGCGTGCTTCGGCTGCTTCCGCCGCTCGTGCTCACGGAGCGTCAGGCGGAGGTCGGTATGGAAATTATCTGTGAGTCGATTCGTACCACGATCGCCAATCACGACGGAGTCGAGACGTCCGAATAGGTGTCTTTCGGAGTGAACTTCGTTTCATCCGCGCTACGGTCAAAAGCGTCCTGTACTGTCTCGATCGGTTCACTGTTCGCCTAATATCACCGTCTATTTCCAGCACTTCTCGTCGGAGAGCCACTAGCTTTCGTGCGCTCTCCATAGGGGGTGCATTGCAGTCAGTCTTCGACCTGAACATCGACGACTGACGGGCCGTTGACGCGAAACGCTTTATTCAGCGTTGATTCAAGATTTTCCCTCGCGGTGACACGCTCTGCACTTACGCCGTGGCTTCGAGCGTTCTCGACAATATCGACCGGGGGTTCGATATCCATCCCGACGAAGTCGTAGTCGGCGTCAGTCCCGCCGCAAATGTCGATCATTCCGTCCTTCAGAATACGGTAGTTCCGGTTGTTCGGGATGACGATGGTAACATCCACACCGTAACGGGCGGCACTGTACACCGCTTGCGGATAGTACAGGTACGAGCCGTCACCGATGAACCCGACCACCGGGCGTTTCTCCCCGGCCTGCGCAGTCGCGATCGCTGCTCCGACCGCTGCGGGGAGGGCATAGCCCAGCCCACCATTCTTGTTAGCGATGAACTGTTCGGGACCGAGCGACCAGCGAGTCAGGAGGGGATACTTGCTCGTGTTACTTTCGTTGACGACCAGTGCGTCAGGTGCGGTATCGGCGAGCGCGTCGGCGAGTTCGACCTTCGTTATCGAGTCTGTCTCAGCCTCGTCACCGCTGCTCGGGAGGAACTGCTCCACCGCGTCTCGTCGGGACGGGATCGACTGGCGTCGCCGTGTCCGCTCTGCAGCCGAAACGTCGACCGTCTCTGCGAGTTCTGCGGTCACTGCTCCAGGATCACCGACGACCGCGACGTCTGCGGGAATATTCTTCCCGATTTCCCAGATGTCGTCGCTAACGTGAATAGTGGTCGCGTCGTCTGGAATAAACGGTTTCTCGTACGGAATGTACGGGGTATTCGTCGAACACCCCACGAAGACGAGCGTGTCTGCGTCGAATGCGACGCGTGCCATCTCCGTGTCCGGCGCAACGAACGAGACCCAGTGGTCGTCTTCGGGCGGATAGTTGATCTCGGCAGTAGCCATCTCGCTGTACACGGCCGCACCGGTTGCCGCCGCGAGATCGGTGACCGCGTCGATCGCGCGCCTCCCGGCCTGCGCCACGCGGTCGCCGAGCACGAGAGCGGGGTCGTCGGCACGCTCGAGGATCCGGGCCGCGGCGACAATCTGCTCCGGGTCGCCCCGGCCAGCAGTCGGAATCGACCCGAGTCGCTCGGGACGAGCGTCGGTTTCAGCCAGCATCACATCTATTGGGAGCCCCAGGAACACGGGTCCGGTCGGAGGCGTCAACGCGACTCGAACTGCCCGTCGGAGCATCGTCGGGAGGGCCGAAACGTCGTCGACGACAGCGCTCCACTTTGTATACTCCCGCGCCATCTCCTCGAGGTCGCCGGAGAGAATCGGCTCCTCGTGTCGGTGATTCGTTCCGTGATCGCCCGCTGTGACGAGCAGCGGAACGCCGCTTTGGGCGGCGTTCTGGATGTTCGCGAGTCCGTGGGCGAGCCCCGGCGCGACGTGCAGGTTCACGACGCCGAGCGGCAACACGTCGGCCTCAGCCGCGTGTGCGTGGTAGCGTCGCGTGCTCGCGTATCCGGCCGCCATACCGACCGCGATATCCTCGTGCAACCCGAGCAGGTAGGTGAGCTCGGACTGTTCGATCGCACGGAGTATCGGGACTTCCGTGGTGCCAGGGTTCCCGAATAGATGGGTCACTCCGTAGGTCTCTAACGCGTCGACAAACAGATCTGCGCCGGTGGCACTACTGGTCATGCTTCACGCGAGCGACGCTCATATTCGGTTTAGTGGAGGTCGAATGGGATACTCGTGACTGTACGGACCGTGGCATACACACCGATTCTGGCCTCATCAGTAAAAAACCTACCTCTCAAACGGCTCTCGGTCCACCCCGGACGTGCCGGAGCCCCACGCAACACGGTTCCATACGCTGGTACTCTGCAGTCACCGCAGCCGCGCTCCTCTCCCTCTCGGACCGGCCGCCAGAAGGTTCCGAACGTCTACCGCTTCGACAGCGGACAGTTACGTCATCGGACGAAGGAACTTTATCGGTCGGTACTGATGTGGCGGGTATGGTAGAGGCAGACGTAGTCAAGACTTTCGTCCGCGATTGGCTCGACCGCAACAAAGAGTGGTTGTCCGACTTCGAACAGGAGATTTGGGAGTACGCAGAACCGGCGTACCGGGAGTACAAGTCCGCACGGGCGTACCGCGAACTCCTCGAGGACAGAGGTTTCGAAGTCGAGGCCGGAACCGCCGGGATGCCGACGGCATTCCTCGCCGAATGGGGCGAGGGAGAGCCGACGATCGCGACGTACGCCGAGTACGACGCCGTGCCCGGAAACAGTCAACAACGAGTTCCTTACGAGGCGCCACGGGAGGGGTTACACCCCCACGCGGCGGGGCATACGGATCCCCACTCGATCCTCGGTGTCGGGACGCTCGGTGGCGTGTTGGCTGCGAAGAACGCTATGGAAGAGTTCGACATCGAGGGGAAGATCCGGTACTTCGGCGAGCCAGCGGAGAAAGTCTGTGGGTCGAAACCAGTCCACGCTGCGAAAGGGTACTTCGACGAGCACGATGCACATATCTCGTATCACCCCTATCCGACGAACACGACGGTGTGGGACACACAGTGTGGCTCATACTGGAGCGTCGTATTCACCTTCGAGTGCGACAGCCCGGAAACGTGGTCGGATCCGAGCGTGCTCCCGGATATGGGACCGTGGCACGCCGGTGCACGGGCACCTGGGGCACTCGACGCTATCTGCTTGATGTACACGAATACCAAATATACCAAGGAGGCGATGTTCCCGCATACCGGGACCTGGATCGTCAACGAACACGTGATGAATGCCGGGCAGAAAACCTCCGATAATCTCGCACCGCGAATCGGACAGATCCAGTATTGCTGGCGTGCCCCGACCTTAGATATCCAACAGCGAATCTACGATGTACTCCGACAGAACGCCGAACACGCTGCAGCCGTCTCACACACCTCACTCTCGGAAACGTGGGTAACCAAAACCCGCGTCGGACTCACCAACCACGCGCTGTCCACGCTTGCATACGAGAATCTCGAATGGGCCGGTGCACCTGAATTGAGTGAAGAGGCCCGGGAGTTCGGGAGAAAGGTACAACGGAACCTTGATCTCGAACCGATGGAGAATCCGTTCAACGAGGGGGCCGAGCAGCTCATAGAGCCGCAAGCCTACGAATCAGAGTTACGACGGGGGCTCCCCGAGTGGCAGAAGAACTTCACCTCGGACGACTACGTCGATTACACGTGGCACGCCCCGACAGTTCGACTGTATACCGGTCGTCCGTGGCTCGACCCGCCGGAAGAGAGCTACAGCTACCCCGAGTGGGCATATAACGCAATCGGTGGTATTCCGGAAATAACCCACCCAGGGATGTTCACGGCGAGCGAGACAGTCGCGGGGACGATCGTTGATCTCTGTACGAAACCCGAGACACTCCGGGCAGCAACGGAGGAGTTCCAGGAACGAACCGGTGGGGGCGTCGGCGGAAGTGAGTGGGTATCGCCGCTGCTTCCGGATGATCACGTTGTGCCTGTTGATCTTCCGTGGCCTGAGTACGTCGAAACCCCACGTGGACGGGAGTGGTCGTTAGCTACCCCGACTCGAACGTGGACTGGCACCAAGCCGGTCGAACAAGACCAAGACTGAGCCTCACCCAGTCGCACGGACGGACAGTCCCAGTCATCGGGGGTTCTCAGGGCCTTTTCGCCCGAATAACTTTGGTACTCTTACTGACGGCTACAGGTTGAGGATACTGTCCGCATCTGTTGCAACGGCAAGCACAGTGTCTGTAACCAGCGGTCTGATACCCGTCCCAAAGCTATAGTAGCGTTTGCAAGTCTTCACTCATACGATCGCACGGCTGCGTGCGATCGGATGAGCAATAAGTTGCAAACGCTACTATAGCTAGCTCACGGGAGCGATCGAACGCGTCGACAACGGGCGAGACGAAGTAGATCGAAGGGGATGATGTCACCCCAGCACGCGTTGGGAGAGCTTCTCGCCGATCAGCGCAACAGCGAGCGAGAAGAACACGATTATCGTCCCGATTGCGTTGACCGAGGGGTCGATGCCAGTCCGGATCATCGAGTAGATCACGATCGGCAGCGTCTCGGTTCCGAAACTCGTCCAGAAGAACGTCTGCGTGAAGTTGTCGAACGAGATGGTGAACGCGAAGAGCATCCCGGCGACGATTCCCGGGGCGACGAGCGGGAGGGTGACCTCGTAGAAGGTCCGCAGTTCCGATGCGCCGAGGTTCTGCGCCGCCTCTTCGAGCGACTGATCGAACCCGTACAGCTGGCTCGATACGATCGTTACGACGAACGGAATCGTGATGAGCACGTGGCCGATCACGAGGGACCCGAAGGACCCGTAGACGTCGAGCAGACTGTACAGCGTCGAGATGGCGATCCCGGTCACGATCCACGGGACGACTAACGGGAGAAGAAACACCGTATTGAGTTTGTCAGTCGACAACCAGCGAATCTGGAAGTCGTGCCGGACCATCCCGAAGGCGGCGAGCGTGCCCACGATTCCGGCACCCGTCGCCGAGAAGAGGGCCAATCGCAGGCTCGTGAAGAGCGCAGAAATGAGGTCTTCGTTGTAATCCGGCGGCAGGAGTTCGGCGTACCACTGGAAGCTGAACCCCGGCATCGGGAACGTCGGGACCTGGTCAGGAGTGAACGACAGCAGCATGACGACCCCGATCGGGACGTACAGGAAGACGAACAGCAGTAGCGTGTGCGCCTTCAAAATCCGTTTGCTCGTCCGATCCGGGAGATCGATCACCGAGAGCAGCGAGCGAAGCCGGCTCATCAGGAATCACCACCTGCGCCGTACAGATCGTCGAGGCCGAGTTGACGGTTGAACAGATAGACGACCGTCACGACAAACGTGATGAAGACGACGGAAATCGCACCACCGAGGCCCCACGACTGGAGCGAACCGAACATCTGGCCGATGACGTTCCCGATCATAATGTTCTGCTGTCCGCCCAAAAGCGAAGGGGTGACGAAGGCCCCGAAGGACATCACGAACACGAGCAACACGCCCGCAGCGACGCCCGGCAGACTCTGTGGGAAGGTGACTTCGAGGAACGCCGAGAGCTTGTTCGCCCCGAGGTTCTTCGCCGCCTCCACGCCCGAGCGGTCGATGTTGTTGAGCGAGATGTAAATCGGCATCAGCATAAACGGCAGGAAGACGTGCACGAGACCGACGACGATAGCGTACTTCGAGTACAGCATCCCTATCGGAGAGTCGATCACCCCGAGGACGCTCACTAACACGTAGTTGATGAGCCCCTCCGAGCCGAGGACGAGCCGCCAGGCGTACGTCCGCACGACGACGTTGATCCAAAACGGGAGGATCATGAGCAGGAGATACAGCGACTTCCACTCGCTGTCCATAATGGTCAGGTAGTACGCGGCTGGATACGCGATCGCCAACGCGGCGGCCGTCGTGATAAGCGCAATGACGAGCGAATCAAACAGGACCGTGTGGTAGAACCCCGAGGAGAAGAACTCCCGGTAGTGTTGGAGCGTCAGCGTCGACTCGTTCGTTATCGGGACGGGCTGGAGGAAACTGTACAGGACGATGAGCGCGAGCGATCCACCGAGCAACACGCCGATGATCGACAGGCCGGGAACGACTTCGAGAAGTCCGAGTTGCTGGGCCCGCTGCTTGAAGTAGACGCTGGCCGTCCGATTCCACTTTTTGAACTGGTTTTTGACGGACATCACTCGCCCTGTGCTTCGAGGAGGATACTTGCGTGCTTCTCCCAACTGACGGCGACGGAGTCTCCGATCTGGTAGCGCCCGCCGGTCGTTCGGCCGCTCGCTTCGACGAGAAACTCGCGGCCCTCCACGTCGACGAGGACGTTCGCACTCTTCCCGAGGAAGTTGATCGCTTTGATCTCTCCGTCGAGAGAGATCCCATCGTCCGGGTCGGCGTCCAGTGTCGAATCCTCCGGGCGGACGTTCACGTTGACTGCCGTCTCCACCGACAGGTCCCGCCGCGCGGTCGAGTGCGGCAGACGAATCGGGGGGTGTGAATCCGCGAGATCGATGACGTACTCCTCGTCGGTCTTCGAGGAGACCGTCCCCGGGATCGCGTTGATATCGCCGATGAAGTCCGCGACGAACTGGTTGATGGGATTGTGGTAGATGTCGTATGGCTCTCCGATCTGCTCGGTCTGCCCCCCGTTCAACACCAGGATCCGGTCGCTCATCGACATCGCCTCTTTCTGGTCGTGCGTGACATATATCGTCGTGATGCCGAGTTCGTCCTGAATCCGCTTGAGCTCGAAGCGCATCTCCTCGCGGAGTTTTCGGTCGAGATTCGACAACGGTTCGTCTAAGAGTAACACCGACGGTTCGACGACGAGGGCCCGGGCCAGGGCAACCCGCTGTTGTTGACCGCCTGAGAGCTCTCCGGGGTTTCGGTCCTCGGTCCCGGGGAGGTTTACGAGCGAGAGGATCTCAGCAACGCGTTCCTCACGCTTTTCTTTCGGAACGTTCTGCATCTTGAGTCCGAACGCCACGTTCTCGCCGACGGTCTTGTGGGGGAACAGCGCATACCCCTGAAAGACCATCCCGATGTCTCGCTCGTACGCCGGAACCCGGCTCACGTCCTCGTCTTTGAGGTAGATGTGGCCGCTGGTCGGCTGCTCGAACCCCGCTACCATCCGAAGCGTCGTGGTCTTGCCGCACCCGCTCGGCCCGACAATCGAGAAGAACTCGCCGTCCCGCACCGCAGCCGACACGTCGTCAACGGCGGTCACGTCTCCGAACTCCTTGACGATCGAATCAAGCGCCACGACGGTCTCGCCTACGCGCTCGGTAGACATCGTATCCTCCTGTTGTAGTGATTGAGGCATAGACCCTCCGATAGAATCTCTATTGGCGAATTACCTGCTGGAACTCTTTGGCCCAGTCCGATGAGTGGTTCATAAGCGCGTGACCGTCGAAGAACTCCAGACTGTCGCGTTTTTGATAGTCGGGGTTCTCCTGGACGATCTCCGGCAGTTCGCTCATTTCGGTCACCGGCACGTAGCCGATGGCTTCGCTGTAGTCGTACTGCGCCTGTTCCGAGAGGGTGTAGTCGATGAATTTCTCCGCCGTGTACCGTCTATCGGTCGTCGGTGAGACACCCCACCCACTCGTCGCCATCGTCGTTCCCTCGTCGGGAATGATGTAATCGAGCGGAACGTCGTCTTCATCGCGAAGCGTGGTCGCTCGGCCGTACCACATCATTCCGATGTAGGCCGTGCCGCTCGCGAATGCGTCTTGGATTGCCCCACCAGTGTCTGCCCACTCGAAGATGTAGTCGTTCTGTTCTTCGACCCGGTTCCAAATCTGATCGAGTTTCGACTCTGTATCAGTACTGAGGTCGCTCACGTCGACGCCGACGTCGATGCCGGCGATGCCCGTCACCCGCTCGATCCACGAGGCGTTGATCGCGTGGCCCTTTGCGGTCTCGGTGAGCATATCGTCCCACTGGGTCGGGTTGTCGAACTGCTCCGTGTTGTAGGTCATCCCGTTGGCGAAATACTGGAACGGCGCGTAGCTCGCGCCGTCCTCGGTCGGATCCCACTGCGCGTTGCGTGGGTCGAACCGATCCGTGTACCGTTCGAGGTTCGGGATGTTCTCCGGGCGGAGTTTCTGCATCACTCCGGCCTGATGTGCCGTCGGGACGACCGTATTGTCGAGGATCAGGACGTCGAGGTCGACCTCACCGGCCTGCAACTTCGAGATCAGCCCCCAGTTTGACGGGAAGTCACCCGAAACGATTTCGACGCCGTACTCCTCCTGGAACCCCTCAAGCATCGTGCCTTCGATGGCGTTGCCCATCGCACCGCCGTAAATCGATACCCGGAGTTCGTCGGCGAGGTCGTCTCCTTGTTCGACGGTCCCCGTTTGGGTACCCTCCCCTCCACCATCGCTGTCGCCGCTGTCGCCGCTGTCGGCGCCGTCGCCGGAGTCACCGCTTCCAAGACACCCACTGAGGCCTGCTGCAACGGTCGATGCAAGTCCTGCTGACTTGATGAACTGTCGTCGGGAACTCATCGGGCTACCAGTTTCGGCCCATATATTTAAATTTATTGCAGCCGTCCAGTATTGATCTGTATTTCCGTTCATTTGGCCTATTTGGCTGGTTTTATTTATAATCTGGTCCTTTCGCAGGTCGAAACCAACAGAATATCAGAATTCGTCGGATCAATTGAATTTTCTCATTAATTGTCGTGAACAACGCGTCTCTCACAATCAACTTCGTAAGCTGCTAGAAGGACGCTCGCTGCCGATGCCGGCAAAGCGACCGCATATCAATCCGGGTTCGACAGAGAGGCTCGCGGACAACGAATCCTATACTGCTACCAGCCTAAACCGGAGTATCCGCTAACACTGGGTTCCAAGCCGGGACAACGCTCCCACGCCTCATCCGTACGTGGCTGGGCTCTCCGGCTCTGGGTCCCTCCGAAGGCTTCCGACTAAGCAGTGGATGCTCCCGCTGTTCCGCGGTCGAACCAGACTCTCGACGTTGACTTCAACGACGTCGAGCCCGATCGATTCGAACCATCTGGTCGCCTCGGGATACTGATCGGTGGTCAACAGTTTCCCGGGTTCGAGCACCACACCGGTGTTGGGTCCGCGGGTGAACGCGCGGACATCGTCCCGGATCAGGTGTTCCGGCGGTTCGATGAAGTTCCAGTCCATCTCGGATTTCATCCACTCGACCAGGTGTGGATCGTACCACTCTTCTTTTCCAATGCTCGTGTGTCGGTCGATCATCGCGTAAGGGATGTTCCCTCTCGTATCGCCGTACCCGGCACCCATTCGGACATCGACCTCGGGATCCTGTGCCTTGATGATGTCCGCCAACTGCTGTTGGCCGTCCTCGTTCGCTCGCATCACCTCCGGGTCGTTCGTGTTCTCGCGCGGAACGTGGACTTCGATGAACGCGTGTTTCTCGTCGAACCACCCACACGTGCCGCCTTCGACCATACCCTTCCCCGTGACCATCCCCACGACGGGGATGTCGTGTTCGGCCAGTGTCTTGTAGGTCGGGACCTCCTCGCCCCGCCGAATGTGATCGTACATCCGGAGAATCACGTGGCCGTAGACTGCCGGCTGTGCGACGTCGTCGCAGTAGATCGACTTGACCTGATATGCGGGGTCGTTCGGATCCGGCTTCCGGGTGATTACGTCGACGCCCTCCGCCTCGAGCGTGTCCTTCAGGTTGTAGTGGTGCTCGACCATCTCATCGAGGTCCGGTTCCTCCCGCATCCGCCACGCAGCGAGGCCTGACTCGTGCGGCGGCCACGGCGTCTCTTCACCCACGCGGAGCATCTCCTCTCCAGGTTTATGGAGCAATGCAGTCCTGAGTTTGCCGACTGTGGTGTTCGACTTCCACGTCTCGCCCCACAGCTCCGACATCTCGTCCTCGAAGTCGGTGAGAACCTGCGGGTGGAGCGATTTGTACATGTCGTCGACCGACTCTCCGAACCCGTCTTCGCTTTCGGAAGGTATGTCTGTCTCTTGCATAGTAACGTCTGTTGTCTATCCTCACTTCTCGTTGGCTTTGCCGAAATTAATAAATCCATCGGTGGATAGTGATGGCAGTTCACATACGAAAGAGTTGCTTGATTCCTCCTCCGTCTCGGCGCGCACAGCAAGAGTGTTGCAGACGAGGCCTGATACACATAGTAGTTTGTATTTGCGAAACTTCTATTTTGATTGTCCGGGGGACGATGAATTACAAAAATAGGATTGTAATCCAGTGGGCAGTCACTGTCGAAGCTCAGTTCAGCGATATCATTTCTATACGATCGGATTTCTGTATAAATACGATGATGTCAATACATCTCAAGCAGCATCCGAGGCGGGGCGACGGGCAGTTTCGCAAGCAAAAACTTATTTATTCTCTGTGTCAGAGTATCACGTGTAATGGACGACAAAAATTCCCCTCATACCCTCGAAACGACACAACGATCGCTGGAAATCATCGAGGCGATTCAGGCCCTGGATGGCGCGACGATGGCGGAGCTCGTGGACAGGCTCGGGCTGGTGAAGAGTACCGTCTACAAACATCTCCAAACCCTGAGGGCGAACGGGTATCTCGAGAAAGAAGGAGAACGATATCACGTCGGACTGAAGTTCTACAATCTAGGTGGCTATGCTCGCAGTCGGAAACAGGAGCATCAGTTGGCCATCGAAACGACTCGGACCCTCACGGAGGAGACTCGTGAGGAAGTCGACCTCGTCGTCGAAAACGACGGCCGTGGACTGGTGTTACACGAATCCTATCACATTGCCCACCAGTACGCGGCCAGCAACGGAGGAGGGGGCGAAGAGCCCTACCATCTGGGTACGTACTATAATCTCCACTGCACGGGAGCAGGCAAGGCCCTGCTCGCAGATATGCCAGACGAACGCGTTCGCGAGATTATCGATCAGTGGGGGCTCCCCCCTCGTACCCAACACACGATCACGTCCGAGGCGACCCTGTTCGACGAACTCGATCAGATTCGGGACCGAGGGTACGCATTTTCTAACGAAGAGGCCGTAGAGGGATTACGTGCAGTCGGACAAAGCGTCGAAGGAGCCGACGGCCGGCCGGTCTGTGCAATATCCATTTTTGGACCCGCCTACCGGATGACAGAAGACAGGTTTCGGGACGAGATCCCGCAAACCCTGGCAGCAGCGGTCGAAGCCCTCGAAGAGAAGATCAAAACACAAACCCCGACCATAGATCGGTGAGCGTCGGTGCCGCTGTCCACTCCCGCCGTGCGAACCCGACGAGTGCTTGCCACGCTGGATGCAGGATCGGAGTTGGGATGAACTGCTCTCGGTCGCTCCCCTCAGAGCGTACTGATACGATCGCGATCGGGAATGATTTATCCGTCAGAAGCGACCTCACTGGAGGTATGAAGAAAGTCCGGATCGAGGAGGTCGAAAACGATGCACAACCAGCAGCGGTGATGCGGCGTCTCACTGAACCTCTCGGGGTTACCGACTTCGCGATCAACTACTTCGAACTCGAACCCGGCGACAGTTTCGCCTTCGCGTATCACAGCCACGAGGTACAGGAAGAGGTGTTTTACGTCCACGACGGAACGGCCACCTTCGAAACCGAACACGGAACCAGACAGGTCGATACGGGCGAGGTTATTCGGTTCGACCGCGAAGAGTTCCAGCGGGGGTGGAACGAGGGCGAGGAGATTGTCCGCGCGATCGCACTCGGGGCGCCCTTGGAGTACGGAACGGAGATCAAATTGCGCCACTGCCCAACCTGTGAAGAGCGAACAGACAATCGCTTAGAGCGCACAGACTCCCGAACGACGACAGTTGCTTACTGTAAGGAATGTGGGACTGAGACCGGACGGTGGCAGCGAGGATCGATGGAAGGAAAGGTTCCGTGATCCAGAGTTGATGACGCTGTCGCAGGATACCCACCAGAGCCGACCGATGCTTTGGTTTTTTACTCCCTGGTGGAGAGCGAGGAGGTATGCCGTTGATCGACGACGAACGGTTCCGGAAGACGTTCGAAGCGTACAGCGAGATCGGAGCAACGGAGAACGGAGGACTCCATCGACTCGCGTTGAGCGAGGCGGACCGTCGCGCTCGCGACAAGTTCGCAGCGGATCTGCGCGCACTGAATCTGGATGTGCGTATCGACGAGGTAGGGAATATGTTCGCCTCGCGACCCGGGGAAAATCCGGAGAAGCCGCCGGTCCTCATCGGATCGCATCTCGATTCGCAACCGTCTGGTGGACGCTTCGACGGCCAGCTTGGCGTACTCACGGCCCTCGAAACACTTCGAACGCTCGAAGATCACGATGTCACGGCAGAGCGCCCGGTCGAAATCGTCAACTGGACGAATGAGGAAGGTTCGCGTTTCTCCCCAGCGATGATGGGCAGCGGCGTATTTGCCGGCGAGTTAAAACGTGAGGAGATACTCCGAACCGAGGACCGTGACGGCGTGACAGTCGCTGAGGCACTTGAAGCGATCAGTTACGAAGGAGACCAGCCGTGTGAGAGCCACGACATCCACGCTGCACTCGAACTCCACATCGAGCAAGGGCCGAAACTCGAATCCGAGGGAACGAGCCTGGGTATCGTCGATGGCGTCTTCAGTATGGCCTGGCTTGAGGTGACATTCACGGGTGAAGCAGACCACGCAGGACCAACCCCGATGCACACTCGTCGCGATGCCCTCGCAGCCGCTGTTGACGCAATCGATCAAATCCAAGGGGCTCCACAGTCACTCGGACCGGACGCGGTCACAACTGTCGGCGAACTGTCCGTCGAACCCAACTCGGTAAACGTCATCCCAAAGGAGGCCCAGTTTACCGTCGACGTGCGGAGCGCTGATGAGGACGTGGTAACGGAAGGCATCGAACGAGTTCAATCAGAGGCGTCGTCGGCCGCAACCCGCCACGGCGTCACTGCCGACGTCGAGCTCATCTGGCAGATACCAGCTACTGCCTTCTCCCCGCTCGTCCGCGAGGCCTGTAAAGACGCAGCGACAACGGCGAACGTCAGCTACCAGACGATGACAAGCGGGGCCGGACACGACGCGAAGTATCTGAACGATGTCACCGACGCGGGTATGATTTTTGTCCCCAGCCGAGATGGTCGAACCCACACCGAAAAAGAATTCACCCCGTGGGCAGCCTGCGTCGCCGGTGCGGAGACGTTCTTCCACGCAACGTGTAAACTTGCGGGTGCGGAAATTATCAATAGTTCTGAATCCATCGAATAATGAGGAGAGTTTAGTTTAGAGCACTGGTTTTGTTGGCAAACGCTTTGTGCCAACTTTCGGCACAGTATTATGCCTTATCTATGCGCGTATATTTATGAGAGTCCTCGATAGCGGGTTCAACGTTTCGCACCGCTGGTTTTATAACAAGGTCACGGAATTTACCGAATCACGTTCTCGAACAGAGTGTATCACCGTACGGAGCTCGTAATCCGAAAAACACTGATTCAACGTTCAAGCGACGGTAATCCGTGTGATTATCAATTAAGAGGCTCTTCACGTGACCCCGCAGATCCATCACTCTCGTTGTGATAGGGTGTGACACCTTCCGCTCGCAGGTTCGATCGAAGTGCTTTCCAGTTGTAGCCCTTATCGGCGGCAAGAGTACTCAATTCGTCGAGATTCCGCACCAGCACCTGTCAGCCGACCTGTGTATCGTGCGGTTTTTTCATCGAATAGTGTATTGATAGGATCGTACTGGTTTCGCAATCGATGAGCAGCGTGGTTCATCGCTTCGAACGTATAATCCATTCGTTTGGCGTAGTGCTGGCTGGCCTGGACGCGATCTACGCCAGATATATAGACTAGCTAGACATCATCGATATCGTATTAATCAACCGAAGAACCTAGGACCGCTCGCCATCGTTTCACCGGAATCTCTTGATTTTCTCGCACACTCGGTTGAGAAGTTCGGCAGCGTTTCAGCTGAAAATTATAGTGATTTAATCACTCTCGGCATTTCTCACAGGATATCCAACTGTTCCCTGTGAGTATGTCCGAAATACTCTTTCAGCCCCTAAATGGCGAGAATTCCCCAGTCGGCATTGCCAACGTTACCCGGACGGTAGGATGCCTCAACCCGACCAACGGCGGCTTTTTTGAGCGATCGATACGGCTATTTCAGGAAGCGGGCGGTCTTGGTTTGCACACCTACTCCGTCTCGCTTCATTTCCTATATTTGTCACTACGTTAGATTTACCCAGATAATTATGTTACACTCACAGCCCTCAGACTCCGAACGATTTATTATCTAAACAAGGCCGAGTAACTCATCCATCGGCCCCACACTGAACGAGCAGCTTCTCCTCGTCTTGTGCTTCCGGGGTGGCTGGGTTATAATCCGATTCGTGCCGGTAAACTGGTCCAAGAGAGACAAAATAGTTAGCAACGTACTCACGTTCATTCGTCGAACCGCCTTCCGTGCTGTCGGTGCCACAGATACCACTTGAAGCGAGGTAGCCTTCGCCCGTCTCGTCCGGAACGAACCCATCAAAACTGTCGATATTGAGACTCGTCACGTCCGCTTCCGACTATAGCACGCGGTTCCAGGCGAATGGAGTCTCGATTTGCTCGCGTGTTCACATCGCTCACGTCGTGCGTGAGGTGAAGGGCTATCCTCTTTGCCTCCCCGCGAGGGACCTGTCCGACCCAGTCGCCGGTCGCGGGATCGCTCACACAGCCCGTCCCGGTCGCAGTCGAGAACGACGGCGGGGAGACCGTCTGGGTCGGCACAAGATCGGACCGGCGCCGGCCCCCACCACCGCTCCGGCGAGCAGACCGACGACGAGCGCCGTCTGGCGTTCGTACGTAGATAGAACACGTCATTGTCATATGTAGACAGAACGCGTCGTTGCGATAAATAGCAGCGGGCGTGTGGTTCTCGACAGAGACACCGACAGACAGGGGTCCGCCTTCGAGTGACCCGTTCAGTCCTCGTCGTCGTTCCAGGCTTTTTTATCGAACTGCTCGCCGAGTTCCTCCTCGGAAAAACGGTGCTGGAAGAGGTCAGCCGATGAAAATCAGAGACAACAGATCCAGGAATTAGTCCCGATAGCGGCCGCTTCCGACCTCCAGTTCGCCCCGCACGAAGTACCAGCCACGGCCCGGCCCCAGCAGTTCCGTGTGGGCCCGTTCGCGGTACTCGTTGCCGGTCCATTCGCCGGCGATCCATTCGTTGCGGCCGGCCAGGTGCGCGGCGACGTACACCGTCGTGTCCTCGGGTGCTCCGTAGGTGGCGTACATACGGCTGTCGTACTCGAAGCAGCGGTGGCGCTCCTGGGAACCGTACATACACTCGACCGGCGTGCGGTTGAACTGCGGAGTGAGCAGTGGCTCCGTTCCGAACGGCGCTGCCGTATCGATTGGTTCCTCGCTCGGGGCAGTCACGGAGAACGTGAAGGTGCCGTCATCGACCACGCCCATCGATGGGTTCGACGGATCGTACTCCGACTCGGGAATTGCTTCGCGCCACCCCATCGTCTCGTTCTCCACCTCGCGGTAGTACACGCGATTGACCTCGATGCGGTCGGCGCCGATGGCAAGCATCCGTCCGTGCTTCGTGTCGACTAATTCGTACGTGAAGTTCACACGGGAGGGGTCGCCGTCGTGCCCGCGGATCGCGGGGGTTTCGCGGCGATACTGGACGTCCTCGACGAACCGCTCGCCGAGTGCTGCCTCGCTCGTCTCCGGTACCGGCACGTAGAATGTCGCGTTCGACAGGGTCTGATTCGCAGAGATCGTCACCTGATACTCGTAGGTACGTTGTTCGGACTGCTCGGCGCGTTGCTGACCGAGCGCGTACACCCCGCCGAGCAGCAACCCGAACACGATGACGACGGCGACTACCCCACTGCCGACACGACGCCAGTTGACGGTGCTGTCGGGGCCTCGCGTGACGTAGCGATACCCGAGGATGGCGACGGCGGCACCGGCGATGAACCCGATCGGAAGGGCGACGAGCAGCGACAACCAGATGAACGCCTCGAGCACGACGGCGACGACAACGGTGACGACGGCGAACGTCAGGACTCCGGCGACAAGACTTCCGACAGCGACGCCCCATCTGGGCTCGTGACGGTCGCCCGGATCTTCTTTTGACGGTCGGGCGCCTGCGAGAAGACTGCCGAGCGCGCCTCCGATGCTCGCAACGAGGACTTGCCCGAGAGTGGCCGCAAACGACAGCAGTGCAGCGATCCCGAAGCCCGCGAGCGGCGATCCGGGGGCGAACGGCAGATCCCCGAAGCGGGTGAACAGAATCACGCCTGTGACGACAGTGCTGAGTGCTGCCATAACCACCCCGGCCACGGCACCCGCGACCAGCCCTCGCTCGGTGTCGTCGCCTTCCAGATATCCTGCGACGCCACCGCCGATGAGTGGCGCGACGAGGAGAACGAGCGGAACGAACCCGAGCGCCGCCCCAGCCAGGCCTCCGATTGCTCCGTTTCGGAGGCCCTTGCACGTCAGCAGAGGCATACAGAATATGACTCTATGTGATCACAAAAAACCCGTACTCACTCCGGTCGAAGAGACGACGACACGGCTGCTGGTACGCTCGCGCAGCCACCTGCTCGCGAAGCCGATCGACTCGCCCGGAGGGAAGGGGCCGCGAGGGGGAGTGATCCGAAAGTCGAGAATCGACGACCACTCGTATGTCGCCGAGTGGGGATATCCCACGGAAGCAGTACAGACCCGACAGCAAGCCCACCGGGGGACGCTGGTGGTCCGCGAGGGACTGAGCTGACGTTGAGAACTAAGGGCGTCCGACCCGGACTTCCAGGTCGGATGACGAACATCCACGAACTCATCGATATCGGGACCATCCAGGTGAGTGCAGGCCTCCTGCGCGATTCGAGGTTCTTCGCCCGATCCCTCGACTCCCCACCGCTCGTCGAGGTGGCGAGTGAATCGGAGGCCACGGTCGACGATCTCAGTACTGCTGGTGAGCGGACTGTCCCCGTCGACACACCGATCGGGGCGTTCGAGGCGGCGTATCTGCCCTGGCAGTGGCGTGGCCCGGACTATCCGACGCTCATCTATCACCACGGGAGCGGCGAGCGACCGTTCGACTTCGGGCGGTTCAGTTCGAACTCGTTTCGGCGGTTGTTCGTCGCATCCGACGACGCGATTCCAGCCAACCTCGTGGCGGTCAGCGCACCGTTCCACGACGGGTCGAATATGGATTACGCCCGGGCGATGGGCGAACTCGAGAACTTCGTCGGGATGCTCGCCGCCTCGGTCGCCCTCATCGACGCGCTCGCAACACAGGCGAACGATCGAACCACTCGCCCGGTCCTCGTATCGGGTGTCAGCCTCGGTGGCTGGGCCGTCAACCTCCACCGAGCCTGCTTCGGCACCGTCGATCAGTACGCTCCGATCTTCGCCGGGGCCGCACTGGGCGAGATGTTCGTTTCGTCCATCTATCGGAAGATGACCGCCGGGGAAGTCCAGAGACGCCCGGATCACCTCCGTGAGGTACTCGACTTCGAGGAGGAGTTCAGGGCCGTCGAGTCGGCCAACTGTGCGCCGCTTCTCGCGAGGTACGACCGTATCATCGAGTACGACCGCCAGCGACCGAGCTACGCCGGGATGTCGCTCGCGGTGCTGAATCGCGGGCACGTCACCGGTGCGCTCGCCACAGCGCCCCTCCGGGAGCACGTGCTTGGTGCCATTCCAGACACGGACGCCGGGGCAGAGATTCCGCGCACAGACGGCAAGACGGCGACGGACGATCAGTAACGACCACCGTCAACGACACCGTGGAGTCGGTGGGTTTGGACCGCTCGTCGCGGGCAGCCATCGTCGTCTTCATCGATCGACCGCTATCGATGGCGGAGTTCGGGGCTCGTAAGCGACGGGTCGAACTGAACGGCACCCTCTCGCCAGTTGACCCACAGGACGGTGAGGCCGAGGCCGATTCCAGTGGCAACGATTCCGATGAGGCCCGCTTCCGGGCCAAACTCCCCTCCGGTGAGTAGTCTGCGACCGGATTGCTCGATGGCCACCAGAGAGACGCCGTTGTTCGTCCCACTGACCGGAAATCCGTAGACCGTCCCCTGAAAAAAGTTCCACGTCGTATGGAGGCCAATGGGAATCGCGAGTTCGCCGGTCAACACGTAGCCAGCCGCAAGCGTGAGCGCCGCGAGCATAATACCGACCGTACTTGCGAGCGTTGCGTTCGGGTTTCCGGCATGTGCCACCCCGAAGACGACGGAGGTAAACAGCGTGGCAAGCCCGACCGCAGCCGACCCACGAACCCGCTCGAACCACGTCAGTCCCTCCGCGATGTTCGCGATGAGATATCCCCTGAACAGGAGTTCCTCGTAGACGCCCACGGCCGCGAACGTGACGAACCCCCAGGCGAACCACGGCCAGAAAGCAAAGTCAGCACGCGCGATGAAAAACAGCTCTCTGACAGTGATCCAGCCCGCCAGCAGTTCGACGACGAACACCCCTGTCATCAGCACAGCCCCCAGTCCAAGGCCGAACCCAAGGTCGACCCACCAATCCCGGTCGAATCGAAGCCCGAAATCCCGAAACCACCGTCGGTCGAGGAATCGGCCGGCCAGATACACGCTACCGACCATCACGACCAACTGTCCCGACACGAAGACCAGATTCCGGGCCGCAATCAGAGTTTGGTCACCTGGTCGTCCCGGTGTGAATAGTGCGAGGACGGATTCGATCGATCGGCTGGCGAGGACGCCGACGGCTGTCGTCACCAGGATACTGAGGACGACCAGCAAAGCAAGCCACAGTACCAGTCGCCACGGGAGCCGCAGTCGCCGGGTCTGTTCGTTCCAGACGATTGCTTTCCCACGTTCGAGCATTATCTGTTAATGATGTCAAGTTAATTGATAATTCTATCGCCCTGAAGAGTTGGTGGTGATCTATAGTAGCGTTCGCAACTGATTGCTCATCTGATCGCACGACTGCGTGCGATCGGATGAGTGAAGACTTGCAAACGCTACTATAGAAACGAACCGGCTGCCGACACTTCGGCCCATCGCAGAAGACCAAGCCGTCCAAGCAACGGAGTTCCGAACAGCGAGAGGATCAAACCGACGAAAAATGGAAAAGACAGGGACGCACGCGACTCGCGTCGAGCTTTGTCAGTCCCCATCTTAGATTCGCCCTCGGTTGGATGTGACTTGCCTTGTTTTGCCGCTAACTGACTGTAGTTTCAGACGCTCTCACAGGAAAATACCGTCAAGCTAACCGGGAATTGGACGCCGTCTGGCGATATGGGATCGCTCAGACGGCTAGCGAT